>NZ_JBTGPA010000034.1:0-342500 GCF_054326875.1 Bacillus sp. BC08 | reverse complement strand
GCAGTGAATAGGCCCAAGCGACTGTTTAGCAAAAACACAGCTCTCTGCGAAGCCGTAAGGCGAAGTATAGGGGGTGACACCTGCCCGGTGCTGGAAGGTTAAGGAGAGGGGTTAGCGTAAGCGAAGCTCTGAACTGAAGCCCCAGTAAACGGCGGCCGTAACTATAACGGTCCTAAGGTAGCGAAATTCCTTGTCGGGTAAGTTCCGACCCGCACGAAAGGTGTAACGATTTGGGCACTGTCTCAACCAGAGACTCGGTGAAATTATAGTACCTGTGAAGATGCAGGTTACCCGCGACAGGACGGAAAGACCCCGTGGAGCTTTACTGTAGCCTGATATTGAATTTTGGTACAGTTTGTACAGGATAGGCGGGAGCCATTGAAACCGGAGCGCTAGCTTCGGTGGAGGCGCTGGTGGGATACCGCCCTGACTGTATTGAAATTCTAACCTACGGGTCTTATCGACCCGGGAGACAGTGTCAGGTGGGCAGTTTGACTGGGGCGGTCGCCTCCTAAAGTGTAACGGAGGCGCCCAAAGGTTCCCTCAGAATGGTTGGAAATCATTCGTAGAGTGCAAAGGCATAAGGGAGCTTGACTGCGAGACCTACAAGTCGAGCAGGGACGAAAGTCGGGCTTAGTGATCCGGTGGTTCCGCATGGAAGGGCCATCGCTCAACGGATAAAAGCTACCCCGGGGATAACAGGCTTATCTCCCCCAAGAGTCCACATCGACGGGGAGGTTTGGCACCTCGATGTCGGCTCATCGCATCCTGGGGCTGTAGTCGGTCCCAAGGGTTGGGCTGTTCGCCCATTAAAGCGGTACGCGAGCTGGGTTCAGAACGTCGTGAGACAGTTCGGTCCCTATCCGTCGTGGGCGTAGGAAATTTGAGAGGAGCTGTCCTTAGTACGAGAGGACCGGGATGGACGCACCGCTGGTGTACCAGTTGTTCTGCCAAGGGCATAGCTGGGTAGCTATGTGCGGAAGGGATAAGTGCTGAAAGCATCTAAGCATGAAGCCCCCCTCAAGATGAGATTTCCCATAGCGTAAGCTAGTAAGATCCCTGAAAGATGATCAGGTTGATAGGTTCGAGGTGGAAGCATGGTGACATGTGGAGCTGACGAATACTAATAGATCGAGGACTTAACCATATAATATGAAGCAAATGTTATCTAGTTTTGAAAGAATATAAAAAACTTGTTGACTTTAAAAGTTAAATAAGTTACAATAATTCTTGTCTTAAATGAATACAGTCTGGTAATGATGGCAGAGAGGTCACACCCGTTCCCATACCGAACACGGAAGTTAAGCTCTCTAGCGCCGATGGTAGTTGGGACCTTGTCCCTGTGAGAGTAGGACGTTGCCAGGCAATATTATTCCGCAGTAGCTCAGCGGTAGAGCTATCGGCTGTTAACCGATCGGTCGTAGGTTCGATTCCTACCTGCGGAGCCATTGGAGAGCTGTCCGAGCTGGCCGAAGGAGCACGATTGGAAATCGTGTATACGTCACAAGCGTATCAAGGGTTCGAATCCCTTGCTCTCCGCCATAGGATTTATAATATTTGGCCCGTTGGTCAAGTGGTTAAGACACCGCCCTTTCACGGCGGTAACACGGGTTCGAATCCCGTACGGGTCACCACTTTGGAGGATTAGCTCAGCTGGGAGAGCACCTGCCTTACAAGCAGGGGGTCGGCGGTTCGATCCCGTCATCCTCCACCATATAAATTATATAAATAGTATTATCGCGGGGTGGAGCAGCACGGTAGCTCGTCGGGCTCATAACCCGAAGGTCGCAGGTTCAAATCCTGTCCCCGCAACCAAATGGTCCCGTGGTGTAGTGGTTAACATGCCTGCCTGTCACGCAGGAGATCGCCGGTTCGACCCCGGTCGGGACCGCCATTTATGTTGGCTCGGTAGCTCAGTCGGTAGAGCAGAGGACTGAAAATCCTCGTGTCGGCGGTTCGATTCCGTCCCGAGCCACCATTTTTTTTATGCCGACTTAGCTCAATTGGTAGAGCAACTGACTTGTAATCAGTAGGTTGGGGGTTCAAGTCCTCTAGTCGGCATCCTTTAGGGGCATAGTTTAAAGGTAGAACTGAGGTCTCCAAAACCTCCAGTGTGGGTTCGATTCCTACTGCCCCTGTAAGTATATGGGCCTATAGCTCAGCTGGTTAGAGCGCACGCCTGATAAGCGTGAGGTCGATGGTTCGAGTCCATTTAGGCCCACCATATATTATTCCGCAGTAGCTCAGTGGTAGAGCTATCGGCTGTTAACCGATCGGTCGTAGGTTCGAGTCCTACCTGCGGAGCCATGGCCCGTTGGTCAAGTGGTTAAGACACCGCCCTTTCACGGCGGTAACACGGGTTCGAATCCCGTACGGGTCATAAAAAAAGAGTCAGCATATTGCTGACTCTTTTTTATTTTGTAGAATCCTCCTTTATCGACTGATTTTCCTGAAATAAATAAAGGGATTTAGGAAAAGCTATGGTATGTATAAAAAGGAGGAGATACAAATGACACGAGTGAGAGACTTGATGAGCACTCATATTGTACAGTGTACACCGTTAGACAATGTATATGAGGCCGCTGTAAAGATGAAAGAAGAATCGATTGGATTGATACCGGTTGTTGAAAATGAGCAAGTTGTTGGTCTTGTTACGGATCGAGATTTAGTTGTTCGGGGGATTGCTGAAAAACATCCTGGATCTAATAAAATTACGAATGTAATGACAACAAACATTGTTTCAGTTTCTCCAGATGATTCTATTGAAAAGGCTACAGAGTTAATGGCACAGTATCAAATTAGACGATTACCAGTAGTTGAGAGTGGTCAACTCGTTGGAATGCTGGCACTAGGAGATTTAGCTATAAGAGAATCGGCAGATGATCAAGCGGGATTTGCTTTAAGTGAAATATCGGAGCAGCATACAGAATGAAGTGCGACTTTAATTAGTGGAATAAGTTACGTATAAAAATCAGATACATTGTTCTAGTATATAGGGTTAAACTAATATGTTAGCATGATGTATCTGAGCCATTATATAATAAGTATATAGGTAGTAATTTCGACAGTTTATTTAAATTTGTCATTCTTAATTTTAAATAAGAGAAAAAATGATATACTGATAGATATAAGTATTATGTAAGATTTCGAATATAGCAATATTTATTGTTAATGATGTAATAACGGATTAATATTTCCTATGTAGATAAAAGGGAAGGGGAATTATATGAGGGCTATACAGCGCGATCCAAATTGGAATTTGGTTACAGATACATATATAGAACCAAATAATTTCGCTGAATTATTTTCTTTACTTGTACCTTGTCATCCAAAAGGTGAAGGAAAAGAACGAACTATATTAGTGTGGAAAGAAAAAGAATTTTATAAAGAAGAAAATTTAGCTGCATTTATTGTATATGGAATGAATAAAGCAAAAAATTTACCACAGTTCCATAAAGATGAAATTCCAACTTTAGTACGCATTCTTCGCTTATGTCAAGAAATCGGTTGGTATGAAGAAGCGAATACTTTTATGGTGAATCAAGGACTTGCTGAGTTTGTTCACACTTCATTGGAATATGAAACGTGGGATCTTTTGACACAGGCGGTTGCTTTAAACTATTTAATTATTAAATATCGTATTGGTGAATTAACTGATGAGGATGTAGAAATTTGGGATAGAGTTAAATTTAATGAGAAATGTGTAACAGACTGTAAACATCTATTATCCCATAAAGAAGTATTAGAATTTACATTCTTTTATATGTGTAAGAGAGCTAAATCTCTATCAAAAGAGCAATTAAATAGTGATATGATGAGTCTAGCAATGTATTGTAATACTTTTGTGTATGACTTATATACACATGACTTATTACGAAAATATCGTAAGTGTACAGACTTCCTATCGTACTATGGACCTAGTCAAGCGGTGTTAGCTTGTCAAAGAGCTGTACTTTCTCAAATTTCAGATCGATTAGATCCATTGAAAACTACTCATGTAGATGATTATTTATATGTAATGAAAGAAATGATGGAGCATATGACGATAGGAATAATGGATCGATATAATCATTTTATCGGGAAGTTATTATCATATGTGCCATTTTTCGAAATGATTCAAGTTCCACAACATGCATATTATTGTGAAGAATTACTGTATATTTGTAAGGGCATTGAATATAAAGAAGAAATATTACGCAATTATATATTTATACAATTACATGATTGTTTACCATCATTCTTTAAACTATTTCTTAAAAATAAACGTTATGCAACGATTCATGACATTCTGTTCTATTGGTGTGATGATGAACAAAGAATGAGCTTAGAGAAAAAATATAATCTTAGCTTTATTTATGAAAAATATGCTTGCGGATAAAGAGCATTTTCTATATAAATTAAAAAGGATCTCAAGTTTATGTGAGATCCTTTTTTTATTAGTAAAACAAGGAGAACGCAATTAAGACGAGCAATAACATTCCATAAAGGAGAAATTGTGACGTATTGCTTCCTTGTATACCAAAAAAAGTATTTGTTTTTTTATATAAATTTAATATATATTTTAGCGGATTATCTTTGAAAGATCGGTACACAGTGTCTCCTCTTACTAAGCTTCTTGTTCGTGTTTCTTGTTTTTAGGAACATGAATGTACCTAGCTATGAATAATAAAACAGCCATAAAGAATACAGGAAATACGGTAGATAAATAAAAACCATTACTAATAATATTTGTTATTAGGGCACCTAATAGAAAGATGGCATTATAAATATGGGCAATTTTTTGTTTTAGTTGCACTTGAAAGGCTTCCATCATAATTTCTAAAGCAACAAAAGCAATGATAATAGATAAAAATACAGTGTTTGTATTGTAAATGATTAAACAACAGATTAAACCTAAAAAGGCTAAGTATTCAATTAAGAGAGGTATATTGATATTGCGTGGCATACAATTTACCTAACTAAATATGGCAGTGGGTTTACTGCATTTGTTTTTTCAAAATTCCATTCTCCATTGTGTAATTCAAAATGAAGATGTTGCCCGTATGAATGACCTGTGTTTCCCATATGACCTACTAATTGTCCAGCTTGTACTTGATCACCAACTTGTACAGTGCGATCTTTCATGTGAGCATAGACTGTTGTATATAATTTCCCGTTTATTTGATGGGAGATGAACACAACATTGCCATAGCTAGCTGAATAATATGATTTCACAACTTTACCTGCAGCTGCCGCCTGGATAGAGACATTACCTTGAGCTGCGATATCTATACCATAATGCATTTGTTCCCAGCGTATATCAAAGGTTGAGCTAATTCTTCCTTGAGTAGGGAATTTGAACACAGCTGGAATGGAAGTAGGTTGAGCTGTTTGAGCTTGTGATTGTGTTTGATTTTGCATCACATAATGTTTTGCCACGTATCCGTATCCTGTGCCAAAACGAATTTTATACCAAGTTCCCACAGTTTCCACTACTTGTATTTGTGTACCATTTTGTAATGAACCAAGTAGTGCACTATTTGTACTAGCGTTGCTACGTACATTAAGTTTAGGTGTTGCAACTGTGTATTTCGTATTATTTTGAACTGTGATGCCTTTTACTAAAGGCTGTGAACCATTAGACACGAACGCTTTTTGTACGTAACCTGTTTTGCCATTATGTAAAATTTTATACCACTCGCCTTGTTCTTCTTGAATGGTAACGAATTTCCCATTTGGTAATACATCTAAAATTGAAGATTCTAAATTAGGTTCAGAACGAACGTTTAATGCATTGGCATTAACAATGTATTGATTATTAGATTGAAGTTTGTTTTTTAGTAGAATAGCATCTTTTTGTACATAACCGACTTTATTATTAACAGATACTTTATACCAACCATTTGTTGTTTCAAGTATGTTTACTTTCGTATTAAAGCGAATTGTATCAATTGATGAGCTATTTGCGTTATCTTTTGTATGTAAGGCTACTTGATCGACTTTGACATATCCAATTTTCACATTAGATAATTGTTCAGCGTTGGCTGTTTGTACATTTGTTTCTCCCATAGAAGGAAGTAAAGAGGCAATTGCGATAGTAGTTGCTGTTAAAGCAGTAGCTTTCATATTCATATAATAGAGACCTCCTCTAGTTGTATAGTTGTAATTTTATTATAGTATAAAGATATAATATAGTGGGTGTATTCACATAAATGTAATATGAAATCAATATAAAAATAAATTTTTTGAGGATAATAATTCCTTTTTATCCAATTAATTGGGATTAAAATTTCTAAGATAGAATATAAGTATTATATAGTTTCGTTATTTTGTTGACAATTGAGAAAATTAAAACAGTTGATGATGTCTTATTACGATGTTATACTGACAGTGTTAATTTCATAGTTTGCTAGGAGAGCTGGTGTTGCCAGCTGAGAGTAGGCCGTAAGCCTTTGATCCTTTTCATTACCTGATCTAGATTATGCTAGCGTAGGGAAGCAATTCGGACACTAATAATGAGTCCCCGTTTCTTTGCGTATAGAAACGGGGCTTTTTTATTTGAAAATTTCATATTGAAACCACTAGGGGTGCTTGTTGTGCTGAGAGAGGAATAATCCTTAACCCTTATAACACCTGATCTAGGTAATACTAGCGAAGGGAAGTGGAGCAACGAATAAATTATAATTTTATTTGCTGTAACCACTTCTTATTTAGAAGTGGTTTTTTATTTATATACACATACCGGAAGGGGATAGGGAAATGAAATTTTGCGATAGATTATTAGAAACTGTACAACCAGTTTGGGAGATGAGTCATAATCATCCGTTTGTAGTAGGTATGGGGGATGGTACGTTAGAAAAAGATAAGTTTCAGTATTACATTATTCAAGATTATTTATATTTGTTAGATTATGCAAAGCTATATGCGATTGGTGTTGTAAAGGCAACGAATCCACAAGTAATGGGGAAATTCGCTGAACAAATTGATGGAATATTAAATGGAGAAATGACGATTCATAAACAGTATGCAAAAAGGCTTGGAATTTCTATAGAGGAGATAGAGTCAGCAAAACCATCTGCTAAAAATTTAGCTTATACAAATTACATGATGTCTGTATCTCAAAACGGCACACTTGCGGAATTAATAGCAGCACTTCTTCCATGTATGTGGAGCTATTGGGAAATTGGAAAGCGTTTAAATGATATTCCTGGAGCAAGAGATCATGAGTTCTTTGGAGAGTGGATTCAAGGATATAGTTCTGAAGAATACGGTAACCTTTGTATTTGGTTAATAGATTTATTAAATGAAATGGCAGTTGGAAAGTCTGAAAAAGAGCTAGATCGATTAGAGGAGATTTTCCTATATTCCAGTCGATTTGAATATTTATTCTGGGATATGTCCTATCGTAAGGAGATGTGGGGATTTGAGGAGCAAGAACATACTACAGTTTCATAATGTTTCTTTTCATTATGATGAGAAACCAATCATCAATGAATTAAATGCTTCTATACAAGATAAAGAGTTTGTAAGTATTATCGGACCGAGTGGATGTGGGAAAAGTACTTTATTTCGCCTTATTACAGGTTTAGAAGAAGCGAGTACTGGACAGATAGAGTTGACAGAAACAAAGAGCCATCCTGTAGGGTATATGCCCCAAAAAGATATGCTCCTGCCATGGAGAACGATTATTGAGAATGCGGCCTTGCCGCTAGAATGCCAAGGTGTACAGAAGAAAGAAGCACAAATAAAGGCAAAGGAACTGTTACATAAATTTGGCTTACAAGGATATGAGACAAAATATCCGAAAGATTTATCTGGTGGTATGAGGCAACGCGTATCTTTCATTCGAACTTTATTAACAGGCGGGGAGATATTGTTGTTAGATGAACCGTTTAGCGCGTTGGATGCTTTAACGAAGGCATCTTTGCAAGAATGGCTGTTTGAACAATGGAAAGAGTGGGAAAAAACAATTTTATTTATCACTCACGATGTGGAAGAAGCGTTGTTTCTTTCTAATCGAATTTTAGTAGTAGAGCAGCAACCGATAACTACTTTAACTGAGAGGGTTGTACCACTTGATCATAATCGAACAAGAAAAGATTTATATGAGCCTGAAGTGTTAGCACTTAAAGATGAGCTTCTTAGTATGTTACAAAGGCAGGTACTCGTATGATGAAGCGGTTGAAGGAGCTATTACCTGCTCTTACACTTTCTAGCATTTTACTTGCCTTTTGGGAAGTAGGCGCAAGAATCGTAGATGAAATGTACATTTTACCGTCACCGTCTGCCATTGTAATGAAGATATGGAAACTAAAAGATATATTATTCACAGTTCATTTGCCGGCAACATTATACGTTGTTTTAATAGGGGTGGCTATTTCTATCGTACTTGGGGTAGGGCTAGCGATGTTAATGAATGCGAGTAATTGGATGGAGAGAGCATTTTATCCACTATTAGTTGCTTCACAAACGATTCCTATTACAGCGCTTGCTCCGCTTTTCGTTTTATGGTTTGGATATACGATCTGGAGTAAGGTTGTTGTTACGGTTTTAATTACGTTTTTCCCAATTGCGGTCAATACGTATGATGGACTACGCAGTACGAAAAAAGAATGGGAAGAGCTTTTAGTTACGTACGGGGCAACGAAAAAAGATGTTTTTCTTAAATTAAAATTGCCGTCTGCTCTGCCTTATTTTTTCTCAGCTTTAAAAATTGCAGTTCCGCTTAGTGTGATTGGGGCAGCAATTGGTGAATGGCTCGGTGCACAAGCTGGGCTAGGGTATTTCAGTAAAAGAATGATGACGCAGTTAGACGGAGCGGGTGTATTTGCACCCATTGTATTGTTATCATTACTAGCTATTTTCTTCGTCATACTTATTTCGGTATTAGAAAAGAAATTCATTAGTTGGAGGAAGCATTCATGAAATTTTTAAAACGCATCTTTGTGTTTACATTATTAGTTGCAATGATTGCTGGATGTTCTAGTAATTCAGCATCAGATAAGAGTAAAAAAGACAAAGAAATAACGGTCATGCTTGATTGGTACCCAAATGCGGTACATAGCTTTATTTATGCGGCAATAGAAAAAGGCTACTTTAAAGAAGAGGGAGTAAAGGTGAATATTAAATTCCCTTCCAATCCGACTGACCCATTAACTTTAGCAGCTGCAGGAAAAGTAACAGTGGGCTTATATTATCAGCCAGATGTTGTCATGGCAAAAGCTAATGAACAAATTCCAGTGAAATCAATTGGAGCGGTCGTACGTTCACCATTAAATCATGTTGTATCGCTGAAATCAGCAGGCATTCAATCGCCGAAAGATTTAGAGGGGAAAACAGTTGGATATTCTGGAACACCTTTAAGTGAGATGTATTTAAAAACGATGGTAAAAGAAGCTGGTGGCAATCCAGATACAGTGAAAGTAGTCGATGTTGGCTTTGATTTAGTACCGGCACTAATTACGAAAAAAGTGGATGCGGTAACAGGGGCATACATTAACCATGAAGTACCTGTTATGCGTCATGAAGGCCATGAACCAGCATACTTTAATCCAGCTGATTACGGTGTACCAAATTATCATGAACTTGTATTTGTAACAGGTGATAAAACGTTGAAAAAAGATAAAGAAGCGTTACAAGCCTTCTTACGTGGTACGAAAAAAGGCTATGATTTTATGAAGAAAAATCCAGATGAAGCATTAAATATTTTATTAAATCATCAAGAAAAAGAAAACTTCCCACTTGTACCAGAAGTTGAAAAAGAAAGTATGAAAATTTTATTAGAGAAGATGGAAACGAAAGATGAGCCATTCTTATCGGATTCAAAAGAATCATGGGAGAAACAAAATAAATGGCTGAAGGATAAAGGAATGACGAAAGAAATCATTCCGGCCGATGAATTATTCGAAAACATTTTAAAGTAGGCGAATGAATATGAAAAATGAGCTTCATGTAATCTCAAATGGCCACATGACATTCGAAGAGTTGGTGAATGTAGCGATGCAAATTGAGAGTGAGATTGATTATTTGCATATTCGTGAGCGTGAGAAAAGTACGAAGGAATTGTATGAAGGTGTGGAAAGTCTTTTGAAGAAAGGCTTTCCGGCATCAAAAATAGTGATAAATGATCGAATTGATATTGCTATTTTATTAAACATTCCACGTGTGCAGCTAGGATATCGAAGTGCAAATGTAAGGTCAGTGAAAGAAAAGTTCTCTTATTTGCATGTTGGTTATTCTGTGCATTCTTTAGAAGAGGCGATCGATGCATTTAAGAATGGAGCGGATTCACTCGTCTATGGTCATGTATTTCCGACGGATTGTAAAAAAGGTGTGCCAGCGAGAGGGCTTGAAGAAGTTTCAGACATTGCAAAGTGTTTATCCATACCAATTACAGCAATTGGAGGAATCACCACGGAAAACACTAGGGATGTTCTGACTAACGGCGTCAGTGGTATTGCTGTTATGTCTGGGATTATAAGCAGTAGTAACCCGTATAGCAAAGCGAAATCTTATAAGGAATCAATAAGAAAGTGGGCGGAAAAACATGTGTAAGAAGTATGATGTAGCGATAATTGGCGGTGGTGTAATTGGTAGTTCAGTTGCACATTTTCTAGCAGAAAGAGGACATAAAGTAGCGATTGTAGAGAAGCAAAGAATTGCATCTGAAGCCTCGAAAGCAGCCGCTGGTTTACTTGGAGTTCAGGCAGAATGGGATGCATATGACCCACTATTTGAACTTGCTAGAGAAAGCCGTGCTATATTTCCACAACTTGCAGCAGTTTTACGTGAAAAAACAGGTATCGATATTGGGTATGAAGAGAAAGGCATTTATCGTATTGCCCAAAATGAAGAGGAGAAGGAAAGAATTCTTCACATTATGGATTGGCAGCAGAAAACAGGTGAAGATTCTTACTTTCTAACGGGAGATCGTTTACGAGAGAAAGAACCATTTCTTTCTGAGTCAATTATAGGTGCTGTATATTATCCGAAAGATGGTCATGTTATTGCACCGGAGCTTACGAAAGCATTCGCACATTCTGCATCATTTTCGGGTGCTGATATATATGAACAGACAGAAGTATTCGATATTCGTATTGAAAATAATAAAGTGACTGGGATTGTGACGAGCGAAGGGATTATCACATGTGAGAAGGTTGTTATTGCGGGTGGTTCATGGAGTACGAAGTTACTGCGTCATTTTCACCGTGAATGGGGTACATATCCAGTTAAAGGAGAAGTAGTAGCGGTAAAAAGTAGAAAACCACTTATAAAGGCGCCTATTTTTCAAGAAAGATTTTACATTGCACCAAAGCGCGGCGGACGTTACGTAATTGGAGCGACGATGAAGCCTCATACGTTTAATAAAACTGTGCAGCCAGAAAGTATTACTTCTATATTAGAGCGCGCATATACAATATTGCCAGCTTTAAAAGAAGCAGAGTGGGAAAGCACATGGGCAGGATTAAGACCACAATCGAATCACGAAGCTCCTTATATGGGAGAGCATGAAGAAATAAAAGGTTTATATGCTTGTACTGGGCATTATCGAAACGGTATTTTATTAAGTCCTGTTTCTGGTCAGTATATGGCGGATTTAATAGAAGGAAAGCAGGAGAATCACTTGCTAGATTCATTGCTTTCTAAAACAGTTTAGAAAGGGGCTGGAAGTTTGAATTTGAAAATTAATGGTAATCAAATTGAAGTGCCAGAGAGTGTAAAAACAGTAGCTGAGCTACTTACACATTTAGAGTTAGAAAACAGAATTGTTGTAGTAGAGCGTAATAAAGATATTTTACAAAAAGATGATCATGCAGATACATCTGTTTTTGATGGAGACCAAATTGAGATTGTAACTTTCGTAGGAGGCGGTTGATTATGTTAAACATTGGACCATTTTCATTTCATTCTAGACTTTTATTAGGAACAGGAAAATTCCCTGATTTTGATGTGCAGCAAAAGGCAATTGATGTATCTGAGGCGGAGGTTTTAACGTTCGCAGTACGTCGTATGGATATATTTGATGCAAAGCAGCCTAATTTATTAGAGAAACTTGATGTAAAAAAATATAAGTTATTACCGAATACAGCTGGAGCAAAAAATGCCGAAGAAGCGGTTCGTATTGCAAAATTAGCAAAAGCTTCGGGGCTTTGCGACATGATTAAAGTAGAAGTTATTGGTGATGATAAAACGTTATTACCTGATCCAGTAGAAACGTTAAAGGCATCTGAAATGTTACTAGAAGAAGGGTTTATCGTTCTTCCGTATACATCTGATGATGTTGTATTAGCACGTAAATTACAAGAACTGGGTGTGCATGCAATTATGCCAGGAGCATCACCAATCGGTTCAGGGCTTGGTATTGTAAATCCGTTAAATTTAAGCTTCATTATCGAACAAGCGACAGTACCAGTTATCGTTGATGCTGGTATCGGTAGCCCAGCTGATGCGGCGTTTGCGATGGAATTAGGAGCGGATGGTGTGTTATTAAATACTGCTGTGTCGGGAGCAAAAGATCCAATTAAGATGGCATATGCAATGAAATTAGGTATCGAGGCAGGGCGCATTGGCTTTGAAGCGGGTCGTATTGCACGTAAACGTTGTGCGACAGCAAGTAGTCCTTTAGAAGGAATGAGCGTAGTTGAATAATCGATATTCTCGCCAAGAATTATTTTTTCCAATTGGAGAAGAAGGACAACGAAAGATAAGAGAAAAGCATGTGCTCATTATCGGTGCAGGTGCATTAGGTAGTGCAAATGCGGAGATGTTTGTAAGAGCTGGTGTTGGCACAGTAACGATTGTTGACCGGGATTATGTCGATTGGAGTAATTTACAAAGGCAGCAATTGTATGCAGAGAGTGATGTAGAAAATAACCTTCCGAAGGCTGTAGCGGCAAAAAAACGTCTAGAAGAGATCAATCGTGAAGTAAGGATAGAAGCTCTCGTTCAAGACGTAACAGCTGAAGAATTAGAAGAACTCGTTACAAACGTTAATGTAATTATTGATGCAACTGATAATTTCGAAACACGTTTTATCGTAAATGATATAGCGCAAAAATATTCTATTCCATGGATTTACGGAGCATGTGTAGGGAGTTACGGCCTTTCTTACACAATTCTTCCAAGTAAAACGCCATGTTTATCTTGTTTATTACAATCGATTCCGCTTGGCGGAGCGACATGTGATACAGCGGGCATTATATCTCCTGCTGTATCTCTCGTCGTTTCTCATCAAGTAACGGAAGCTATGAAACTGTTGGTGGAAGATTATGAATCGCTTCGAGATGGACTTGTGTCGTTTGATGTATGGAAGAATGAATATTCATGTATGAATGTGCAAAAGCTTCGTAAGCATAATTGTCCTTCGTGTGGAGAGAATGCGATATACCCGTATTTAAATAAAGAAAACACATCGAAAACAGCAGTTTTATGCGGGAGAAATACAGTTCAAATTAGACCACCTCATAAAGAAGAAATGGATTTTGAACGATACAAAGAATTGCTGAATGATCGTGTAAATGATTTAAATGTAAATCCATATTTATTATCATTTTCTGTGGAAGAAAAGAGATTAGTTGCTTTTAAAGATGGACGTGTACTTGTACATGGAACGAAAGATATAAGCGAAGCAAAAACAATTTATCATCGCTATTTTGGATAGAAAAGGATGAGTGGAATGAAAGTAAATAAAGCTTTAACAATTGCAGGATCTGATAGTGGCGGCGGTGCCGGCATTCAAGCAGATTTAAAAACATTCCAAGAACTTGGTGTGTATGGGATGACGGCTATTACGGCAATTACTGCTCAAAATACGCTTGGCGTTCAAGGGGTATATCCAGTTCCGTTAGAAGGGATTACGGAACAGTTGAATTCAATTGGTACAGATTTAACACCTGATGCTGTGAAACTAGGAATGTTATTTAGCGGTGAAATAATTCAAATTGTAGCAGAACATATTAATAAATTTGGCTGGAATAATATTGTACTAGACCCTGTTATGATTGCTAAGGGTGGTGCATCATTATTACAACAAGAAGCAGTACAAGCATTAAAAGAATATTTATTACCAGTAGCAACAGTTGTAACACCGAATGTTCCTGAGGCAGAAGTGTTAACTGGGATGGAGATTCATAATGTTGAAGATAGTAAGGAAGCTGCGAAAGTACTGCATGAATTAGGTGCGAAATACGTGCTTATGAAAGGCGGACATGCAGAATATCAAGGTAATGAAGTAATTGATTTACTCTTTGATGGAGAAACGTTTATCGAATTTAGAAGTGAACGAATTCCTTCAAAGCAAACGCACGGAAGCGGGTGCACATTTGCTTCAGCGGTTACAGCAGGACTTGCGAAAGGCTACTCCATTGAAGAGGCAGTTCAAGAAGCAAAACGATTTATTAGTATAGCAATTGAAGAGCCGTTGAATATTGGAAGCGGTCATGGACCGACGAATCATTTTGCATATAAGATGAATAATACACGTGTATAAAGACATGAGAAGCCAGTTTGTTAACTGGCTTTTTTTCTGTTTACTTTTTCCAAATACAGGAGTAATATATCAGCCAGAATACATTTTTTGTAATACGCTGAGTCCAAATATAAGGAGCGGAGGAACCAATTTGTGCAGTGTCACTAGGGGTGAATCTTTCAATTTTGAAAGTAGGGCTACTCTCAAAGTCCGAATCCGACAGCTAACTTCGTAAGCGTCTTGAGAGAGGACGGTGCCATGATGGATACATCACTTCATCGATCTGATTAGTATAGGGGAATATCAATCTATGTTTGATTTCTTTTATGCTAAGGAGGATGAGGTACATGGAACTAACACTTATTTGTGTTGGAGAAGAAAGCAAGGTAAATAGTTTAAGAGATTTAGTAGCATTTCAACATGAGTTAATCATTTTTACAGCAAATGAAGAAATAGCGGATGAAGTTAGGGATTGTGGATTTGATTGGACGTATAGTTGTAGTAAGGAGCAGGATTTTACTAGTATTTGTGAGTGTATTAAAAAGGTGATTTTACTAGGTGATGAGCTTCCAATCGTTAGCTTCTTTACAGAACACATTCGCTTTTCTTTTCAAGCGCCTATTACTGTTGTTACAAGGAATAAACGATATCCAGCGAGGCTCTATGAAATAATAGGAGCTACATTTGTCGTGTTTACGAATTGTGATAATATTTCTTTTTTATTTTTTGAATAGGGCGGGGGAAATGAAGATGAAAGTGTTGTTAGTAGGAGATATAGCGAATCGTTGGGCGGTATCGGTAGAGCGAGTTCAAGAATTGGTGGTGCTTGACCCTATTTTTCCAAGGCCCTATATTATATTGCCATCGAAAGACGCTTTATACTTAAAAACAGATGTTATCGAATATGAGCAGCTACATGCAGAATTGTCACAAGTTTATATTCGTGGGAGAAATTTAGGTGCTTTTTTACGAGGGGAATAAATAGTGAATGAAAAAAGAGCGAATGCGAAGTGCAACAAGCTATGCACTTCATGTCATTCGCTCTTTTTATTTCGTATTTAAAAGATCATTTCTGTGAAAAAGAAAGAAAAGACGAGAAAATAGATGAGAGGATATTAATAATACTTAATGTAAGCGTTTAAATAGATAGATATTTTCTTATTTTCAGTAATTTTCCTCTTTACAAGTGAAATATAGAGGAGTATATTTACTCTCATAAATCATTCATGAAATTTCCAAAAAAACCTAAAATCGCTGAGTTCCAGAAATGGAGCGGGGGAACCAATTTTGTGCATCGTCACTTGGGGTGAATCTTTCAGTTTTGAAAGTAGGGCTACTCTTTAGGCCCGAATCCGACAGCTAACCTCGTAAGCGTTTAGAGAGGAGGTTTACTTTGTGTTGTTCATTTCGAACACTAAGTAGAGCTTAGTGTTCTTTTTTTGATTAATTGATGGTAAATTTTTACAAAAGGAGAGGGTATCTATGCTAGATGTTGTAATGATCGGGATTTTTGTTGTGTTAGTTGCATCGATGGCAAGTCTTGCAAGTTGGTCAGATAAAGTTGTGAAAGAAGGGAAGCAATCATGACGATTGCCTTATCGGTTATTGTTGGAGCAATTACGGTGTACTTAGTGTATGCATTATTAAATCCGGAAAAGTTTTAATTAGGGGGAGTCATTCATTATGATCTGGGTCGCAGTTGTTATTACAATGCTGTTGTTTATTCTTGTGGCAAAGCCAACGGGAATTTATTTAGAGAAAGCCTTTCAAGGGAGTAAAAAGCTAGATAAAGTATTCGGGCCTTTTGAAAAACTTATTTTTAAAATTACGGGTGTAAAAGAATACAATCAAACGTGGAAACAGTACGCGTTGTCATTAGTTTTATTAAATGGATTTATGATTGTTGTCGTATATTTCATTTTCAGACTACAAGGAGTATTGCCATTAAATCCAGCACACATTGAAGGAATGGAGCCTACGCTCGCCTTTAATACAGCAATTAGTTTTATGGCTGATACAAACTTACAGCATTATAGCGGTGAAAATGGTTTATCTTATTTAGCACAATTAATCGGAATTACATTTTTAATGTTTGCAGCACCGGCAACGACGTTAGCACTCGTTATGGCATTTATAAGAGGGCTCGCTGGAAAAGAGCTCGGTAACTTTTTCGTTGATTTTACGAGAGCTTTAACGAGAGTATTTCTTCCTATCGCATTTATTGCGGCACTAGTCTTTGTCGCACTTGGTGTACCACAAACGTTAGACGGTGCCGTTACCGCACAAACGATTGATGGCGCGAAACAAAGTATTTTACGTGGGCCTGTTGCATCATTCGTGTCCATTAAGGAACTTGGAAATAACGGTGGTGGGTTTTTCGGAGCAAACTCTACGCACCCTTTTGAAAATCCAGGGCAAATGAGTAATATTTTGCAAATGATGCTTATGATGCTACTGCCAACAGCACTTCCATTTACGTACGGACGAATGGTAGGCAATAAAAAGCAAGGACGTATCCTTTTCGTATCATTGTTCATGGTCTTTTTACTAGGATTTATAACGATTACGACATCTGAATTACATGGGAATCCAGCGTTAAATGGAATGGGTATTGAACATGTACAAGGAAGTACAGAAGGAAAAGAGGTACGATTTGGAACGGTATTTTCTTCACTATACGCAACAGTAACGACAGCTGCTGAAACGGGAGCCGTTAATACGATGCACGATACGTTAACACCAATTGGCGGGTTAGTACCACTTGTAAATATGATGTTAAATACAGTATACGGCGGCGTTGGAGCTGGCTTTGTGAACATTATTATGTATGCGATTATCGCAGTCTTTATATCTGGATTGATGGTTGGACGGACGCCGGAGTTTTTAGGTAAGAAAATTGAAGGTAAAGAAATGAAATTAATTGCGGTAACAATACTATTTCATCCACTGCTTATTTTAGGATTTTCAGCATTAGCTCTTTCAACAAGTTTAGGAACGGATGCCATTTCTCATTCCGGTTTCCACGGTTTAACGCAAGTGGTATATGAATATACATCGTCAGCTGCGAATAACGGATCTGGATTTGAAGGGTTAGCGGATAATACACCATTTTGGAATATTACAACTGGTTTAGTTATGTTTTTAGGCCGCTATTTCAGTTTAATTACGATGCTAGCTGTTGCAGCTTCATTGAAAGAAAAGACGGTAGTACCAGAAACAGTCGGGACATTCCGTACGGATAATAGTTTATTTGGTGGTATTTTTATCGGAACGATTGTAATTGTCGGTGCGTTAACATTTTTCCCGATGTTAGTACTTGGCCCAATTGCAGAATTTCTTACATTGAAGTAATGGAGGGTAAATGATGAGACCGGTAGTAGTAAAAGAAAAAAGAGTAAATGAGTCACAAATACATGCTGTAGAAGATGAAGTTAGACAAGCAAAAACGATGGATCGTGATATTGTGAAACACGCAATGAAGCAATCCTTTGCGAAATTGAACCCGAAAGTCATGATAAAGAATCCAATTATGTTTGTTGTAGAAATTGGATTTATCATTACGTTCATTTTATCTTTTCTTCCAAGTCATTCTAGCAGTGTACCAGGATGGTTTAATATAACAGTTTCTCTCATTCTCTTATTTACAGTTTTATTTGCTAACTTTGCAGAAGCGTTAGCGGAAGGACGGGGGAAAGCGCAAGCCGATTCTTTAAAACAATCGAAGAAAGATGTGTTTGCAAATGTTGTAAAAGAAAATGGAGATATTGTTCAAGTTTCAGCAACTGATCTGAGAAAAGGTGATGTTGTTATTGTAAAACAAGGAGAAATGATTCCAAGTGATGGGGAAGTTATAAAAGGATTAGCGTCTGTTGATGAATCTGCGATTACAGGTGAATCCGCTCCTGTTATAAAAGAAGCGGGCGGTGATTTTTGTTCCGTAACAGGTGGTACGATGGTCGTCAGTGATGAAATTACGATTGTCATTACGAGTAATCCAGGTGAATCCTTTATTGATAAAATGATTTCGTTAGTAGAAGGGGCTGCTCGTCAAAAAACGCCGAATGAAATTGCTTTAAATACAGTATTAACGAGCTTAACTCTTATTTTCTTAATAGTAGTTGTGACGTTACCAATCTTTACGAACTATTTAGGATTTCAAATTGATACAGCTGTACTTGTTGCGTTGTTAGTTTGTTTAATTCCAACGACAATTGGTGGGTTATTATCAGCGATTGGTATTGCTGGAATGGACCGCGTGACAAAGTTTAATGTGTTAGCAATGTCGGGTAAAGCAGTAGAAGCTGCGGGTGATATTAATACAATCATTTTAGATAAAACAGGTACGATTACTTTCGGGAACCGGATGGCACATACACTACTTCCTGTAGGGAATGAAACGATTGAGCAAGTAGGAAAATGGGCTGCGATTAGTTCAGTCTTAGATGAAACACCAGAAGGCCGATCTGTTATCGAATATGTAAAAACGAAAGCTCTATTATATGATAGAGCACTTGCAGAACAAGGTGAATTTGTTCCATTTAAAGCAGAAACGAGAATGAGTGGTGTCGATTTACAGGATGGAACGAAAGTGAGAAAAGGTGCTGTCGGTGCCGTTATTGAATGGGTTAGGTCACAAGGCGGAACGATTCCGAAAGATGTAAATCAAAAAGCAGATTTCATTTCAAAAGAGGGCGGAACACCCCTTGTCGTTGCAGTGGATAGTCGTATTTACGGTTTAATTTATTTAAAGGATACAGTCAAACCAGGTATGCGTGAACGTTTTGAACAATTGCGCCAAATGGGGATTAAAACAGTTATGTGTACGGGTGATAACCCATTAACAGCAGCAACCATTGCAAAAGAAGCAGGGGTAGATGAATTCGTTGCCGAGTGTAAACCAGAAGATAAAATTGCGGTTATTAAAGCAGAGCAAGATAAAGGGAAACTTGTAGCGATGACAGGTGATGGTACAAATGATGCTCCGGCACTAGCGCAAGCTGACGTTGGATTAGCGATGAATAGTGGGACGACAGCTGCGAAAGAAGCAGCAAATATGATTGATTTAGATTCGAACCCGACAAAAATTATTGAGGTTGTAGGAATCGGTAAGCAATTGTTAATGACGCGTGGTGCGTTAACGACGTTTAGTATTGCGAATGATATCGCGAAATATTTCGCTATCATTCCAGCGATGTTTACACTTGCGATTCCGCAAATGGAAGCATTAAACATTATGAAATTAACATCACCACTGTCAGCAATTTTATCAGCATTAATATTTAATGCAGTTATTATTCCGTTACTTATTCCATTGGCGATGAAAGGTATCGCATATAAACCGATGAGTTCGAATGCACTACTGGGCCGAAACCTACTTATTTATGGGCTTGGTGGAGTGATTGTACCGTTCATTGGAATTAAAGTAATTGATATAATTGTCGGCTTGTTTATATAAGGAAGAGGGGAAAGAGATGGCGAAGAAACAAAGTATACTATCACCAATCATCCGTATTACTTTTACATTTTTAGTGTTGTGCGGCCTTGTATACCCGCTTGTTGTTACTGGTATTGCACAAGCAGTGATGAAGGATAATGCGGATGGAAGTCTAATATATAATGATAAAGATGAAGTGATTGGTTCTAAATTAATTGGTCAAAATTTCACGGATCCACGTTATTTTCATGGGCGTGTTTCTAGTATTGAATATAAAGCAGAAGCATCAGGGTCTAATAACTATGCACCGTCTAATCCAGATTTAGAGAAACGAGTAGAGAAAAGTATTGAGGAGTGGAAGAAACAAAACCCCACTGTTCCAGTTACAGAAGTACCGATTGATTTAGTGACGAATTCAGGTTCAGGGCTTGATCCTGATATTAGTCCGAATGCAGCTTCTGTACAGGTAGAGCGTATCTCAAAAATAACGAAAATTCCGAAAGAAACGTTAGATCAATTGATTAAAGATCAAACGGAAGGTGCGGCACTTGGCTTATTTGGAGAGAACCGCGTAAACGTTTTAAAGTTAAATTTAGAATTACAGAAACTACTGAAATAGTAACAGTGCTACCTCAATCTAACGGATTGAGGTAGCGTTGTTTCGAAAGAAAGGTTGTGAGTGTTTTGTATGCGGATGACTATAAACCAACTTTTCAAAGGCGAACACCAGAAGAGTATTTAGAATATATTCGTCAGCAAAACCGCGGGAAGTTAAAGCTATATGTAGGAGCGGCTCCAGGAGTAGGAAAAAGTTATAAAATGCTCTTTGATGCCAGAGAGATGAAAAAGGATGGTACGGATATTGTAATTGGTTTAATTGAAACGCACGGGAGAAAAGAGACGGAAGACGCAATTGCTGATTTAGAAAAAGTTCCTTTAAAAGAAATAGAGTATAAAGGGAAAGTATTTTATGAACTCGATGTGGAAGGAATTATAAAACGTGCACCGCAAGTCGTTGTTGTGGATGAACTCGCGCATAGTAATATTCCTGGATCTAAAAATAAGAAACGTTATATGGATGTACAGGAATTGCTAGATGCCGGTATATCCGTCTTATCAGCATTTAATATTCAACATTTAGAAAGCGTTCATGATATTGTAGCTCAAATTACGAATGTCAAAGTGCGAGAACGTATTCCAGATTTCATTTTACAAAAAGCAAATGAAATTCAGCTTGTTGATGCAACGCCCGAGGTATTAAGGAAGAGATTAATAGACGGGAAGATATATAAAGAAGAAAAAATAGAGCAAAGCTTACAAAATTTCTTCACGCTTAATAATTTAGGGGCACTAAGAGAATTATCACTTCGGGAAGTTGCCGATGATATGGACGAGAAAATTAGTCAAACCGTTATAGAACCGATTGGCGTGAAAGAAAAAATTCTCGTTTGTGTACAATACAGTTCAACAGCAGAGAAGTTAATAAGACGGGGATGGCGCATGGCGGATCGGTTAAACGCTGAATTGTATGTATTAAATGTTGAAAGAGAAAATATAGAGTCTCTTGCAGCAGGGAAAAAGCAAACGATTGAAGAGTGGAAGTTGCTAACGAATCAATTTGATGCGAGTTTTGTTTTAGAAGAGGCAAAAGGAAGAAAGCCAGCGGATGTTATTATTGAAGTTGCGAAAAGACTACAAGTAACGCAAATTCTACTCGGACAATCGGCAAGAACACGTTGGGAAGAAATACGAAAAGGTTCAATTGTAAATGAAATTATGAGGCAAACGAAGTATATTGATATTCATATCGTTGCAGATCAAAGAGTTTAGAATAGAGACCATCTATAGGTCTCTATTTTGCTTTTTGTACAGCCTGAAAACGTAGTATTTTCATTGCGCATAAAATGATAAATAGAAATGTAATTGCACCTAGGAAGAAAATCCAAAAGTAATTTTGATTAAATACAAGAAATCCACCTACAAGTGGCCCTGTGCCCATACCGAGATAGCGAATAAAGTTGTACATACCGATAGCAGTTGCGCGTTCTTGTACGAATTCTTCCGTTAATAAAGTAGTGTGAGTTGGCATAGAAAGTCCCATACTAAAACCGTATAAAGATGTAACGATAATGATGAATGAGATATTGATGCTATATGTGAAAGAGAATAAAGTGACACATATAGTATTGAAGAAACTAGTGATGAATAAAGCTTGCTTTGTTGTGAGGCGTTTTTGCAAAAGCTTGTAGCAATAACTTCCTAACATAATAGAAAGGGACATCGGTACAAATATAAGACCAATTTTACTTGCAGTTAAGTGAAATGAATTTGTTAAAATGCTTGGTAAAAAAACGAGGAAGCAAAAGTAAATACAAAATTGAATGAAGCCAATAAGAGTAATAGAAAATCCAGTTTTATTTTTTAAGATAAACCAATAACTCTTTTTTGCTTGCGGTTGCTTACTTACAGTTGGTTTTGTTTCTGGAAGTAGTGAAATATTTATAATTAATAAGAGAATGCCAAGTGTAGATAAAAATAAAAATACGTATAAATGGCCATTTATACTGCCGAGATAACCACCTATAAGAGGACCAATTGCAGGTGCGAGAGCAAGTAACATTTGATACAGGCTCATCGCTTCTCCGCGTTCTTTTCCTTTAAATAAATCACCAATAATCGTTGCTGCAACTACAGGGATAGCGGCTATTCCTATAGCTTGAACAGCCCTGAAAAATAGAAATAAATAAACGTTCGCCGAAAAAGCACATCCGATTGAACCAATTGTACTAATGATTAAACTAGGGATAAGGACATATTTTCTCCCCTTTGTATCAATTAAAGGTCCGTATATGAGCTGCATAATTGCAAGAACGAATGTGAATAGTGAAACTGTTAAATTTACTAGATAAAGAGAAGTGTGAAAAGAAGCTTGAATCATAGGCAAGATAGGTGTGTAAATATTTTGAGCGAAGGAACCGAGTAAGGCACTCATACAGACGACATATAAAATGAAATGTAGTTTGTTTTTTTTCATTATGTTAACCTCCTTGTTATTTAGTTTCCTTGGAAACTAAATTTATTTTAACATGATTTTCTCACTTGTAAATATGAAAAAATGATTTTAAAATGGTATATAGTTAAATTGTTTCTTTGGAAACCTAGGGGGCGAACGGATTGGAACGTACAATGAAACAAGTGGAAATACTTTCGGACATTCGTACACTTTTGCATAAAAAAGAAGAACATTCGAAAGGGCAAAATGAGAAGTTTCTTCGTGAAACAGGTATAAGTGGTATGTCTTTATCTGAATTACATGTTATCGAGTGTATTGGAAAAAATACTCTGATGAATGTGACTGCTATTACGACAGAAATGGGAATGACGAAGGGCGCAATCTCTAAAATTTGTACAAAGTTGTTTCAAAAGCAATTCGTTGAGAAGATGCAAATGTTAGATAATCAAAAAGAAATTTTCTTCCGCTTAACGGAAAGCGGAAATGAAATATATAAAGCTCATGATAAATTGCATAAACAAGCTGAAGAAAAGTGGCTGTTATTGTTAGATGGATATACGGAAGAAGAGCAAGGTTTTATTCAAAGGTTTATAAAGGATGTCTCCAAACATTTGGAAATATAATTGGAAGAAAAAACTCCTTTTTTTCAAGTCTTTTGAATATAATTTCTAAAAGAACTCATATATAATAGAAACAGATACTTAACATAGTGAATAATTAAAGAGTCAATATATAAAGAGGAGAGAATAACATGCTTGAAAATACGGGATTAGTATTAGAAGGCGGCGGTATGCGTGGTGTATATACGGGGGGGATATTAGAATATTTTATGGAACAAGATTTATATTTTCCATATGTAATCGGTGTATCAGCTGGTGCTTGTCATGCAGCGTCGTATCTTTCCAGACAAAGAAATAGAAATAAAACAGTAAATATTGATTATGCATCACATCCGAAATATTTATCGTATAAAAATTTATGGAGAAAACGCCAATTGTTTGATATGGAGTTCATTTTTCATGAAATTCCAGAAAAGCATGTACCGTTTGATTTTGAAACATACTTTAATAGTCCAGAGCGTTTCCTTGTAGGCACAACAGATTGTGAAACAGGACAGTCTGTTTATTTTGAAAAAGAGGGAACAAATGATGATGCACTAAATTTATTACAAGCATCTAGTTCATTACCTTTCATTGCACCTGTAGTAAATTACCGTGGTAAGCAGTTATTAGATGGAGGAATTTCTGATCCGATTCCAGTTCGTAAAGCGCAAGAAGATGGATTTGAAAAATCAGTCGTTATTTTAACGAGAAATCATGGTTATGCTAAGAAAAAATCAAAGTTTGGATGGGTGGCAGCGAAAGCTTATAAAAAATATCCGAACCTTGTTAATACGATGTTAAATCGTTATGAAGTATATAATGAAACACTTCACTACATTGAAAAAGAAGAGCAAGCGGGGAACTTATTTGTTATTCGTCCAGAAGTACAACTTCAAGTAGATCGTATGGAAAAAGATACGGCAAAACTACAAAATTTATATGAGCAAGGCTATGAAGATGCAAAGAGACAGTTTGCAGATTTACAGTCGTTTTTACAAAAATAAGTATGAGGCTGTGGAGAAGAATTTCTCCGCAGTCTTTTTATATTGCCACTTATACGTTACTTTTTTAAAAATGTATTAATGTTTAAGTGTTTAAAGAGTTTGTAAAACATCGGGTTTCTTATTGAGGAGAATTTATTTGAAGGATATTATGATGATGTAGCGCTACTAAACTATTAAATTTATGAGGTGATTGTTAATGAAAGGAAAAGTCTTTTCAATTACGACTTTAGTAATATTAGCAACATCAATCTCAACAAGTGCATTCTATCCAACTCTAAGCGGTCACAAAAGCGGTAACCTACTATCTTACAGAGCTCAAACTACTACGAATCAAAATGCATCTCGTTGTTCAGTAGCAATTTCTTTTATTAAATCAAATGGAAATAATTCATATATTGAAAGCGCTTCAGACAAATTAGGATCCCATGAATCTGGAAGAGCATTAAACGCAACTGTGAGTAATGGTGCATATAACGCCTTTGGTGCAAAAGGACTATACTCTGAGCATTATGCTAATGAGAATAATGACTATCAAGAAGATACACACAAAGGTACTTTTGATAGTAATGGTAACTTACGATTACAGTGGTAAAAAGCATTAAACAGTTGTCTTTATAAATATTTGGATAAGGAGAAGGGGATGTTTATCATCTCCTTCTTATCTAAAAGGAGCAGAGACATGTATTTAGCTTTTAAAAATATAAAAAACAATAAACTGTTTTCAGTCATTCTTCTTATGGCATTTTTTATTTCTTTTCTTTCTATTCCGGATAAATTATTAGAAAATGAAAAGCAAGGTATTGATAATATGTCATATCCCTTATTATTAAGCGGTACAGTCTTATCTTTTTCATTTATATCTATTTTATTAACATCAATGGCCACGCTTTATATGGAACGTAAAAATATTTCTATTAAATCAGCATTAGGAGCAAGTACTTTTCAACTATGTCTCCCGTTTGTTATTGAGTATATGTTGTTATTCGTTTTATCTATATGTATAGGAATTATGTATTTTCAATGGGAGAATAGCGGAGTAATTGAAATTCAGAAAGGGCTAGAAAATAGTATATTATCTTTCTTTGGAACGTTAAAAGTCTCTATAGAATCATTGGTTGTTATAGGTGCTTTATCACTTGTAATGATCCTTGTTATATATGCAATCATTTATTTCAATGTACTAAAAATAAAAAATACATATATGAAAGAGGTGTTATAGATGATTCAGCTCGCAAATGTGGCTAAGGGATACGGAAAGAGTAATTTTAGTGCTTTAAAAGATATTAATCTTACAATAGAAAAAGGCGAAATGATAGCCATTATGGGACCATCTGGTTCAGGGAAATCAACCTTACTTAATATTATTGGCTTAATTGATAACCCCTCTACTGGAAAGTATTTTTTAGATGGCATGGATACGAGTAAATTAAAGTCAAACTATCATAAGTATAGAAATAAGGAAGTTGGATTTGTGTTTCAAAACTTTTCGCTACTAGATGATTATACAGTGATTGAAAATGTAATGCTCCCGCTTATATATAGAAAAATTTCTCATAAGAAACGTATACAAATATCAAAAGAAATGCTTGAGATGGTAGGGCTGGAGAGACATATTAATAATTATCCTCACGAATTATCTGGAGGAGAACAGCAAAGGACAGCGATAGCGAGGGCATTAGCACAAGATACAAAAATTATACTTGCTGATGAACCGACTGGTGCTCTCGATCAAGAAAACGGAGAGAAAATTATGAGCATTTTAAAAGAGGTTCATAAACAAGGAAAAACGGTGCTAGTTGTTACACATGATCAAAAGGTAGCTGCATACTGCGAGAGGACAATACGTTTGCTGGATGGATATGTGGTGTAATATGGATAAAAGTATATGGAGTGGTGATACAGGTGGAAAATGTATATAAAGAGCTTAGACATACTGGATTTACTATGTTGCTTATTTTTGGCGGTGTATTTTTATTGCGCTGGTTCATTCATGATGACATACTACTGGATCAGATTATTGGGTTCAGTATAGGGATGGTAATGGTTATTTTGTCAGTTTGCATTCAAAAGTATAGTAAAGAATTACAAATGAATGAAAAATATTAATAATTTTTAACTCCTTTTATATTTTTCATAGTTTAGGAATAGTGGAGGCTTTCGTATGGTTTTCTTATTTATAGTATATTTTGTGATCATTATGACGTTGTTAATTACGTTTCTTCTTTCAAAAAAATCATATAAGAAGCCTGTTATTAAATATATACCAACGTTCATATTGCTTATTTTGGCTTTCATTTCTTCTGTTATGTTTGTGTTGAATAATGGAATGGGAGAGCTGATGATAGCGGTCACTTTGGGGATTGCAGCGATAGTGAACAGTCTTTTACTTTTTGCATTGAAAGTAGTTCGTTTGATTGTTGCAAAAGGAAAGTAGCGCATCGAAATTTGATGCGCTACTTTTTTATTTACGATTCTTTTTAATAAATGAAAAGGCTAAAGCTGTAATTAAAATACTCCCCTTAATTATATCCTGTGCATAATAAGGGACGTTCATCATTGTGAGGCCATTTAATATAATTCCGATTAATACGGAGCCTAGGAATGTTCCAACTATATTTGGTTTCTGGGCGCCGAACATTGCGTAACCGATATAGGCAGCTGCAACGGCATCCATTAATAATGGAGCGCCAGCTGAAACTTGTCCTGTTCCCACACGGCTACATAGAATAATACCACCTATAGATGCAAGTAAACCGCTAATCATATAAGCATATACACGGTAACGATCAGTAGGAATACCAGCTAGTCTAGCAGCTTCTCGGTTCCCACCTGTCATATAAAAGAAACGACCGTACGTTGTTTTTTCTAAAAATAAATATGCAATCAGAACGACGATAAGCATGATAATGACAGGGACTGGAATTCCTAGCACAGAACCTTGACCGATAAATAAAAAGGATGGAATAAAATGTCCTTTAGCCCCAGACATTCCTTCATAAATGGAAGATCCTTTTGAAAATGTTAAGTGTAGTCCATTAACGATATACATGATACTTAGTGTAGCTAGTAAATCTGGTAGTTTAATTCGGATAACGAGTAGTGCATTACATAATCCAATTAACAGTCCACAAAGAATAGGGATAAGCAGTGTAACTAATAGTTCTTGTCGATATAAAACGAGACAAGAAGCAGCTGCAATTGTTGCTAAACTAGCGGTAGAGCCAACTGATAAATCAAATCCGTCTACAATTAATGTAAAGGTAACACCAATTGCAAGTAACGTTACGATAGAAATAGAGCGTAAAATATCACTAATATTGTTGTATGTTAAAAAAGAATCATTGACGATAGAGAAAAAAATTGTAACACCTATAATGATAGCAATTGTACTAAATTGATAAAAAAGATGAGTAGGTAAATATAGTTTTTTAGTTTTATGAACGAGATTCAATGGAATAACTCCCTTCAGATAAATGTAAAAGCTGTTCAGGAGATAGTTCGTTCGGTAAGTATTCACCTACAAATTCTCCGTTTGCCAGTATAAGAATGCGATCAGCGATATGTAGCGCTTCATCTTGTTCCCCTGTGAAATAAATTATGGAACTTCCGTTTTCTGTAATGTTGCGAATGAATTGAAAAATGTCTTGTTTCGCAGCTATGTCTACACCTTTAGTTGGCTCGTCCAAAAGAAATAGAGTAGGTTTGAATCCGTTCCACTTTGCAATAGAGACTTTTTGTTGATTTCCACCGCTTAGTGAATGAATAAAGGCTTTTGGATCGTTTGGTGAGATGCCGAAAGAAGTAATTGCTGCAGTAGCAGTATTTACTTCGGTTTGTTTTCGTCTCCAACCAGATCGGTGTAAATTTGTGTGACTTATAATGTCTTCTGAAAGAAATACGCCTTGCTTTCTTCTTTCTTCTGGTACAAGTGCAATTTTCGCTTTAATTGCATCTCGCGGTGTTTTAATTGTAATGTTGTGACCATCTATTTTTGCATGATACGTATGACGAGCACCAAATAAGGTCTCAGCGAGTGTTGTTTTTCCACTTCCAATTAATCCATATATCACGACAGTTTCGCCTTTCCATACAGTGAGAGAAAGGGGAGAATGCCCTTTGTGTAATTGAAGTTCTTGTATTTTAAATAATTCTTTTCTTCCGGTTTTTGGTGCTGTATTAATTGGAAGTGTAAGTTGTTTTCCAGTCATTGCTTCCACAATTTGTTGATCCGTAATCTTTGTAATAGCTTCAGAAAGTGAAACTTTACCGTTATGTAATACAGTTACATCATCCGCAAAGTTTCGAATCTCTGATAGACGATGAGAAATTAAAATAATGCCAATACCTTTTGATGTTAAATCTTTTAAGAGCTTCCCAAAGGTTTCCACTTCTTTTGGCCCAAGAGAGGAAGTTGGCTCATCTAATAAAAGATAATTTGTATTGTTAGATAAAGCTCTTGCGATAAGAAGTAACTGTTTTTCATGTAATGAGCAGTTTGAAACGTCGTCCAAAACGTTTAAATCGAGCTGCACAGTTTGTAAGTGTTGTTTCGCGAGTGCGACTAATTTTGATTTTGAGAATATTGCTCGGTTTTGCATTGCTAACTGATCGATTAGTACATTTTCTAAGACAGATAATCCTGGAATAAGTCCGTGATCTACTTCTTGTGTTACGAAAGAAATACCGTGCTTTTTTGCATCACGTGGAGAAGTAAAGGAAACAGTCTGATTATCG
This sequence comes from Bacillus sp. BC08, assembly GCF_054326875.1. Classification (NCBI taxonomy): domain Bacteria; kingdom Bacillati; phylum Bacillota; class Bacilli; order Caryophanales; family Bacillaceae; genus Bacillus; species Bacillus sp. BC08. The sequence goes on along the minus strand of NZ_JBTGPA010000034.1, from coordinate 313,267 downwards.
ATTTTTATATTGCCAGCAACTGGTTGGATTTCACCAGTTGCTATTTTTAATAAAGTACTTTTTCCTGCGCCGTTCATTCCTAGTAAAGCGTGCACTTTGCCTTTTTCAATATGAATAGAAACATCTTCTAGAACAGGTGTAGCTACATGATAAGAATGTGTAATGTTTTGAAGAGAGAATGTCATCAGTTTTTCTCCTTCTCTAATTTTTTCATCCAAGGGGAATATCCATCTTTTGAAGCTCCCCAACCATTTATGTGTTTTGATAACTGATCCATTGTTATATTTTCTTTTGGTAAATTATTTTTCTTCACTAAATAAGGTTCTAGCGAATAAATATCTGGAGTTTGTTCACCAGCAATTTTTTTATATAAAAAACGTACTTGAATTTTACCTATCTCAGTTGGATCAGTTGCAGCTGTAGCAGTCCAAGGCGAATTTTCTTTTTGCATGAGTTGTAAATCTTCATTACTTAAGTCAATGCCGTATACTTTTATATCTGTACGACCAGCTTGTTCGAGTGCTTTGACAGCCCCTTTAGCAAATTCATCCCATGAAGCGAAGATAGCTTGTAAATCTCCCTTTTTCGGATATTTTTTTAGTAAAGCTTCTACTTGTGTTTGTGTATCAAGCGGTGTGTTATTACTAGCAGTACCGAATCGTGCAACTTCTTTTATATTTGGATAACGTTTATAAAAAGCATCAATGATAACATTGCGACGTTCCATTGGAGCGAATCCACCAACCCATACAACTGCGATATTTCCTTGTCCATTCAAATCTTCCGCTAATGTTTTTAATGATTTCCATGCAAGACTATAGTCATCTTGATCAATAATCGTTACGCCTGGCAAGCGTAGATCATTATCAAACGCCACTACAGGAATATTTGCTTGCAATGCCTTTTCTACTCCAGATTTTAGCGCTTCAGATCGGCCATGATCTATTAAAATACCGTCCACTTTTGAATTAATAGCAGTATCTAAATTTGCCGCCATTTTTGCTAAATCATTATCAGAATTATAGACTTGTACACTACCGCCAAATAACTCGACTTGTTTTTTGACGCCCTCAATATATTGAGAGGAAAAAGTTCCAATAGACATTTGCATAATTAATGCAATTTTTAATGGTTTCTTTATTTGGTTTGGAATTTCTGTTTGTAAATGATTTTCTACTGTTGTAGTCACCTTTTTCACAGTTTGTTGCTTTTGTGAAGAGACAGCATCTTGTTCATTTGTACAAGCAGTTAATGTAAGTAAGAGAACAATGAGTACGATGGAATACAATTTTTTCATAAAAAAATCCCTCCTAAACTAAGAAGAGAGGGGAGGGAGTGAAAATAAAAAAACGCCTTTTCATATAGAAAAGACGTCTTATCATATTACTCTTATCTTTCAACACAACGTGTTGTAAGAATTAGCACCGTGCCCATAAATGGGTCGGTTGCCGGGCTTCGTAGGGCTCATCCCTCCACCTGCTCTTGATAAGACATCGAATATTCAACTATTTTGAATTATTCCACAAGTTTGTGGTGTTGTCAAATGATTTTTTATAAAAAAAATCCCTCATAAAGAGGGATTTTAATGTGGTAAGAAAATCAATTGATAAGCGAACAAGATTCCGAATAAGTACACAAGTGGGTGAACAGCACGGAATTGTCCTTTTGCCACTTTCATAAGTGGATAAGAAATAAATCCAAGTGCAATACCTGTTGCGATACTTGATGTAAGTGGCATGCTTAAGATTACTAAGAATGCTGGGAATGCTTCATCAAATGCGTCCCAATTGATGTGGCGAACTGAACCCATCATAAGACTACCAACGATAATTAATGATGGTGCAGTAATAGCTGATACACCAGAAACGGCACTTACTAATGGTCCGAAGAATGCTGCTAGTGCGAATAGAACAGCTACTGTAACAGTTGTTAAACCAGTACGACCACCAGCTGCAACACCAGCAGATGATTCAATGTAAGCTGTTGATGGTGTTGTTCCGAACATAGAACCGATTGTTGCTGAGAATGAGTCAGATAGAAGAGCTCGTCCAGCTTTTGGAAGCTTTCCATCTTTCATAAATCCACCTTGCTGAGCTACACCAAGTAATGTACCTGTTGTATCGAATAATGTAACAAGGAAGAATGAAAATACAACGCCGTATAACCCGTAGTTAATTACATCAGATACAGCAGTAATTGGATTTGAAACGATAATTCCTTCTGGTAATCCAGGCATTGATGTAACACCGTTTGAGAATGTTAATTGTCCTGTGAAGAAAGCGATAATACCAGTTAATAGCATGCCGATAAATAGCGCACCATTTACATTTAAAGACATAAGGACAATTGTAATTCCAAGTCCAGCTAATGCTAGTAGTACTGGAGCAGAGTGAAGATCACCAAGTCCAACTAAGTTGGCTTCATTTTTTGTAACGATACCTGTTAAACGTAAACCGATAAAGGCGATGAAAAGACCGATACCAGCAGTAATTGCATGTTTTAAGTTTTCAGGAATTGCTTCCATTAATTTTGTACGGAAAGATGTGAATGATAACAAAATTAAAATCATACCTGCTACGAATACAGCAGAGAATGCAATTGCGAAAGTCATGCCTTCATGAGCTTTTACAACAGAGTAAGAGAAGTAAGCATTTAATCCCATACCTGGTGCAATTGCGATTGGTAAGTTTGTAAAGATCGCCATAAATAATGTTCCGACAACAGCAGCGATAATTGTTGCTGTAAATGCTTGTTCAAATGGAACTCCTGCATCCCCAAGGATGACAGGGTTTACGACAATGATATATGCCATTGTTAAGAAGGTAATAATACCTGCCATAATTTCAGTTTTAATAGAAGTTTTATGTTTTGAAAGGTTAAACATATAAACATCCTTTCTGTTTACGAATAATTTTCACAACAGTTATATATAATATTCGTTTTTTAACTATTTTGCAATAGTTTTGCATAAAAAGTTTATAACAATTCATATTTTGTGTCTTAAATTCGAATATTAATCGTAAAACGATGTGTGAATTTCAGTCTTTATTGTGCGCATTATAAAGAAAAGGAGTTGAAAGAAGCTATGCCACAGCAAAAAAACTTTGTAACAATGCCTGCGCAACATCAAAATAAACAACCTGGTATTGAATCATTAATGAATCCACTTCCGCAGTTTGAAGATCCAAATTATAAAGGAAGCGAAAAATTAAAAGGAAAGAATGTATTAATTACAGGAGGGGATAGCGGGATTGGACGAGCTGTTTCCATCGCTTTTGCAAAAGAGGGAGCAAATATCGCGATTGCTTATTTAGATGAAGATGGAGATGCAAATGAGACGAAGCAACGTGTAGAACAAGAAGGTGTAAAGTGTGTGCTGTTACCGGGTGATGTAAGTAATGAACAACATTGTAAAGATATTGTAGAGGAGACTGTCCGGCAGCTAGGTAGTTTACATGTTTTAGTAAATAATGTTGCGCAGCAATATCCGCAGCAAGGGCTAGAGTATATTACAGCAGAACAGCTAGAAAAGACGTTTCGCATTAATATTTTTTCTTATTTTCATGTTACGAAAGCAGCACTTTCTCATTTAAAGAAAGGGGATGTCATTATAAATACGGCGTCTATCGTTGCATATGAAGGAAATGAAACGTTAATTGATTATTCCGCAACGAAAGGAGCAATCGTAGCTTTTACAAGATCACTTTCTCAGTCGTTAGTACAAAAAGGGATTCGTGTAAATGGTGTTGCGCCCGGGCCAATTTGGACACCACTTATTCCATCAAGCTTTGATGAGAAGAAGGTTGCTCAATTTGGGAGCAATGTTCCGATGCAAAGACCTGGTCAACCGTATGAATTAGCGCCAGCATACGTATACTTAGCGTCTGGCGATTCATCCTATGTTACTGGGCAGATGATACATGTAAATGGAGGCGTTATTGTAAATGGATAGTTTTCATTTATAAGAGCAAAGTAAAGTTAATTCCACTTATTATAGTGAGCGCTAGGGGAGAGATATAGATGAAAAAATTATGTTTCGTCATACTATTATTTTTCATCCTACCGGTTAGTGCCTTTGCTGACACAGATCATCTAATATTAGTGAATCTTACGACAAACCAATTATCTTTTTTTGAAAATGGAAATTATACAAAAACATTCCCCGTAACAACTGGAAGAGATCGTACCCCTACGCCTGAAGGTGATTTTTGTATTATAACTAAATATAAAAATAAAGAATACCATCGAAAAAAAATAGCTGGTGGTGCACCGAATAACCCTCTTGGTACGAGATGGCTTGGACTAGATAAAAATGAATATGCGATTCACGGGACAAATCGGGAATGGACAATTGGAAGTAGGGAATCAAATGGTTGTATCCGTATGCATGACAGAGATATACAGTGGCTATATGACCGAGTCCAATTACAAACAAAAGTAATCATTTCCCGTTTTCATACGAGCCCTGAATATGAAGCGAATAAGCTTGGTTACCGCGTTGTAAGCTGGAATGGTCGTAAAGTAAAAGAAGAGCAAATTGGCGTGCTTACGTTAGTAGACCGTGCCGATATATATTGGCAAGAACCAAATGGGCAGTTAACGAAAGTGAAAACGGTATTGCCGAATGAAAGATATAAGGTGTATTCAAAACGAAAAGATGGATTATATTATATAGGAAACAATTTGTATATTGTTGATGAAACTGGAGAAAAAATTCGTTATGAGCAAATTCCTTCTTCGGTTTTAAGTAATATATATAAACGAAAATATAATGTTCCGTAATAAGCTACCGTATTATAGACGGTAGCTTATTTCTACTTTGAGTTTAACTGCAACTATTGTATTTTGCTGAATATAATACAGTACAGATAGGGGGCGGTTCCATTATGAAAAGTGAATTTGCTTTTAAAGTTTTCTTAGTGACGACCTGTTTATTTATCGTGTATTTGTATGCATTTCTCGTCTTTTCTTTTTATGTTCCATATGTTGATTTAATATTGTTCTTCGGATTTATTTGGGCATTTGTGAAAGCAAGAGAAGGAGAGAAGAGTATATATCGGCGCATTACTTTATGTGGGACAGTTGTCCTCGTTATTTTGTACTTTTTTATGATGCATGATTTTTGGAGAGGAATGTAAAAAAGCATACGAGTAATCGTATGCTTTTTATGTTTAATATTTTGGCTTAAATGTATGACAACAAGTTTCTACACTTGTTGCTACAGAACTTTCTAGTGTCTCGTTTGTTAAAACTGCACTTGTATACGATTCATTTTCAGTTTGACCCGTTTCATCCGCATCTGGCTGAACGATAATCGCACTTGCTTGACAAAAGTTACCTTGTCCCCAAAATGAGCAATTGGAAACAGAGCATCTTACTTCTGGCATAAAACCCCCTCCTTATACATTAGTTTGGGATTTTACGCCCATTTCATGTGTAGAAGGAGTTTCCTTTTCTCGTTATTTTTTCGTTTGTTCAAGCCATTCTTTTAATTTGTCTTTCGGTTGTTCACCACTAATACGGCTTACTTCTTTGCCATCTTTAAAGTGAATGATTGTTGGGGTTCCTTTAATTTTATATTCATCCCAAGGAGCATCTATTTTTTCAATATCCATAACTTTCATATCAACGTTCAAGTCTTTAGCCATTGGTACTACGACAGGAGATAGCTTTTGACAATGAACGCAAGACGTTTGATAAAAGTATACTGTTTCTTCTTTTTTCTCTTTTAAATTCTTTTGGAGATCTGAAAGAGAGATTTTATTTGTATAGTAGTCAGGGCCATCTGTCTTACTATCAGTAGCATTATCAATTTTTTGGCTAGTAGCATTTTTTTCTTCCATTTGTGTGACAGCGAAAATGGCTGCAAACAGGGCGATAATAATACCACCAAATATAAGCATTTTTTTCATTGTTTCATCTCCTTATTTGTTTTTTATTACAATAAAACTACATACAGCGATTGTAATAAAGCCGATAAGTGCTAAAAACGGGATTGTAATAAAACCAAACCAGTTTATAAATTCTCCGGTGCAGGGTACACGGCCGCAAGCTGCTCCAGCTGCTGAAAATGCTGGGACCTTTTGAATTGCATAGTGATATAAAGAAATACAAGCACCAATACTTGCAATTGGTAAAGAATAACTTGCGATGCGATAATCTTTTTTTGCTACAGCGATACCAAGCCATAAAACGAATGGATACATAAAAATACGTTGATACCAACAAAGTACACAAGGCTCAAATTTCATGATTTCGGAAAAATAAAGACTTCCTAGTGTAGCGATAAAAGAAGCTCCCCATGCGGTAAGTAAAGCATATTCTTGCTTTTTTTCTCGTCCCATATTTTATACCTCTCTTATAATAGTTACATACTAAATTATAGTATGAAGTGGTACAGAAAAGAAAGAAAAAATATGTTTATCAATAAAAGTTTTATAAGGGGAAACTTTTATTGATATAAACATTTTAAAAAGCGCTATTCTCTTTATGAGAATAGCGCTATATTTTACATTTGAATTTGCTCTACTTCTTCTATATGTGACTTTTGGGATGCGTGGTCAATATATTGAAATAGGAGCTGCAATTGTTTATCAACTTCTGGCATTTCTTTACTGTATTGATAAGCGTGTAAAAAATGTTCAATACGCTTAGAAAATAATTGATCGTTCGTTTGAACCATAAGAACGAGTAATTTATCCCAATTACAGCAATACGTGTAATAGAGAGCTTTATCATAGTCGTTATATGTTTGCACTGTATACCCTCCTTACTGAGGAGTTATATATAGTGTGTGAAAAGCAAGGAGAAATACACTTGAAAGAATTTGTTAAGAAAAAAAGTGAATGAAAAGAAAAAACGAGGTATTTCCTCGTTTTTAAGCTTTTGGCATTGGCGTAGGTGTTGGCTTACCGTAACCTTCTTTGTATTTATTGTCGATATAGTTGCGAATTTCCAGCGTTGATTTTCCTTTTTGTTTCATGGAAGCAGATTCAACAGCTATTTCTAGGCAATTGACACAAGTCGTTGCGTGAGAATCCCAAACAACTTCACCATTCTTTTTAATTTCACGAATAAAGCAATTTTTATTATTTTTATGTCCTACACTTTCACCGCAACCGCAGTAACATGGAATCCAATCTAATAACTCTGCATTTTGTCCAGCGACAGTGTAGATATCTTTCATTTGTGGATCAAGCTTGTCTAGGAAGGTAGGGAGCGTGTCGACTCCTTTTGTTTTTTCTTGAATGTCAGCTTGCTGAGTGTGCGATGCGTGGTCATGTTCTTCTTTTGATTCAGATGATTTTTTTTCGTTTATACTAGTAGCTCCGCAACCAGCAAGAATTAAACTCAGTACTGCAAGTAAAGAAAATACATATTTCTTCATACGCTTGTCCCCTTTACAAATGTATTACTCAAATTGTATCAGAGATTATGGTGTATCGGTTGAAGATTTTTTCGACTGATTTTTGAAACGCCATCGTAGTGAATGAAATAGAAAGAGAATTGGGATATAGGCGTATACAATATATAAACCAGCTTGAGATAGTACCGTATTTAATGTATTGATACTTTCACGATTTGTGAAAAATAAGGAAGCTGTAAAGACCATGAAAATAAAAAATGGTAATGTGAATTTAAAGGGAATATGGAATGAACGCTTCATCGTTTGACATGATGACCAAATGGTTAAACAAAGATTTGGCAAAATAATTAAAAACCAAACGAAAATAATAATATATTCAAATCGTTGAATGAAAGGGACTTTAATGATTTTTAGCATTGTTAAAGTAGGCCAAATCGTGTGATTTAATTGCCCCTCGCTATAATACATAAAAGATACGATGGCTAAAACTACATAAATTAATGTACTAAAAGCAATACCTGCATGAGCCCATATTTTTAAGGATTTTCCTTTTTCAATAAATGGATAGAAGATTAAGATTGTCTCAAAACCAAGAAATTCTAACGCAGAGTGTTTTGCAGATATAAGCATGTCAAAAGGTGAATGTGTAAAAATTGGTAAAATGTTACTGAAATGTGCATATTTCATTGGATAAATTAAAAAGAATACAACGAAAATAGGAAGAACGACTCCCCAAAAACATATTCCGGTTACAGAGCGAAATCCACCCTTTATAATATAGCAAGTCACTAATAAAAACATAAAGGTTAGTTTCCATAGCTTAATGGTAGGAAAAATCCAAACTTGTATTACTTCCATATATGTACGAAGAACAGTCAGGCAAAATAATAAGCAATATAGGGTGAAAATTATGGAAAATATAGAACCAATCCATTTTCCAAAGCTTGTTGTATGAATGCTAATTAAATCTCCCTCTTTTTCTAACATTTTTAGCATGCAAAACAGTACAATATGAGTTGCAATGCCTGCTATGATTAGAGAAATCCAAGCATCATAACCAGCATTTTTTAAAATTACACGTTGATACCCTAAAATTCCTATTCCGATTTGAAGAGAATGTAATAAAACAAATGCAAAATATGGAGAGACAGTTTTTGTTTTATTTAGTGTATGCATTGCTTATTTCACCTCACTATTCACCGATTCCAGATTGTACAATGTTAATATCCAAATTTATATCCACAGCTACATTCGGATACATATTTCGAATTTGGTTTATATTCCATTTTCTCGTATGGCTTCTAATTTCATCGCGTACTCCTAAAGGATCAATTCTCTTTTCTTGAAATTGTTTTATTAGCTCTTCGCAGTCTTTTTCAACATTTCGTTCAATTTGTTTTTTTATATAAGTGATATTTGTTTTCTTTCTTAAATCAATCCAATTAGGAGAATTTTTAATCAATCCATTTAATTTTAAATGGATTTTTACTTTTGGTATGTCACCAGTTTGATCAATCTCATACTTACTTTTCCCGGCTAAGTTTTGTATGACCACCATACCTTTATGTTTATTCTTTTTTATCGCTGCTTCGTAACGCCCATTTTTTGTAGGATTAATTAGCAGTTTTGCTAAAACAGAATGTCTTTTATCTGTATACATAACGACTTTATCGCCTCTTAAAAAAGCAAGCCCTTTGACAGCGACGGAATGGTTATCGCCCGTCTTAATATAAGGGACATAGGCATCACATACCGAAGAGTAGTAATTATATAAAAAAACATTTAATTCAGTTTGTGGAATGTTCTCATTTCTTATATTTTGCTCGAGTAAATCAGCAATATATAATGATCCATTTTGTTTGCCATAATTTAAAAGCTCTTCAGCTGATCCGTCTACAATTGCTAGTTGTACATCACGCCCGATATTTGGATCACGTTGTAAGTTAGTAATAATCTCCCCCATTCCTTGTTCTCCTAAATCTTTTCCAAATAGAACGACACGCATTTGACCTACAACAACATTGTGAGGGGATTTCGCATTTAATCGTGAAGCGATTGTTTCAAGTGAACGAGCAGATGTTGATTGAGTTTCTGGTTTAGACTTTACACCATGTGTATACTCTGGAAATAAAATCGTTCCTTGGAATTTTTTGTTTTTTGTAATGTCAAATCCAGCAACATGAATAATACGTTGCGTATCCACTACATACGTTTGTGTACAGCCAGTTTGTATAACAAAAAAGATTATAATAAGGAACAATAAGAATTTTTTCATTCATTATCACCATCACGTTTTTGCTTCGCTTTGTTTGGGTTATAGCGCCATTTAGATTTTGATCTAAGGAAAGAAGGCCTTTGTGCAGTTTGGCTAAACGGTAAACGGAGAAAACCTTCCGCTGTACCTAAACCACGAAATGGATATAAAGGTAATAAATAAGGTGATCCAAGTGATTTTAATTTAATTAAATGAGCTAAAATGAATACAAACCCGACGATAAGACCTAATCCACCAAATGCACCAGCTAAAAGAATAAGCGGAAATCGTAACAACCGAATAGTAGAAGACATTTTTACAGTCGGTGTTGTGAAAGATGCAAGAGCGGATAAAGCAACTGCAATTAATAAAATCGTACTTGTTAGAGCGGCTTCAACAGATGCTTGCCCAATTACAATCCCGCCAACAATACCAATTGTTTGTCCAACTTTTGTCGGTAAACGTGCTCCCGCTTCACGAAGTAATTCGATTGTAATTTCTAAAAAGAGTGCTTCTAGAATAGGCGGGAAAGGTACGTTCGCTCTCGAGAAAATAATAGGTCCTAGTAAATCAGCAGGAATCATTTGATAATGATATGTTAAAGCCGCTGTATAAATAGCGGAGGAAAAAAGAGAAAATATAGCTCCGAAAAAACGAATCATGCGAAAGAACGATCCAATCATCCACGGTAAATAATAATCTTCTGGTGAAATGAAAAAATCTAGTAACGTTGTCGGTCCCGATAAAGCATATGGAGAGCCATCTGTTAAAATTAAAACTTCCCCGTTAATTAATGCAAATACTGCTCGATCTAATCGTTCTGTAGGTAATAGAACAGGGAAGGGTGAATTGCTATTATCACTAATAAATTGCTCAATCATAGTCGAATCAAATGGGACATCAAAGTCAATGTCTTCTAGTCGTTGTATTGCAGTATTGATAAATTGTTCATTTGTAACCCCTTCGATATAAGCAACTGCTACTTTCGTTTTTGACATAGATCCAACGATAACTTCTTTGAAAATGAGTTGCTCCGTTACAATATTTCGGCGCAATAAGTGTATATTTGTGTCAATGTTTTCAACGAAACCGATTTTAGGTCCAATTACGCTATACTCATTTTCTGTGTCGTTATATAATCGAGTTCCTAAAACAGTACTTTCGGCGCGAATTAAAGCATATTGATCTGGATTCGAATTGCTTTTTAAGCGTACTAAAATATATCCACCTAATAATTTCTCACGAATATCATCAATAGAGGGAGAGGTAATAATATCTTCAATAGAGACAATATTACATAGGTCAGAGATGTTTTGAATATGTTCAGATTCCTTTTTCACAGGAGTTAAAATAAACTGTTTAATAATAAGTGCTTCCACGACAGATTTATAATAAAACAAGCATAACGTTTCATCTTCAAATACGTTATATGAAACAAAATCGCTAGATTCTTTCATAGTATGTATAAATTCTGGAATAGAACAAATTGTTTTTGTATTAGTCTTTTTGGATTTCTTAGATGATAAACCGAACATTTTCTCACCCCTAACATATATCATTTGTTTATGTTAGTTTTTGGGAAAGACGGGAATTTATACTTGAAAATTGAAAGTTCATAAAGAAAAGGAAGAGTAGTGAAAATCTCTTCCTTTTTGGCGTATTAATTTGTTTTCTTTTCCTTAATAGACTTCACTAATTTAATCATTTCTGCTCGTATATCTTCTTTTTTTACATTTAATTTTTCTGCAATTTGTTTAATATCCATTCCATCTTTTTTCATTTTCAGTACATCATCGAGAGGGGTATTACTTTTTTGAGAGATGATTGTTAATACTGTGAGCTGACGTAATCCGATATTATAATCTTTCATTTTTTGTTTTAGGCCGTCTGGTGTAGATTTTTGCATATTTGCTAATTCTTGCAGCAGTGCTTTTTTCGTCTCTTTATTCATATGATGCTTTTTCAACTTATTTGGATCTACACCGAAATGCTGGGCTGTTTTCTCCCAAGATTTATTTTGTTTGTAGTAAGCTAAAACGTCTTTTATTTCTTTTTTACTCATTCTTGCAATGTGAGCAGCTTTCCAAATTTCATGTTTGTTATAGCCGAGTTTTTCGAGCGACTGCATTTCTTCTTCTGAAATATGCTTATGATAATGGTGCAATGTTACTTCTTTTGGCGTGGTAGCGGAAGCAGGGAAGGTAGATATCCCGCATAATAATGCTGCCATAGTCATACTTACTACGATTTTTTTGTACATATAAATTCCTCCTAGATGGATAATGTGGAAAACTGTACACATATCATTTCCATAAAATGTGAAATACTTGTGAACAAATGAAGTTTTTTTATTCACAGTATAAAATGACGTTTTTGGAAGTTTTCCAACATAAAACATTGATTAATAGTAAAAAACTAAGGTATAATCGAAATTGAAAATCAATATCAATAACAAATGTATACATATAGATGAAAATAAGGGAGAGAAAAATATGACTACATATACTTCCATCGCAAATGTGATTAAAGAAAGACGCTCTGTACGTACATTCACAGATAAAGCTGTAGATAAAGAGTTATTAATTGAACTATTAAACGACGCAACGTGGGCACCGAATCATAAACACCGTGAACCATGGAATTGTAAATTATACATTGGAGAAGGTCGCAAAAAATTAGTAGATGCAGTATTAAACTCTTTCACAGAAGAAGAAAGAGCGAAACGCGGTAAAATTTTATCAGATCGTTTTTTAAGCACGCCTGCACAAATTGTTGTTTATATTAATGAAGATCCACGTCAAATTCAACGCGACGAAGATTACGCTGCAACATGTGCATTTATGCAAAACTTCCAACTGCTTGCTTGGGAACGCGGATTAGGTTGTGTTTGGAAATCAGGCGGATTAAACTACAATCCATTATTTATAGAAGGACTTGGTTTAACAAGAGGTCAACGCATCATTGGAATTCTTCACCTTGGCTATTTCGATAAAGCACCAGAAGGAAAAGCTCGTACACCGATTACGGAGAAGATGGAGATTATTGAAGGTTAATAGATGAGACATTCTCGTTTTTATGAGGATGTCTTTTTATTATGCAATCAATCCTCATGAAAGCTTGTTCCTTATCATACACTTTCTTAAGGGAAAGTGTAAGGAGGGAAAATAATGAGAGCAAGTGACGATAAAGCACTGCAATATGCGATTGCGGAAATTACGGAAATTGCGACTGGATTTGGGCTTGATTTCTATCCGATGCGTTATGAAATATGTCCAGCGGAAATTATTTATACATTTGGTGCATATGGGATGCCGACGCGGTTTTCACATTGGAGTTTTGGAAAACAGTTTTTCAGAATGAAATTACAATATGATTTAGGTCTTAGTAAAATATACGAACTCGTTATTAACTCTGATCCATGTTATGCCTTTTTATTAGATACGAACTCGTTAATTCAAAATAAATTAATTGTAGCGCACGTTTTAGCACACTGTGACTTCTTTAAAAATAATATTCGCTTCTCTAATACGAAACGAGATATGGTGGAGAGTATGGCGGCAACAGCTGATCGCGTGAAAGCATATGAGCATAAGTACGGAAAGGCAGAAGTCGAAACATTTTTGGATGCCGTACTTGCTATTCAAGAACATATTGATCCGTCACTTATGCGCCCGAAACTGGCGTGGAGTATCGATGACTTAGAAGAGGAAGAAGTAGGAAAGAAAAAGGCTTCACAATACGATGACCTATGGAATTTAGATGATCGCAATAAAAAGAGGGAACGGCCCAATGTACGTAAAAAGAAGAAAATTCCGCCGCAACCAGAGAAAGACTTACTTCTCTTTATTGAAGAATATAGCCGTGAGCTAGAAGATTGGCAGCGAGACATATTAACGATGATGCGTGAAGAAATGTTATATTTCTGGCCGCAACTTGAAACGAAGATTATGAATGAAGGCTGGGCATCATACTGGCATCAACGTATACTTCGTGAAATGGACTTAACATCTGATGAAGCAATCGAATTTGCGAAATTAAATGCAGGTGTCGTTCAGCCGTCAAAAACGAGCATTAACCCATACTACCTCGGTATTAAAATGTTTGAAGATATTGAAGAGCGCTACAACAACCCGACAGAAGAAATGAAACGAAGAGGCGTTAAACCTGGTTCTGGTCGCGACAAAATCTTTGAAGTACGCGAAATTGAATGGGATGTATCATTCTTAAGAAACTACTTAAACAAAGATCTCGTAATGAGAGAAGATATGTACTTATTCCAGCGCCAAGGAAAAGAATATAAAGTAATAGATAAAGAGTGGGAACATGTGCGTGATCAGCTCGTAAATATGCGTACAAATGGCGGTTTCCCGTACTTAGTAGTAGAAGACGGGGACTACTTAAAGAATGGAGAATTGTACATTAAACATAGTTACGAAGGAATCGAGCTCGATTTAAAATATTTAGAAAAAGTACTGCCATATCTTCATCAATTATGGGGAAGAACGGTGCATATGGAGTCGATTGTGGAGAGTAAGGGTGTTGTGTTTTCTTATGATGGGAAGATGGTGCATCGGAAGTATGTGTGATGAAAAGAACGGACATAGAATGCTATGTCTGTTCTTTTTATTTGTTTCAAATTTGTGAAAGAAAGCCATATATATTGAAAATGACTTTTGTATATTTTATTATATACCCATACGGGTATTAGATTTTCGTTTGTAATACATTGAGAAAATTAAACAAGATGGAGGTTTGAAATATGTCTAGAAAAATTATAGTAGTAGGTGGAGTTGCCGGCGGAGCATCAGTAGCTGCAAGGCTTCGTCGTTTAAGTGAGGAAGATGAAATTATTATGGTGGAGCGCGGTGAATATATTTCATTTGCAAATTGTGGATTACCATACTACATTGGCGGTGTTATTACAGAAAGACAAAAGTTATTAGTACAAACTGTTGAAAGGATGTCAAAGCGTTTTAATTTAGATATACGTGTATTGAGTGAAGTAGTAAAGATTAATAAAGAAGAGAAAACAATTACGATAAAGAATGTAACTACAAATGAAACGTATAACGAGGAATATGATATTTTAATTCTTTCACCAGGGGCAAAACCAATCGTTCCACCTATTCCAGGTATTGAAGAAGCGAAGGCGATGTTTACGTTACGAAATGTACCTGATACAGATCGTATTAAAGCGTATATTGATGAGAAGAAACCATGTCATGCGACGGTTGTTGGTGGTGGATTTATTGGAGTTGAAATGGTTGAAAACTTAAGAGGACGAGGAATTGATGTTACTCTTGTAGAGATGGCAAATCAAGTAATGCCACCAATTGATTATGAAATGGCAGCATATGTGCATGAGCATATGAAAAAGCATAATGTGGAGCTTGTTTTAGAAGATGGTGTAGATGCATTAGAAGAGCGAGGGACTGTTGTACGGTTAAAAAGTGGTTCAATCATAAAGACAGATATGATTATTTTAGCAATTGGTGTGCAACCAGAGAGTAGTTTAGCGAAGGATGCAGGGTTAGCACTAGGAGTTAGAGGAACGATAAAGGTAGATGAGCGTTTTCAAACGTCGGACCCGCACATATATGCAATTGGTGATGCGATTGAAGTGAAAGATTTTGTTACAGAAACAGAGACAATGATTCCGTTAGCGTGGCCAGCTAATCGTCAAGGTCGCATGTTAGCAGATATTATTCATGGTCATACAGATTCTTTATATAAAGGTACGATGGGAACTTCTGTAGCTAAAGTTTTTGATTTAACAGTTGCCGCGACGGGCGTAAATGAGAAAATATTAAAACGATTAAATATACCCTATGAGGTAGTACATGTACAGGCGAATTCGCATGCGGGATATTATCCGAATGCTACGCCAGTGCTAATAAAATTAATTTTTAATAAAGAAAGCGGAAAAATGTATGGGGCGCAGGTGTTAGGGCGTGACGGTGTAGATAAACGTATTGATGTTATCGCAACGGCAATGAAGGCAAACTTAACTGTAATCGATTTGCCGGATTTAGAATTATCATATGCCCCGCCATATTCTTCTGCAAAAGACCCAGTAAACATGGTGGGGTATGCAGCAAGTAATATAGTAGATGGTTTCGTGGACACAGTACAATGGCATGAAATAGATCATATCGTTGAAAATGGTGGATATCTTATTGATGTTCGAGAGCCGAATGAACTCAAACAAGGAATGATTAAAGGCTCTATTCATATTCCTTTAGATGAATTACGTGATCGTTTGGATGAGGTGCCGGTAGATAAAGAAATATATATTACTTGCCAACTTGGTATGAGAGGGTATGTTGCAGCGCGCATGTTAATGGAAAAAGGATATAAGGTAAAGAACGTAGATGGTGGCTTTAAATTATACGGAACAGTAGTACCAGAACGTGTTGTATATTAATATTTTTTCATCTTCCACTTTAAAATTTGGTGGAAGATGAAAGCCTATATTGTAAGGTTGCACTTCTTGTTTTGTGAACATATAAGATAAATATTAAAAATAGGGGTTTACAAAATACCCTGCAGGGTATAATATATTGTCATAAGCTATAAATAGTGACATAATGGTAATGAGGTGATTATAGAATGGAATATAATCAAGATATGAAAAATAGATTGAAACGTATTGAAGGGCAAGTTCGTGGTGTACTTCGTATGATGGAAGAAGGAAAAGATTGCCGAGAGGTTATTACACAGTTAACGGCATCTCGTTCTGCACTAGATCGTACAATTGGACTTGTTGTTGGGACAAATTTAGAGCAATGTTTGCGTGAGCAGTTTGAAAGCGGTAATGGTTCAAATGAAGAGTTAATTAAAGAAGCTGTTCAATTACTTGTAAAAAGCCGATAATCTGTCAGACATAATTGTTGACAGATTTTCAAAAACATTTTAATATACCCCTACAGGTATATGTATATAAATTATGGAGGAATCGACTATGAGTATAAAAGTGGATATGAATCTAGATTGTAAAGGTTTGGCTTGTCCGATGCCGATTGTAAAGACGAAGAAGGCGATGGAAGGATTGACGTCAGGGCAAGTGATTGAGGTTCAGGCAACAGATAAAGGGTCTACTGTAGATATACAAAGTTGGGCGAGTAAAGTAGGTCATCAATATATCGGTACGAAACAAGAAGGTGATGTATTGATGCATTACGTTAGAAAAGCAAATGAGCATGAAATGAATGAAATAGTGAAATATCCTCATACAATTACGAATTCGGAATTGGAAGAGATAGTATTAAGTGGTGAAGAGTGTATTGTAGTAGATGTTCGTGAAGCGGCGGAATTCGCTTTTGGTCATATTCCATCGGCTATTTCAGTTCCATTAGGCGAACTTGGTAGTGCGGAATTAGATCAGACGAAGCAAATTTATGTTGTTTGCCGAACTGGTAACCGTAGTGATGTAGCTTGCCATATGTTGAAAGAGAAAGGTTATGCAAATGTGAAAAATGTCATTCCAGGCATGTTAGAGTGGAAAGGGAATGTGGAAAAATAAAATTTTTTTAAATAAAAATATACCTATGGGGGTAATGAGATGAATGTTAAAGCATTACAAGCAAAAGATGTTGCAGAGAAAGTTTTATTCGGAGAGTTGTTTATTTTAGATGTTCGTAATGAAACGGATTATGAAGATTGGAAAATTGAAGGGAGACAAATTTCTTCTATAAATAAACCGTATTTTGATTTGTTAGATGGTGTAAATCATATTGTCAGTGAACTACCTAAAGATAAAGATGTTTTAGTAGTATGTGCAAAAGAAGGGTCTTCTATATTTGTGGCAGAGCAATTAACAGAGGCTGGATTAGAAAATATTTATTATTTATCTGGTGGTATGAAGGCTTGGAGTGAATATGTAAAGCCTATAAAAGTGGGAGATTTAAAAGATGGCGGAAGTATGTATCAGTTTAACCGTCTTGGAAAAGGTTGCTTATCATATATGGTTATTTCAAACGGTGAAGCAGCAGTTATTGATGCGGTAAGAACAGTTGAAGCGTACGAAGAGTTTGCGAAAGAGCATGGCGTTACGATTACGAATGTAATGGATACACATTTACATGCAGACCATATTTCTGGCGGACGTAAGTTAGCGAAAAAAGTAGGTGGTACGTATTGGTTGCCGCCAAAAGATGCAGAGGAAGTTGTGTTCTCATATAAACCGCTTGTTGAAGGATCTGTTATTACGGTGGGGGGTACTAAAATTGAAATTGACGCATTATACTCACCGGGGCATACGATTGGAAGTACGTCATTTATTGTAGATGATTCCTATTTATTATCAGGCGATATTTTATTTGTAGATTCAATTGGGCGTCCAGACCTTGCTGGGAAAGCTGAAGATTGGGTAAGTGATTTACGTACTACTTTGTATAGCCGATATAAAGAATTATCTCAAAACTTAGTTGTGTTACCGGCTCATTATTCAAAAATAAGTGAAATGGACGAGAGTGGTATTGTTAGTGCTAAATTAAAAGATTTGTTTGCGTATAATGCAGGATTAAATATTGAGGATGAGGGAGAGTTTCGTAAAGTTGTCACAGAGAATTTACCACCTCAACCGAATGCATATCAAGAAATTCGTCAAACAAATATGGGGCGATTAAATCCAAGTCAAGACGAAGAGCGTGAAATGGAGATTGGTCCAAACCGTTGTGCAGTTCATGAATAATGAAATAAACAAATAAAAAAATGGAGGAATAGATGATGAATGTAAAACAAGTATTAGATGCGAAAGGTTTAGCATGTCCGATGCCGATTGTAAGAACGAAGAAAGCGATGGATACTTTGCAAACTGGAGAAGTGTTAGAAGTACATGTAACGGATAAAGGATCAGTTAAGGATATTCCAGCGTGGGCAAATAAAGGTGGTCATGACATCGTAAAGCATGAAGAAGAAGCTGATGTGCTGAAATTCTGGATTAAGAAGGCGTAGCATGTTTATAAATGTAGAGAGGTTGGTTATATGAATACAATATTAAGTACGCTTTTCATTGTACTAGCTGCAGCGTTTGTTATTTCACGTTTTTTACCGGTGAAAGGTGTTCAAAATATAAGTGGGAAAGAATTAAAGCGTATAGCAGGAAAAAAGGGAAAACAATTTATCGATGTTCGCACAGTAGGTGAATATAGAGGGAATCATATGAAAGGATTTCAAAATATTCCCCTAAATGAGTTAGCGAGTAAGGCAAATCAGTTAGATAAAAATAAGGAAGTAATTGTTATTTGTCAGAGCGGGATGAGAAGTAAGCAAGCAGCAAAGGTATTAAAGAAATTAGGATTTCAGCAAGTTATTAATGTTTCAGGTGGTATGAATGGTTTGTGAGGAGGAAATTTAAAATGAAAGAAATGACAGTAAAAGAATTGGAAGAAAAATTGTTACGTAAAGAAGCAGTAAATATCGTAGACGTACGTGAAGTAGAAGAAGTAGCCGAAGGGAAAATTCCAGAAGCGTGTAATATTCCACTAGGACTATTGGAGTTTCGTATGCATGAGTTGGATAAAAAGAAAGAGTATATTATCGTTTGTCGTTCTGGCGGAAGAAGTGCACGAGCAGTTCAATTTTTAGAGAGCTACGGTTTTCAAGCAATCAATATGGTAGGTGGTATGTTAGCGTGGGAAGGTAAAGTCGTATAGTACAGAGATAAATGATTTGAGCCTTTTTACAAATAATAATATACCCCTATAGGTAATTGGAGGGAGAACAACATGGAACAACAGAAGAAAACAACAATCGTTTTATTTAGCGGAGATTATGATAAAGCAATGGCTGCTTATATTATTGCAAATGGTGCAGCGGCGTATGATCAAGAGGTAACTATTTTTCATACTTTTTGGGGATTAAATGCTTTAAGGAAAGATGAGCATGTGAAGGTAAAGAAAACTTTCATCGAAAAAGTATTTGGAAAGATGATGCCGCGTGGTGCTGACAAGATGGGATTATCGAAAATGAATTTTGCCGGTATGGGACCAAAGATGATTAAAGGTATTATGAAAAAACATAATGCGATGCCTTTACCAGATTTAATCGATTTGGCGAAAGAACAAGGGATTAAACTTGTCGCTTGTCAAATGACAGTAGATTTATTAGGGTTAAAAGAGGAAGAGATTATGGAAGGGGTAGAGTTTGCAGGAGTAGGAGCTTATTTAGCAGATGCTTCGGATGGGAATGTAAACTTATTCATTTAATTCATCTTCTTTCTAGAAGGGAGGGGATGTAAGATGAGCTTAGTCGTATTACTTTTTATAATTGGATTTATCGGATCGTTTATATCAGGAATGGTTGGAATTGGCGGTGCGATCATTAATTATCCGATGATCTTATACATTCCGGTATTGCTAGGATTTACTGGCTATACGTCACATGAAGTGAGTGGTATTACAGCGGTGCAAGTATTCTTTGCAACTTTTGCAGGGGCATGGGCCTATCGGAAAAGTAATGATATGGATAAAACGCTAGTTGTATATATGGGAGCTAGTATATTAATAGGAAGTTTCATAGGGAGTTTTGGTGCTAACGTATTAGCGGAACATACAGTCAATGTTGTTTATGCAGCGTTAGCAACAATAGCTGCTATTATGATGTTCGTACCGAAACGAAATAATGGTGATGAAGTGAAATATAATAAATGGTTAGCAAGTTTGTTAGCATTTATTGTAGGCGGAGCATCAGGCATTATAGGAGCTGGAGGTTCGTTCCTTTTAGTTCCAATTATGCTAGTTATTTTAAAATTGCCGATACGCACAACAATAGCAACATCTATCGCAATTACGTTTATTTCCTCAGTAGGGATTACGACTGGAAAAGTGATAACTGGGCAAGTAGTTGTAATTCCAGCTCTTATTATTGCGGTTGCAAGTATCATTGCTGCGCCGCTTGGAGCGCGAGTTGGGAAAAAAATCAATCAAAAAGCACTGCAATATATGTTATCGATTTTGATTGTAGGAACTGCTGTTAAGATGTGGATTGATATGTTATCGAAATAAAAGGATGGCGCTGCTTGCAGCCCATCCTTTTACTTATGCCCAAATAACTTTCATTAAGTTTTTATATTCGTCATTTGCTAATTTATATAGCATTCTCGTATGTTCAAAGACAAGTGCTGGATTAAAGTTTGGTTCTGAGAATGCAAGTGATGCTGAAATATCAATTGCATTTTGCTTATTTAATGTGAATTTTGCAAATCGATAAGATGTGTTTAATTCATTGATAACGTGCAAAATATCATTTGTTGATGTTGCATCAGGTACGTGAGCAACATTGAAGCAGTATATATCCACAGTAGGATGTTCGTTTTGGAAAGCAGCGATTAGTTGAATTTTTGCGCCAGCTTCTGTTTCTAATCCTACTGAAAAATGAACAGAACCATCATTTTCATCTATATTTTCTTCCATGTATATATCATTTGATTTTAAGTAGTCTTTAAAATCTGAGATGTTATGTTTTACTGCAGCTTTCATATGTATGGGCCCCCTGATAATTGGAATAGATTGCTACTATTTATTATAATTTAAAAATATTAAAAAAGATAGTTAGAAAGTTCTGATTTTTAACATTGCAGAAATAAAAAGAAGCAGCTCTCTACCTCCATAGAGAACTGCTTCTTTTTTATTCATTGTCGTTAGACGATGTTTCTGTGTCTTCACTGCTATTTTTATTCTTATTTTTCACTTCATTGTTACTTGATTCGCGTTCACTTGAGTTTTCTGACTTAGATTCTTTTGTTTTCTCTGTGCTTGTTTTCTTCGAATCAGAGTCTGTTTTTGTATATGCAGGTAATCCAAGGTGAGTACGAAGTTGGTTTGTAACATTTGCTAGTTCTTTTTTATCTGGATTGTAGTAATATGTTCGACCGCCACCAGCAGATTTGCTGCATGTATCGTCACCTTTTTCCATATAGCAGTCGTCACCTTGAATTTGTAATTTCTCAATTGAAGAATCCGCTCCATACTTATAGAATGAAAGCATATCATCAAATGTTAAGTTTGTAACGAATTGCCCGTTAATATCATCAATGATGTTACCAACTTTTGTTACAGATCCAACGCTTGTTAGTTTCTCTAAAATTGCTTCAATAACGAGTTGTTGACGTTGTCCACGCATTGCATCACTATCAATGTGGCGCGTTCTAGCAAGAGCAAGAGCTTCTTCACTATTTAGCTTTTGAACACCTTTCTTTAGGTGAATTGCATCAGCATTATCATTACTATCTTGTTCAGTAAATTCAACTGGTACATCTACTTCAATACCACCTAAATCGTCGACAATCTTCATAAATGACTTGAAGTTAAACTTTACAAAGTAATCAACAGGAACATTTAGTAATTTTTCAACTGCATCAATACTTGCTTGTGGTCCACCATCTTTTCCATTTTTAGTAGAACCATATGCATGAGCGTGTGTAATTTTATCTTTTTTCTTTTCCACTGGGATATAAGTATATGTATCTCGTGGAATGCTTAATAGTTTTACAGTTTTGCTATCTTTATTAAACGTTGCAAGTAATAGTGCATCCGTTCTTATAGCTTCACCATATTCTTTTCCTCGGACATCGCTTTCATCAACACCCATTACTAAGACAGAGACATTGTTTGTAATAGGTTTTACAGCTTTATCACGTAAATCAGATTTATCACCGCGCGCTAAATCGTGTGCGGCATTTCGAACAGCAGAAGATGCTTTATTTACTAAAAACCAAGTATAACCGCCACCTATTATTAAAAAGAATAGAATAACGCTTATAATAATTTTTGTTTTTTTCTTACTTTTTTTCGGTTTACTGCGTGTATTTTCTTGCAAAGATGGGTTTTGCTCCATTTCCTGTACTCCTTCATTTGGATTGAAATACGACACTCATATCCACTTATTATAATGAAATTTAGCGAAAAAAGACATTACAAATCATTTACATTTCGTAAAAATTCAATTTATTTATAAAAAGTCAGATTTTCTATATTTTACTTTTTAGATGTAGACTAAGTATAAGGTTTTTTAATAGAAATGAAAATATGTATTGTGAGAAAGTGATAGAGAAGTAAGATTTGTTGAAATATAGCCAAGAAGAAATGAGTAGGTTTACTTGTTTCTTCTATATAATAAAGAAGAATTTGACGGATAAAGGAGAGAGCATAATGAATCATACATCATTCCGAGCAATCGTTGTGAACGAAACAGAAAGTAAGCAGTTTGTAAGAAACGTTGTAGAGAGAGAAGTAAGTAGTTTACCTGAGGGAGACGTATTAATACAGGTTCATTATTCCTCATTAAATTATAAAGATGCACTTTCAGCTACTGGTAATAAAGGTGTTACGAGAACATATCCTCATACGCCAGGCATTGATGCAGCAGGGGAAGTTGTGAGTAGTGAAGATGCTACTATTAAGGTCGGAGATCAAGTCATTGTAACGGGATATGATTTAGGGATGAATACTTCTGGTGGTTTCGGAGAATATATTCGTGTGCCAGCATCTTGGGTTATCCCTTTACCAGAGGGAATGTCATTAAAGGAAAGTATGATGTATGGAACAGCAGGTTTTACAGCTGCTCTATCAGTACATAAGCTTATTAGGGCAGGGATAACGCCTAGTATGGGAGATATTTTAGTAACGGGTGCCACAGGCGGCGTAGGGAGTGTAGCTGTTAGTATTTTAAGTAAGTTAGGATTTAACGTAGTAGGAGCGACAGGGAAAATGGAAGAGGAAGAGATGCTACTACGTCTAGGAGCGAAAAAAGTGATGCATCGTACGGAGTTGAATGATGAATCAGGAAGACCGATGTTAAAAGGGATATACGCCGGGGTTATCGATACTGTAGGTGGACATATGCTAGAAACTGCTTTAAAAACGATAAAGTATGGTGGTTGTGTAACGACATGCGGTAATGTGGCAGGCCAGGAATTACAAACAACGGTATATCCGTTTATTTTGCGAGGTATAAGTCTGTTAGGGATAGATTCTGTACAATGCCCAGTGGATGTGAGAAGAGATGTGTGGACGCTCTTAGCAAGTGAATGGGAAAATGAAGAGCTACTATCGTATACAGAAGAATGTACATTAGAAGAGTTAGATGAGAAGTTTACACTTATATTGCAAGGAAAGTTAAAAGGAAGAACGGTTGTAAATATGAAATGAAAAAAGAGACGCTTACATTAGCGTCTCTTTCTTATTATAATGATTGTTTTAAATTGATTTTACCTTGTTCACCTAAAACACCATCAGCAATATTTACAGCGTGATCACCGATACGCTCTAAGTTACTTACCATATCAACGAAGATGATACTTGCATCACCTGAACAGCTACGTTCGTTCAGACGTAATACGTGACGTTTACGAAGAACACGTTCCATTTGGTCAATTTTACGTTCTTTTGCAATAACCGTTTGTGCTAGTTCAGTATCGAAGTTTGTTAAAGCTTCAACTGCGTCTTGTAATGTTGAAATCGTTAATTCAAGCATTTCATTTAGTTCAGCTAGTGCTTCGTCTGATAGTGAAACGCGGTTTGAAATTTGGAAATCTACAAGTTCTACTAGGTTTTCTACATGATCACCAACACGTTCAATATCTCCAACAACACCAGCTAAAACCGAATGTTTTTCAGAGTCTGAAGGTGAAAGTGGCTTTTCTGATAGTAAAACTAAATACTCGGTAATTTTTTTATCTAAATTGTTAATAGCTCCTTCTAATTGAGTAGCCATGTTTTCATGCTTTTTATCTTGTGTATTTAAATATTGATTCGCTTCTTTTAAGCCGTGTAATGAAAATTCAGCCATACGCACAACCTCTTTTTGAGCTTCAGTTAAAGCGATAGCTGGAGATTGCTCAATAAAGATTGGATTTAAATGTTGCGGTTTGAAGTTAATAGATGAATCTTCACCACGAATGATTTTTGTTACGATCCATGCCAATACTGCAATAAATGGGAACTGAATCATTGTATTCGTTACGTTAAATGTTCCGTGTGCAAATGCAATTGTCATTTCTGGATTTAAGTTTAATGACGTTTGGAAATACTGGATTAAACTTGTAAATGGTACTAATAAAATTGTAAAGATAATGGTACCGATAATGTTAAAGATAACGTGAACTAATGCTGCACGTCTTGCTGCAATTGAAGTACCGATTGCTGCTAATACTGCTGTAATTGTTGTACCGATGTTATCACCGAACAATACAGGAAGAGAAGCTTGTAAATCGATTGCACCTTGACCGAATAGTTCTTGTAAAATACCGATTGTTGCGCTTGAGCTTTGTACAATTAAAGTGAACACTGTACCGACAATAATTCCTAAAATTGGATTGTCACTCATGCTAACCATTAACTCTTGGAATGACTCTAAAGAGCGAAGAGGTTTCATACCTGCGCTCATTAATTCTAAACCGAAGAATAACATACCAAAACCGAATACAACTTGACCTACAGAATGTACTTTTTTATTTTTAAAGAAGAATAGTAAAATCGCTCCAACTGCCATAACTGGGAGAGCATATTCTCCGATTTTAATTCCGATAATAAAGGCAGTAACTGTCGTTCCGATGTTCGCACCCATAATAACACCAATTGCTTGTCTTAATGTCATAAATCCGGCACTTACAAGTCCGACTGTTAAAGCGGTTGTTCCTGAACTTGATTGGATTAATACAGTAACTAACATACCTGCTAGTACACCCATAAGTGGGTTTGTTGTAAAGCGATCTAAAATATCGCGAAGACGATCTCCAGCTGCTTGTTGCAGTCCATCGCCCATGTATTTAATCCCAAATAAGAAAATACCTAATCCACCAATGAACTGGAAGATCATATCTTGAACATTATATTCCACGCATTCCACTCCTTAAATTTCATGTACGATGTAATTATTAACTGAACCTTGAGGCACTGTAAACGGTTTGTTAGTAAAATTTACACTAACTTTACAAAGAGATAAAAAGTTTACAATTACTTAAAGAAACAGCTGTATTTTATTGGTTTTCAGCTTATATAAATCTTAATTTTGTAAAGAAATCATACTTTTTAGAATAGTATTTTTCAGTTAAATATCAAGGAAAGCGTCTGCGAGTTCATCGTATATTTTTTGATGAAAGGTAAAAAAATATGTAGGAAAATGCATGTAGTTTTATAACAGCAAAATACGATAAAAAAAGCTACTGAAATTATCCAGCAGCTTTTTCTCTGTTTTTATCTCCATGCTTTTGCTTTCTTATACTTGTGATGTAAATGAACAGGAATGCAATAAGTAATAGAGAGGAATAGCGATATACAGTTGCGTAGTTTGTAAAATGTGCAATGAATCCAAAAATAATTGCGCCAGCGCCAATGCCGAGATCAAATGCTGAGAAGAATGTAGCTGTTGCGACTCCTCGTCGGTGCGGTGCTACTCGGTCAATCATCCATGCTTGTAGTGCAGGTTGAATCGCTCCAAAACCACTTCCGTAGCATGCCGCTGCGATAATTAAACTTGGAATGGTAGTTGTATACGACAATAAAATAATGCCTGTAAACGTAATAATAACTCCTGGAATAATAACGAATGCATGGCCTTTCGTATCATACAATTTTCCAGAAAACGGACGAGTGACAGCGATTGCGAGTGCATTAAATAAGAAGAAGAGGCTTATATCAGCAATGCCGACTTCCGTAGCAAATAATGTAATAAAGCTCCCGATTCCTCCGTACATTAATGTAATACATAATATTAATAATGAAGGAAGTAAAGCTTTGCGCTCAATAAATCCATCGAGAAAGGTACCAGATGTTTGCTGTGGTGGTTGTGGCGATTTTTTGATTTGAAGTAGTTTCGTTAATATTAATGAAATAATTGTACATGAAAGTGCACATAAAAAAAGAATCGTGAAGTTATATGTTTGCATAAGCCAAAGTCCGATAAGTGGACCGAGCGCCATTGCAATCGTTCCAGAAAGGCCGAAATATCCCATACCTTCACCGCGGCGAGCTTGCGGAATTAAATCTGAAACGACAGTTCCATATGTAGTCGTTGTAATACCAAAGCCAGCTCCGTGTAAAATTCGAACGGCAAGCAATAGGAAAACGGTTGAAGCGAAAAGGTAACTGCCCATAGCGAGTAAACAAATTGCAGTACCAATCATTAAAATGATTTTTTTGCTGAACTTTTGCAAGGCATTTCCAGTTAGCGGTCTAACAAAAAGTGCTGCCACGGTAAACATACCGACAACAAATCCGATATTGGAACTTGTGCCGCCAATTTCTTTCACATAAACAGGTAACGTAGGAATTAACATTTGAAACCCTAAAAACATACATAAGTTTGCTAGAATTAGTGCAACAAATTCTTTCGTCCATAACGGTTCTCGTTTTACGAGTATTGCCTCTCCCATATATTCATCTCCTATATAAAATTTTCCCGCTATTTGCGGGCAGTAAAACTCCCACTTCAAAATCCGGCTGGAGCAAAGAAGTTAGGTGGGAGTGGGGCTGCCCGTAAATGCCCGATTGGTTCAACTAATAATCAGTGGGGGGGATGAACACCCCCCTCACTGATTAAAGTTTCACTTTATCTCTTTTCTTTCGAGTATATGTATTGGTCAATGTAACAGTCAAGGAAGGTGCCTTGAAAACGTATAACAATTTTTGCGGTGAAAAAACTGACAAATTTGTGTAAAAGCTACACAACTATGAAAAAAAGATGTAAAGTATAGATGTATAGACTTGTAGTTGTTATGAATGATAGAAATTGGTTTTTCTTTAAAGAAAGCGGATTCAAAAGGTAGTGAATGAGAAGGGGATATATACTTTTTCACTACATATATTTGAAAAGGTTTACAAAACAATGAAGAAAGAGGCGTGTACATATGAGACGATTAGGTATTTCTATTTATCCAGAACATTCAACAGTAGAGAAAGATAAGGAATATTTAACATTAGCAAGTAAATACGGATTTAATCGTGTATTCACATGCTTATTGTCTGTAGATGGAGCAAAAGAGAAAATTATAGAAGAGTTTAAAGAAACGATTTCGCATGCAAATGCATTAGGGTTCCAAGTATTAGTTGATATTAGTCCGTCTGTCTTTACACAATTAGGTATTTCATATAATGATTTATCGTTCTTCCATGATCTGGGAGCGTACGGTATTCGTTTAGATGTCGGTTTCTCTGGTTTAGAAGAATCGATTATGACTTACAATCCATACGGCTTAAAAATTGAAATTAATATGAGTAACGGTACGAAATATGTAGATAACATTATGAGTCATAGACCAAATCGTGAAAATTTAATTGGTTGCCATAATTTTTATCCACATCGTTATTCAGGGTTATCATACGATCATTTCATTAAATGCTCGAAACAATTTAAAGATTACGGTATGAGAACAGCTGCTTTTATTTCATCATTTGATGCAACATACGGACCTTGGCCAGTAACAGAAGGATTATGTACGTTAGAGCAGCATCGTGAATTACCGATGACAACACAGGCAAAGCATTTATTTGCGACAGAATTAATTGATGATGTCATTATTGCGAATGCTTATGCATCAGAAGAAGAATTACAAGCACTAGGTGCATTAAATAAAGAGAAACAAACATTTGATATAGGGTTATATGATACAACAACAGAATTAGAAAAAATTATCGTATTAGAAGAGCCTCATTTTTACCGCGGAGATGTATCTGAATATATGATTCGCTCGACACAAAGTCGTGTGAAATATAAGAAAGAAGAGTTCAAACCGCATAATACACGCGAAATTAAACGCGGTGATCTTTTAATTGATAATGAACAATATGGTCAATATAAAGGTGAATTGCAAATTGCGTTAAAAGATATGATGAACACAGGAAAAACAAATGTAGTTGGCCGAATTGTGGAAGAAGAAATTTTCTTATTAGAGTATTTACAAGCATGGGATAAATTCGGGTTTACATTAAAGAAATAGATTAAATAAAAAAGGAAAAAACTACTGACTTCAGCAGCTTTTTCCTTTTTATATATAAATTGCGAGAGGAAGAGCTATGACAAAAGTGCATCAGCGATTAGTTTCTATTTTAGAGGAGTTTTTAGAAGAGAAATCGATGTTAAATCGAGCTTTTTTAGCGAGCCGTTTACATGTATCAACGAAGACAATTCAAAAAGATATCAAATTATTAAATGATATATTGGAAGAAAACGGAGCGAAAATTGAATCGCAAAGAGGGACTGGATACGAACTAGAAATTATACAAACGAAGAAGTTTGAAGAGTTTTGCGTGAATCTATTTCAAAAACAGACAGAAAAAATCCCAACTTCTTATGAAGAAAGAATAGCGTACATTCTGCAACGTATTTTAACGACTGAGGGATATGTGAAGCTTTCACAGTTAGCAGAGGAGATTTATGTGAGTAAATCGACTGTGAATTTAATTATGAAAGATGTTACAGATATATGTAGTCGCTATCAATTACAAATTGAAAAGAGACCGTATTATGGTATACGTATTGTGGGAGAGGAGTTTCATATTCGTTCTTGTTTATCACAATATGGTTTACCGCGTTATGACCATACTCCGTTTCATGAGCAATTTGAGCAGAGTGATACATATGTATCGTTACCTCATATACCGCTTATCCGTTCGGTTATATTAAAGTATATCGAGGGAGGAACGATATATTTATCAGATATAGAAATTGATAATTTAGTCATTCATATTGCGATTGCGTTAAAGCGTTGTGAAGATCAACATTATATGAAAGTGCTAAATAAACAGCAAGCTGAACTTATCATAAAGAAAGAATATACAATTGCGAAAGAGATTTTAGGGGATTTAGAGCAAGCGTTACATCTTTCATTTCCAGAAGAAGAAGTTTTATATGTGACGATGCACTTATTAAGTACTGCTGTTACAGCGAGAGATCGTTATGAAAATGTGGAAGAATTATTAGGGAAAGATTTATATGCATTCATGCAACATATTCTTTTTAAAGTAGCGGAAGAACGGAATCTTATTTTTTATTATGATGAAGAATTATTATTTGGTTTTGGTGTTCATTTAAAAACGTTATTAAATCGTTTGAAGTATAAGTTAAATACGAGAAATCCTCTTTTGGCAGAAGTGAAAAAGAATTATCCGTATGCTTTTGAAATTGCGGTTCTCGTTGGAGATATAATTGGTGAATATACGGGAGAATCGATTCCGGAAAGTGAAATTGGTTATATTGCGATTCACTTTGGTGGAGCGATGAGCCGTTTACAGGAAGAGAATCAAAAGAAAAGATGTTTATTAGTTTGTGCGACTGGTCAAGGAAGCGCCCAGCTATTGAAATATAAAATTCTATCACAGTTCCGAGATAAATTAGAGATTGTAGGAATTACAGGTTATTATCAATTGAAAGTGGAAGACCTTTATAAAGATAAAATAGATTGTATTATTAGTACGATTCATATACCGAGTGGTTTGCCTGTACCTGTTATAAAAGTGAACTCAATATTTGATGATAAAGAGATTAAATCGATCGGTCAGCAGTTGTTTACGCATGTGAATACTAGTGTGCAACAATATATAAAGGAAGATTTAATCTTTTTAAATCATAGCGCTTCTACGAAAGAAGAGGCTATCCAATTTTTATGTGAGAAAGCTGCTGAGAAAAACTATGTACCAGAACACTTTTATGATTCTGTTATGGAAAGAGAGAATACATCTCCTACAGCAGTTGGAAATTTAGTTGCGATTCCTCATCCGATGCAGTTATTAAGTGAGAAAACATTTTTGATGTTTTGTACACTTGATAAAGCGGTTGACTGGGGAGATAAGAAAGTACAAGTTATTATTTTATTTAGTGTAAAGCGTAATAATAATGAAGATTTACAAAAGCTGTATGATTTTTTATATGATATTATGTCTAGTCAAAATACGATAGAGAAATTAGCTCAGGCTAAAATGATTGAAGATTTTCAAGAGATATTAGTATCGTTATAAGAAAAGTATGTAAAAACTTCCGTTACACAACGGAAGTTTTTTATGTTTAATTGTATGCGTTTTCATAATAAGATAACAATATAGAAAAAAGATAGCTTGGGGGAATTTAAAATGACTGATATGCAAACTCCATTTGCGTTAATTTTACATGGTGGCAATGCGAGAAGCGCGTCACTTGAAGCAATCGCTTTTGCAAGACAAGGAGATTTTGAGAATGCGAGTGAAAAGATGTCACTTGCTAGTGAAGAAATTTCAGCAGCTCATCGCATTCAAACAGACTTAATTCAAGAAGAAGCAAGAGGAAATCATGCAGAAATCAGTTTACTGTTAGTGCATGCACAAGATCATTTAATGAATGCAATTACAGTGAAAGAACTTGCTGAAGAATTTATCACTCTTCATAAACGAGTAGAAGAGAAAGTGACAGTATAAGATGTACATTTTATTATGTTGTGCAGCGGGCATGTCAACGAGTATGGTTGTAAGAAAAATGCAAGAAGAGGCAAAGAAACAAGGGAAGGATTATAAAATTAAAGCAGTTGATTCAGAACTTGTGAAACTGGAGATAAAAAATGCTGATGTAGTTTTAATTGGACCACAGGTGAAGTATTTGTTTCCAGCTGTACAGTTTCTTGCGAGCTCATACGATATACCGGTTGCAATTATAGAGCAACGAGATTATGGCATGTGTGACGGTTTAAAAGTATTGAAACAAGCAGAACAATTAGTTTTAGTATAATTATATTTTTTTAAATATAAACATTATAATGTTATAACTTTATTTCATTCTTTCGTAGTAAAGAGAAAGAGGAGGGGTATTGATGAATGGTTTTATGAGTTTTATGGAACAAAAGATTATGCCAACAACGCAAAAGATTGCAGGACAACGACATTTATTAGCAATTCGAAACGGGGTTATTTCTACATTGCCGTTAACGATTGTCGGATCATTTTTCGTTATCTTTTTAAATTTACCAATTGATGCATATATGGAGTGGATTGCACCGTTCCGCCATATTTTAGATATTCCATTCCGATTTACAGTAGGTTTAATGGCATTATACGCAGCATTTGGGGTAGGAGCTTCACTCGCGAATTTTTATCAGCTCAATCAGTTAAGTGCAGGATTGTTATCTGTACTCGCCTTTTTACTAGCATCAGTTGAACCAATTCAAATTACGAAAGCTGTACCAGGTGTTATTGATGCAGGTAGATATATTTCAGTAGGAACATTAAGTGCAACATCTTTATTCGGAGCAATTGTTACAGCATTAATTGCAGTAGAAATTTATCATTTTATGATTAAGCATAATATCTCGATTAAATTACCAGATAGTGTACCACCAGCAGTTTCAAATTCGTTTGCAGCATTAATTCCAACTTTAGTTGTTATTCTTTTATTCTGGGGTATTCGTTACGGTTTAAAATTTGATGTAAATACAACAATCACATATTTAATCGCACCACTAAAATCAGTATTAGTAGGAAATAATTTATTCGGCGGTTTATTAACAGTATTCTTAATCGTGTTCTTCTGGTCATTCGGTATACATGGCCCTGCGATTTTAGGACCAATCATTCGTCCGATGTGGGATTCAGCAATTCTTGAAAATATGGAAGTATTCACAGCTACAGGAAATGCACATCAATTACCAAACTTATTTACAGAGCAATTTATTCAATGGTTCGTATGGATCGGTGGATCAGGCTCAACGTTAGCTTTAGTTATCATGTTTATGTTCTCTAAATCTAAGTTCCTAAAAGAGTTAGGTAGATTATCATTTGTGCCAGGCTTATTTAATATTAACGAACCGATTATTTTCGGGGCACCAATTGTAATGAACCCAATCTTAATTATTCCGTTCGTTATTACACCGTTAGTGACAACGACAGTATCATATTTCGCAGTTGTTTCAGGGATGATTCCGCTGATGATGGCGAAATTGCCATTTACGATGTTAGCACCAATTGCAGCGGTTATTAGTACGGACTGGACAATTATGGCTGGTGTACTTGTACTTGTTAACTTTGTTATCTCATTCGTTATTTACTATCCGTTCTTCAAAATGTATGAGAAACAACAAGTAGCAGGAGAGGAGAAAGAAAAATGCTCGGAGCAATTATCATCTTAATTACATTCGTAGCGGGGCAGTGTATTGCGCATTATTCAAAATGGGTACAAAGTAAATCTTTATTAGTTTTACTACTCGTATCAATTTTATTTATCGGTAGTTCAATGGGTGCCTATGTAATGTTAGGGTTACAATCACCGTACGTAATTATTGTACCAACGATTTTATGTGCAACATGTTTATCTGCAAAATATAGATTTACGAGCATGGCATTAATACAACGTGTGAAGGAGATGCAAAAGCATGGAGCGTAAGTTAGGAATTTCACTTTATCCAGAGCATTCAACGAAAGAAAAAGATATGGCATACATTTCGGCAGCGGCACGCCACGGTTTTTCAAGAATATTCACATGTCTATTATCTGTGAATCGACCGAAAGAAGAGATTGTAGCTGAATTTAAAGAAATTATTAATCATGCAAAAGATAATAATATGGAAGTTATTTTAGATGTAGCTCCGGCAGTATTTGATCAACTTGGTATTAGTTATAGCGACCTATCATTCTTTGCAGAGTTAGGTGCAGATGGTATTCGTTTAGATTTAGGTTTTGATGGATTAACAGAAGCAAAAATGACGAATAATCCGTATGGCTTAAAAATTGAACTAAACGTAAGTAATGATATTGCATACTTAGAAAATATTCTTTCGCATCAGGCGAATAAGCCAGCTTTAATTGGTTGTCATAACTTCTATCCGCAAAAGTTCACTGGTCTTCCGTATGATTATTTCATTCGCTGTAGTGAACGCTTTAAAAAACACGGTATTCGTACGGCAGCATTTATTACGTCACATGCAGCTGACATTGGCCCATGGGATATTAACGACGGATTATGTACATTAGAAGGGCATCGTAACTTACCAATTGAAGTACAAGCGAAACATTTATGGGCGACAGGGCTTATTGATGATGTGATTATCGGAAATGCTTATGCGAGTGAAGAAGAGTTAGAGAAACTAGGAAACTTAAATCGTTACATGTTACAGCTAAAGGTACACTTTGTAGACGAAGCGACTGAAGTAGAGAAGAAAGCGACGCTGCAAGAATTACACGTAAGACGCGGCGATATAACAGAATATATGGTACGTTCTACAGAAGTGCGTAAAAAGTACAAAGACTATGACTTCCCGGTACGCGAAAGTGTATTACAGGAAAGAGGGCAAGTTGTAATTGGTAACAACTCATTCGGAAAGTATAAAGGTGAACTACAAATCATTCTAAAAGAAATGCCGATAGATGAACGGAAAAATATTGTCG
This sequence comes from Bacillus sp. BC08, assembly GCF_054326875.1. Lineage (NCBI taxonomy): Bacteria > Bacillati > Bacillota > Bacilli > Caryophanales > Bacillaceae > Bacillus > Bacillus sp. BC08. Next base: position 279,306 of record NZ_JBTGPA010000034.1, on the reverse strand, counting down.
GTACAATTGCAGAAGAGGAGTTATTCTTACTAGATTATGTAGGAGCTTGGACGCAGTTTACTTGTGTGGAATAGGGAAGGGCAGGAGAGGATGCTATGGCATCCTCTTTTTTCTGTTGAAATAGTAATCTATCGTATATAGAATGCAAAGAGATAGATTTAATTTGGACGGGAGAGAAGGAGAAAGAATGTAAGAATCATAAAAAAAGAGTCAGTCTCATTATTGAGACTGACTCTTTTGCGTAATTAGTTTAAAACTTTCACTGTAACTGTTTTACGTCCCCAGTTACTAGATGTGCCTTTATCTGGCATTAAAACGTCGATTTTATTTCCTTTAATAGCTCCACCAGTATCACCAGCGATTGCTACTCCGTAACCTTCAACCCATACTTTTGAACCTAATGGAATGACACTTGGATCAACTGCAATTAGTTTCATGTTTGGGTTAGCTGTTAAGTTATGACCCATAGCTGATTTTACTTGGTCGCCTGCTTTATAACCATTTTCAAGTGGATCTGCTGTGTAAGCAGTTGCTACAACGCGTAATTCACGAGAAGATGATGGTGCACTTGTTTCAGTTTCTTTTGCAACAGGTTGTTGTGTAGCTGGTTTTTGAGCTTTAGCCGCTTCACGAGCTTTAGCTGCCTCTTGAGCTTTAGCTGCTTCACGAGCTTCAGCTGCTGCCTGAGCTTCAGCCGCTTCACGAGCTTTAGCTGCCTCTTGAGCTTTAGCTGCTGCTTGAGCTTCAGCCGCTTCTTGAGCTTTAGCCGCTTCACGAGCTTTAGCCACTTCTTGAGCTTTAGCTGCTGCTTGAGCTTCAGCCGCTTCTTGAGCTTTAGTTGCTGCTTGAGCTTTAGCTGCCTCTTGAGCTTTAGTTGCTGCTTGAGCTTCAGCTTCCTCTTGAGCTTTAACTGCTTCACGAGCTTTAGCCGCTTCTTGAGCTTTAGTTTTTGCTTGAGCTTCAGCTGCCTCTTGAGCTTTAACTGCTTCACGAACTTTAGTTGTATCTTGAACTTTAGTTGTTTTTTCAGCTTTAACTACTGGTTGAACTTTAACTACTGGTTGAACTTTAACTGGTGCTTTACCTGTTAAGTAAGGAACATGAACATACGCTGTTTTTCCGTTATATTCAAATTGAATCCAGTCATTTTGTACTTGGTGTGTTGTTTCGATTACATCATCTTGTTTCAACTTACCAAGAATTTCTGAGTCAGTGTTTGCACCAGCACGTACGTTTAATACGTTTGCTGTTACGTAGTAAGTGTCTTTTGTATAGTCAGCGCTAATGAAAGCTTCTTTACCGCTGTTCAATTTCACTTTTGACCATCCGTTTTCTGTATGTAAAACGTTAACTTTATATCCATCTAATAATTTTCCGACAACTTGTGATTCAGTAGTTGGGTTTTCTCGTACATTTAGTACGTCAGTTGTTACAATCGTTTCTGCTTTAGCAGATGTTGTGAAAATCCCAAGACCAAAAACCGCTGCTGTTGCTATACCCATAAATTTTTTCATAATAGCCTCCATTGCATTTGTTTTCGTTGACCTCATTATAGCAACCATTATTTTCTTATTTGCGGAAAACACAAAACTACAAAGCATTCGTAACGGGTCATTAATATTCTGTAATAATTCCAGTAATATCCTAAAAGCGCTTTCTTACAGTTGATAGGGGGAGTTAGAGCATGTAATACATAAAAAGGGGAGTATTTCAATTTCTAATCAATTAAAAATGTTTCATTAGCATTACATAGTCTTTTCGTATGCGTTACAAAAATGGTGCTTTTCGCTATTATAACGCCAAAATAGTTATGTAATAATAACTATTTTGGTTGTGTAAATATATATATGAGGTGAAAATCAATGAAATATAGCTATAATTGTTACAAAATAAGTCGAGGTATGGAAAAAATTACGCCTTGATTTCAGTCTGTCACATATTATTTTTGCAATAATAGGATTCTATAATAGCTTTAGTACTTTGAAATAGTTAAAGGTATGTATAACGTGAAACATATATAATAGAAGAAACACGATTTAATAGATAAAGTGAAACTTTAATCAGTGGGGGAGGGCTTCATCCCCACTGATTATTAATTGAACCAATCGGGCTGCCCATTAAAGCGGGATAAATAAAAAAACGTAGGAGTGCAAATTCCTACGTTTTTGTTTATTCATATCGTAAACATTCAATTGGGTCCAGTTTTGCAGCTTTGTTAGCTGGTAGTAGACCGAATATAATACCGATTAACATGGAGATACCTACTGCAAGAAGTCCAAGTTCTTTTGAGACAACGAGTGGCCATCCAGCAAAGATGGAGACGATCCAAGCGAAGAAGATACCGAGCATGAATCCGATGAAACCACCAAGTCCTGTTAAAATACAAGACTCAATTAAGAATTGTGTTAATACTTTACCGCGTGTTGCACCGAGTGCTTTACGAATACCAATCTCACGTGTACGTTCTGTTACAGATACAAGCATAATGTTCATTACGCCGATACCACCAACAAGTAAGGAGATAGCAGCAATACCACCGAATACCATTTTCATCATACCGATTGATTCGTCTAATTGCTTCGTAAATTCACCTAAATCTTGTGCTTCGAATTTGTGCTCAAATTTAGGAGCTTTCATTTCGTTTAAAACAGAAACGGCTTGTTTTTCTACACTTTTACGTTCTGTCGGAGAGGTCATTGTTAATCTTACAGAGTCATACTCATTTACTCCTGAAATGACAGGCGCGTTTTCAAGTGACGTATAACCTTCAGGCATAGGCATTCCGAAATCGTTTTTCGTTTCATATACACCGACTATTTTATACGGCTTTCCTTTTATATCTGTGTATTGATTTGATTCCCAACCACTAAATAATTTGTTGAAAGCTTCTTCATTTAATATAACAGCAGGGATTGCTTGGTTTAATTCGCTGTCGTTTAATTCACGACCGTGAACTAATTTTATCTTCGAATCTGTCATAAAGGCGCCTGTTCCACCTTTTAAATCAAGATTTACATCTTTTGAACCAGCAGATGCTTTTACTTTCATACTTACATCTGGATACACATCTTTAACGTCTGGTACGGTTTGAAGACGGTTTAGCATATCAGGTGTGATTTTGGCACTATCTGTTCCGTAATCAGGATTGTTATAGTAAATGGTTATTTCATTATCTTTTCCTTGGCCTAATTCTTCTTTAAACTTTGCATTTGTACCATCACCCATTGAAATAATAGTAATAATGGCACTAATACCGATAATAATACCTAGCATCGTTAAGATAGAACGCATTTTGTGGGCAAAGATAGAGGAAAGGGCCATGCGTATATTTTCACTCGTGTTCAAAATTAACCTCTCCAATCTTGGACGATATTTCCGTCACGAATTACAATTTGACGTGCTGCAGCTTCCCCAATTTCACGATCGTGGGTAATCATAATGATTGTTGAGCCTTGTTTGTTTAATTCGTAAAAGAGGTCCATAATTTGTGTACTCGTTTTCGTATCAAGTGCACCCGTCGGTTCATCGGCTAAAATGAACTTTGGATTATTTACGATTGCACGTGCGACTGCGACACGCTGTTTTTGTCCACCTGATAATTCGTTCGGTAAGTGAGTAGCACGATCAGCTAAACCTACTTTTGTTAAAGCAGCTAATGAGCGCTCACGTCTTTCTTTTTTATCAACTCCAGCGTAAATAAGAGGTAGCTCTACATTTTGAAGTGCTGTAAGTCTCGGTAATAACATGAAGTTTTGGAATACGAATCCAATCTCTTTATTACGAACGCGTGCAAGTTCTGTTTCAGACATGTTTGAAATATTTTGACCAGCTAGTTCATACGCACCTGTCGTCGGTTTATCTAAGCAACCGATAATGTTCATTAATGTTGATTTACCAGAACCAGATGGTCCCATAATAGAAGTGAATTCTCCCTGGTTCAGTGTTACGTCAATGCCGTGTAGTATTTGTACGGATTCTGCACCATTTTGGAAAGATTTCGTGATGCCTTTTAAGTTAATCATTCAACGACAACCTCCATACCATCTTTTAAGTCTTTTTCAGGTTTAGAGATAATTTGTTCTCCTTTTTTCACTCCAGAAACTTTTGCTTCGCTATCAGTCTCGAATTCAACAGTAACCGCTTGTTCTTTCGCTTTCCCGTCTTTTACAATGAAGACAACATTTTTGTCACCTTTTTTCACGATACTGCTTTTCGGAACAATTGTCCCAGTTGCTTCGCCAGATTTACTTGTTACGTAAACGTGGAAGCCGTTTTGTAATTCTTCACTGTTGTCTAATGTAACAGTAAATTGATAGTTAGAAACAGTTTTGTTTTCGTCCATGCTCTTTAATGGTGTAGAACCGATTTCTGTTACTTTTCCTGTCCAAGTCTTACCAGCAACCGTTTTTGAGGAAACAGTTACTTCTTGCCCAACTTTCATACTAGCAAGCTCATATTCAGAAAGTTGACCTTTTACTTTAAATGGACCAGCATGACGAAGTGTAATGCCGCTCATACCTGTTTTTTCATCAGCCGTTTTTACGATATCATCAATTACGCCATCAGTAGGGCTCGTTACAGAAAGTGTGTTTACTTTCTCTTTTGCTGCTTTAATCATTTCATCAGATTTTTCAACTTCAAACTTTTTCATTTCAATTTGTGATTCTAATTGTTGTACTTCGATTTCTGATGCTTTCAATGCTTCAGCAGGAAGGCCTGCATTTTTATCTTTTTGTAATTTTTGTTTCGCTGTATCAATTTGTTTTTGGAACAATGTTACTTCTTTTTGTGCGATTTTCTTTTGCATTTCTGCTTCTGTTACACCTTGTTTCGCAGTAGGGTCATTATATTTAAAAAGGAGCTGACCTTTTTTTACTTCATCACCTTTTTTTACAGCTAATTCATACGTACCTTTTGTTGGATCAAATGAAATTGTTTCGATGCCGTTTGGAATGACTTCACCGCCAAATTTTTGCGCGTTTTCAATTTGTTTTTCTGTTACTTTATATCCGCTATATGCCATTGCTACTTCTGAATTACCGCCAGCAAATGCAAAATATGATCCAGCTGCAATACCGATTGCTACTACACTAGTAATTAACACTTTATTTTTCTTCTTCATCTATTTATCACCTTTTCGTTCGTTTTAGTATCTACATTCAGTATAAAAGAGGTGAAGAATCTGACAAATCGTTTTAGCTTACAATAACCTTACAGTTTTGTAAGGTATGAATATGTAAATGTAAGGTAGAGCTTGTCCAATTGTGAGCAAATGAATTGACTCGTTGTTTCTTTCTTACAATAATATTGTATGAAGGAGAGGAGGAGGTAAGATGGAAGCTTATTTTAGTGCGCATCCATTAAAACCATTTATTCCATACTCAAGGCAACATGTCATTATATTATTTATTATGTTGGTGGGGATATTTTTTCTATATCAATACCAAGATGTATTACGTCAAAGTGAGTGGAATATAACGGTTCGATATGCGATTGCATTTTTATTTATTGGGAGTGAAATTGGCCTCCATATGTGGGAATGGAAAGCGGGGATTTTTGAACTAGGCACTTCATTACCATTTGAGTTATGTACGATTAGTTTATTGTTAGCGTCGATTATGATTGTAACGAAAAGTTACCGCATATATGAGATTGTATTTTTTACAGGAATTATCGGTGCATCACAAGCGATTTTAACGCCGAACGTGCAATATGCTTTTCCACATTTTCGCTTTATAGAATTCTACGCTGCACATGTATTACTCATTTGGGCACCACTCTTTATGACGTGGGTAGAAGGATATAGACCGACCTTGCAATCAATTAAGCGTACGATGATATTTTTAAACATAATAATTCCAATCGTTTCTTTTGTGAACTACAAAACAGGTGGCAATTATATGTTTTTAGCTCGTAAGCCAGAAACTGCTTCATTACTTGATATGTTAGGGCCGCACCCTTACTATATTATTTCATTAGAAATAGCTGCGCTTATTGGATGTTTTATTTTGTATATGCCATTTGCGAAAAGAGAAGGGCATGCGCATAAAGAATCACTAGGATCGTAACCTAGTGATTTTTTTATGTATAAATATTTACAATTCAGAAAATTAAGAATAAAATTAAGGGGGTAAATTATATAGAGAGAGAAGGGAAAACGTGGTCAAAAAAGTTTTTCTGAATGGGATGGAAGTGACGGTTCAATTTATTATTTCGATTTTGGGTATTATTTGTTTAGGGGCATTGCCGAAATTGTTTTACGGATTTGAGCTGCATGCATCAGAGTACATACAGAGTTTAAAAGAAGTGTTTGTGAACTTAATGGATATTTCCAATTTGCAATATGTGAGAGGTAAATTTTTATTTCCGCAGTTGTTCGTCCATTATAAAGAAACGATTATTATTTTTTTGGCTGCTTTTTTCATTTCATTATTTGTAGCATTTTGTATTGTTTATGTCATTATGAGTAGTTCACCGCGTATACAACATCGCATTAAATCATTTCTCATCTTCCTAGAATCTATTCCAGACATTCTTCTTATTTTAGTATCACAAATTTTAGTTGTATGGTTTTTTAAACAAACAGGTTTTTTACCTTTTCAAATTGCGTCAATTGGAGGCGAGTCGATTAGAGGATTGCCAATATTTTGCTTGAGTATACCGACTACGATTCTGTTTGTAAAAATGTTAGTGCTTCGTTTTGAAAATGAGCTAGAAAAAGATTATGTACTATTTGCTAAGGCGAAAGGACTTAATCGTTTTCATATTTTAAATCGTCATATTTTACGAAATGTGTTGCTTAGTACACTTTTCTTTGCGAAAACGAATATCTTTTTTATGTTATCTAATTTATATATTATAGAATGGATTTTTAATACGAGTGGTATTTTTATGTTTTTGAAATCGTATGAAGGTATTAGGGTGGAAGTTTTCATCGTTAGTGTGCTACTTATTTATATTCCGATTTTTATTTTGTTTAAATTGTTTCATTATTTCATTCCAGCTGCGATGAAGGAGAGACTATAATATGTGGACGTATATAAAACGCGATAAAAGATTTTGGATAAGCATTGGGTTTCTTCTCATATTAGTTCTTTTGAGCATCGGAAATACGATATGGAATGATGGACATATTAGACAAGTTACATTGCAATATGATGCAGATGAAAATCCACAAGTACCACCGTTTTCACCTTCATTCCAATTTTTACTTGGGACAGACCGGAAAGGATACGACCTGTTACATTTAGTCATTGAAGGTGCGAAGTGGACAATTGGTATATCTATTTTAATTGCGGCACTTAGAATGTTAATAGGTGTGTTTTTCGGTGTCGTACTCGGAACATATGTAAAAAGAGGTTTTTCAAAAATTGAGGCTTTTTTTGATAGTTTTACAGTTATTCCAACAGTTATGATTGCATATTTTTTTCTTCAATCTGCAAATGCATTTGGGAGTGGAGAGGAAACAACAACCTTTTTTGAAAGAGCTTCGTTTCAAGTTTTATTACTTGTAATGCTTGTGATGCCAGTTATTGCACTGTATGTTGCGAAGGAAGTCCGTAAGTTGAGAACCGAAGAATTTATTGAAGCTGCGTACATATTAGGTGGATCGAGAAGGCATATTGTTATAAAACATATTTTTCCGCATCTTTATATGACGTTTATACTTGTATTTTTTCAACAGTTTACGCAGACTCTTACTATTTTACTCCACTTAGGATTACTTGAAGTGTTCTTTGGCGGAACTGTTACGTTTGGTGGATTTATAAAAGAGGTGGAATCTTATACGCATGAATGGTCAGGTTTAATTGGAGTATACTTTAGATCATTAACAGTGAATCCGTGGATTCCGCTCGTTCCCATTACATTTTTTGGACTTACTATTTTTTCAGGAAATATGATTGTAAAAAGTATAGAAGAGGCGATGATGAAAGTAAGGTTAGGAGGAGAGATAAAGAAGGACGCTATAGAAGAGGAACAATCTGCTGTGCAGTCAAAAGAAGAGTTATTTACTTTTAAACATACGATGTGAAAAGAAGCAAGCATGGAGTTCATGCTTGCTTCTTTTTATTTTGTAGAAACTTCACCTTCAGTTTCTGTTTGGGGGATATAGTAACCGATTATACCACCGATGATTGCCGGAATAATCCAGCCAATCCCTAAGCTATAAAAAGGAATGGTGTGTACGATATTAGCGATAAAACTTGGTATCAATTCCACATTATCAAGTGCATGAATACAGCTAATAATGAATGCTGCGAGCATTGCTCCGATGTAGACAGAAGGTTTACGTTTCGTATATTTATCAATAAATGATACGAAAATTAAAATGATTGTAATTGGATACAAAATGATTAATACAGGTAATGTGATTTTAATTAATAAGCTTAATCCTAAGTTTGAAATCACGAAGCTAAAAATACAAACGTATAGTACGAGCTTCTTATATGAAACGTTTGTTAGTACTGTTGCGAAATAGTTGGCGAACGCACTTACAACGCCGATTGCTGTCGTTAAACAAGCGAAGATAATGGCGATACTTAATAAAACATTACCGCTTGTCCCAAAGAATTGATACATAACAGTAGCTAATAGTTGACCACCGTTTTCGAATTGTCCTAAGTTGCCGTTTGAAGCGCCGATATAACCGAGTAAGAAATAAACAATTGTTAAGAATAGAGCTGCAATGCTTCCGCAAATAATTGTATATTTCGCAATTGACTTCTTCTCTTGTATCCCGTTTTGGCGAATTGCATTGACAACAATTGTTGATAATACAAGTGCTCCGATTGCATCTAATGTTAAAAATCCTTCAAGAAATCCTTTGAAAAATGGAATTTCTTTATAGTCACCAACAGGTTCTGCAAACGTTCCTGGTGAAAGAATCGCTTTTGTTGCCATAATTGCAATAATTCCAAGTAAAATTGGCGTTAATATTTTTCCGATATGATCTACTAATTTTGATGGATTTAATGATAAGAAGTAGACGACTGTAAAGAAAATCGCACTAAAGACTAACATAGAGTACCATTGGTCCGGGAAAAGTGGTGCAATCCCAATTTCGTAAGATACAGATCCAGTTCGTGGAATAACAAATAGTGGGCCGATTGAAAGATAAATAATGATAGCGAATATTGCTGCGAATTTTGGATGAACACGGCTTGCTAAAGTGTTAAAACTACCACCGGCAAGGGCAACAGCGACGATAGCAAGTAAAGATAAACCGACGTCTGTAATAATAAATCCTGTAATGGAAATCCACATGTTTTCTCCGGAAGAAAGACCGAGAAGGGGCGGGAAAATCATATTACCAGCACCGAAGAAAACTGCGAATAGTAATAAACTAATCGAAAGTATTTGCGCTGGTTTTAAAGTTGTACGCATATAAAGAAAAGCCTCCTAATGAGTGTTTTTGTCGAAAATTCAAACAATTTGTCGAGTAACTGTTATTATTTTAAAGGTCTGATGACTAGAAAGCAATAGGGAATTTTGAAAATATTAAAAAATAATGCATTAAATCGAATAAATATACTATTTATATCTTTAATAGGAAAGATTTAACTTTTAACGTAAAAAAAACACATATCGCTCGGATACGTGTTTTAAAAAAATATTTTTTTATCACGTTCTTCTTTTAATATTTCAACTGCTTCTCGGAACCGTTGTGAATGGACAATTTCGCGTTCACGTAAGAAGCGTAGGCTGTCATTTATGTCAGGATCATCTGATAAGTTAATGAGCCATTGATATGTTGCGCGTGCTTTTTCTTCAGCTGCGATATCTTCGTATAAATCGGCAATTGGATCACCTTTAGCCTGTATATAGGTTGCAGTAAATGGAACACCAGCAGCATTATGGTAATGAAGTGCACTATCATGATCAACATAATGAGGATCGAGTCCAGCAGCTTTCATTTGTTCAGGAGTTGCATCTTTCGTTAGTTTATAAACCATCGTAGCAATCATTTCAAGGTGAGCAAATTCTTCTGTACCAATATCAGTAAGTAGGCCAATGACTTTATCAGGAATTGTATAACGTTGATTTAAGTAACGTAGTGCAGCAGCTAGCTCGCCATCTGCACCGCCGTATTGCTCAATTAATAATTTTGCAAGTGCTGGATTGCAAGTTCCCACTTTAACTGGGTATTGTAATTTCTTTTCATAAATCCACATAGTTTCTCTCCTTTATATTTGCCATGGCCAAGGACCTTTGCTCCATTCCCAAGGAGCATTAGAATAGCTGTTTCCAAACTGTTGGAGTGGTCCGTATTTTTCTTCCATCTTTTGTTTTAATACTCTTCGTTTATAGGAAAAATCATTAAATTGATTAATCGCGGCGGTGTCATCTGGATGTGTATCTAAATAAAGAGTGAGTTCAACTAGTACAAAGTCCAGTTCTTGAAGCTCCAGTAAAAGCTGATAGTATTCTTCTGGTAGCGATTGAGTCACGTCAGTAGTCACCGCCCTTTTTTATAAGGATTTTCATAATAGTCATAAAAAACAGGCCATAAAGTCCCTTTTTGTAGCGCTTCTTTTGGCGTGAATTGCGGTAAGTTTGGCGGTTGAAAGCCTAAAAATAAATTAGGCGGAGTAGAATAATATTTTTTTCCGATAGGAGGACAAGGATCGAGAGGACTATGATAGGGCACGAATGATCTCATATATTTATTCACGAATAGACCTCCTTAAATGTTCATTACTACGTATTGTATTCAGACATAATAGGCATTTATGACACATATAAAAAAGTAATAAGTACAGGGGGAATGAATGTGGAGAATGTAAAGAATTTAATTGTGTTAGAAGTTAAGAACTTAAAGGAAACGCTGTATTTTTACGAAGGGATTTTAGGAATAACACCTAGTTCAGAGAGGCCGCAATTAGATGTTACAGGGGTTTGGTATGATACCGATTCAACGAGAATTAGTTTTGTTATGAATCGCAGTTTGGGCGGGCGTGAGAAGAGTGTTGCGGACTCAGTTGATGTTCTAACGTTTTCAATTTCTAACATAGAGAATGTAAAGAAGAGGTTAGTATTTTATAAAATTGTATATACAGAAAACAAAAGTGAGAAGAGTATTGTAGTACAAGACCCGGATGGATATAAACTTCAAGTGATAGAGAAGAATGAATAAATGGAGGGGATTTAGTGGAGAGAAATTACGAAGAAAGTGCATTGTTTGAGCATCAATTTTGGCTAAAGGTACTTACTGATCATGCACAATTTTTACTTGATGCATTAGCTCCGAAGGAAAAAGAGGATATAAAAAAAGCTACTTACTTTGTTGAAACATTTACGAATTTGTTAAATAAAGTTCGGAATGTGAATCTGATAGCATTCTCAAAAGAGGCAGAACAAGCTGCTAAGGAAATTCGGATGTTTAAATTAAATATTATACAGAAGCAGTTGGAAGGGAAAATTACCATTCATTTTACGCCGACCTTTATTAATCATATGGTAAACGAAGTGGAAGAGTATATAACGGTTTTAGAGTTTTTGAAGAAGGGGGAAGTTCCGCCTGTTTTTCATGAACTGCATTATCATCTCGTTTGGTTAACTGATGCGGCTGGTCATGCGGGTTCTATTTCTGGTGGGCTAGATCTTGTTGAAAAAAGATTAAAAGAAAAAAGCGAAGAATTTACGAAGCATTTTGAACAATTTTACTTAAAGGCAGTTGAGATGACTGGGTATTTACGAACGGAGCTTCATCATTTTCCAGCATTAAAAAAGTTTACAAAAGATGTTTCACTTGAATTGAAATTGTTTTCGCATTTTTTACATGAAGTGGAAGAGCTGGAGTTATCGCATGAAGTATTAAGTGCACTATCAGCTAGAATGGCAGATCATATGGCAAGGGAGGAATGTTATTATTTATTAAAATTAGCTCAATCATCTGGACTCGAAATGCCGAAATGTAATCCACTTTAAAGAACAAGAGGTCAATTTCATTTGGCCTCTTGTTCTTTTTTGTTTTCTCTTTTTATTTTTACTTGTTCAATGCTTGCCTGTAATGTCTCCATAATATTAATGATGTTCGGAGCTGGAGAGATTGTTTCAGTTTTTTCCTGTTGTTCAATTTTATTCTCGATTAATTCGGTAAGGGCTTCTTTATAATCATCTGTATACATTTCTTGTTCAAAAGGATTTGTAAGGTGGTGGATTAAATTAATTGCTGCGGTGAGTTCTTGTTTTTGTATAGGATAATTTTCGTGACTCGGTAAGTTAGGTGTATTTGTTATACCGCGAATTTCATTAGGGTAGTGGATGGTTTGTAACATAAGTCCATCTTCAAAGTTACGGATAATAGCTAAATGTTGTTTTTTTCTAATAGAAATATGAATAAGCCCAAGTTTATTTGTACGTTCAAGAGCTTCTTTTAATAATAAATATGATTTTTCATGTCCTGGGGTAGGACCTATAAAATAAGAACGGTCATAAAGAACAGAATCGATTTCGTTATTTTGGATAAAAGATATAATACGAATGGATCGTGGTTCATGAGCTTTTTGCAACGCAGCTAATTCTTTTTCATCAATAATGATGTATTTATGAGGTGCATATTCATAGGCTTTTACAATATCTTTATCATCAATTTCTTCATCCGTACAATCAGGAGCAAATTTTTTATATTTAATAGGTGTTAAGCATTCTTTATGGAGACTTAAAAATTTTATATCGTTTTCTTCTACGGCGCTATATAGTTTAATTCCTATATTTAATAGTCCAAGTGAAAGTGCACCTTTCCATACGGTATGCAAATGAAACATCTCCTTTCGTTCAAAAATGATTATGTATATTATGAGATAGTAAGAAATTTCCTATACGTTTTTTGTTTTTTACGGAAGGGCTTGGAATATAAAATATATTGACAAGCCCTCTGAAATATTTTAATGTGATTGTATAAAACTGTGTATATAAAGGGGAGTAACTTATTACAGTAAAGTCGTCATTACAGGGAGAAACCCTCGGCTTTATTGGCAACGTTTCGTTGTTAGTGAGACCTTTACCAGCAATGGTAAAGGCCCCTTTCTGTCTTTTTGAGGACCCTTACCATATTTGGTAGGGTCCTTTTCGTATACAAAGAGAGGAGAAATAAAAATGAAAAAACTTATTAGTAGATTAAGAGTTGTATTTCATGTCCGTCGTTTCGTTCCATTCCTATTTGACTTTTTTACTTCAAAAGAGGTTTCAATAAAGAAGAAAATTTTATCTGTTGCTTTTTTAGTTGGGTATGTTGCGATGCCGCTTGATTTAATTCCGGACTTCTTACCGTTTATCGGTATTTTAGATGATATTGGAATTGTGTTATTCATTTTGAATCGAATTGTAAAAATGGCGCCAGTGCAATTGCAAGAAAAGCATAATGTAAATATTGGATAGGAGTTGAAAATATGGAGCAAATTATTTTAGATATAATCGAGTTTTTAAAGCAGTTTTCTTATTTTGGAGTTGTGTTAGCATTAACGTTTGAATTTATTCCAGCAGAAGTAGTTTTGCCTATGGTTGGATATTGGGTATACGAGGGTGATATGAATTTCTGGTTAGCTGTATTAGCTGGGACACTGGGGGGAACGACAGGGCCGTTAACGTTATACGCACTCGGTTATTACGGTGGTCGTCCTATATTAATAAAATACGGAAAATACTTCTTTATTAAAGAAGAACAAATTCAAAAAGCAGATGATTTCTTTGAGAAATATGGACCAGTTGTAGCATTTGTTGGACGCTTTGTACCGGGAGTTCGAACGCTTATCTCTGTTCCATGTGGTATGGCGAAAATGAACATATGGAAATTTAGTATATATACATTTGTAGCAATGTTCCCGTTAACGACTTTATATGTCTATTTTGGAATGAAATTGGGTCCGCATTGGGAAAAAGCGGCGGATGTTGTTGGGCAATATATGCTACCGATATTACTAGTCGTAGTTATTGTTGTAGGTGGTATTTTAATCTATAAATTTATGAAAAAAAGAAATAGAACGGAATCTATCTAGTCATTAGTACAGGAGTTGTCTTATTTTTTGAAAATAGATGAATCGTACAGGCAAAAGACTCTGAGGGACATACACATATAAGGAATAAGTAAGAGAGAGGGGAAACTTCTATGTCTTGTGAATGCTCAGGGGCGGCATTAACGTGTTGTCCAGATAAAAATTATGTGCAAGATAAAGTGTGTAGTCCATGGTCTGCTACTGTAGTTGCAACAGCAATTGATAATGTTCTTTATACAAATAATATTAACCAAAATGTAGTTGGTACTGGTTTTGTTAAATATGATGTTGGTCCAGGTCCAATTACTGTAGAAGCGCTTGATTCTGCTGGGGCTACAATTGATACACAAACATTAAACCCAGGAACGAGTATTGCTTTCACGTATCGTCGTTTTGATAGTATACAAGTTGTGTTACCTGCAACACCTGCTGGAACGTATCAGGGAGAATTTTGTATTACAACACGTTATCCACTTTCATAGCAGAATAGGAGAGGATCAAAATGGGAATGAGAAGTTCCGGTTTGTCTTGTTGTTCTAATAAAACACTTGTGCAAGATCAAGTATGTACAGACTGGTCTATTACAGGTGCTGGTACTCAAATTGTATATACGAATAATATTACACAAGAAGTATATGGTTCAGGTTACGTGAAATATGATGTGGGGGCAGCTCCGATTACAGTTGATTTTTTAGTAGGTGCTACAGTAGTTGATACAATTACTGTACAACCACAAAGTAGTGGTACTTTCACTGTACGATATTTTACGACTGTCCGAATTACTACGACAGGCACAACTGTTAATCAAGGAGAGTTTTGTATTACTGTACGTTATCCAATTTCATAAAAAAGCATACCGTAAATGGTATGCTTTTTTATTAAGGAAGTAATGAAATTGGTATTCTATCATGCCTTTCGAGAGGACTCCCACCTCTAAACGTAAGTGAAGGTGGTGAGGTGAATCGAAAGAAATATTTTATTTCCAAGAAAAAGGGAATGTATGTTCCTTTTTGCTATAATATCCTTAACAAGGAGGTAAATAAAGTGACAAAGGAAAATCCATCAAACTATAAAACTCTTCAAATTTGGATTAAAAAAGGGCATCGTATGTATTCTTATTTTCAAGAATGTTGTCATAACGCTAAGAACATGTACAACACCACAAACTTTTATATACGCCAGGTGTACACTGGATTAACACAAGAAAAAGAGTTGCAGCCTTTGCAAAAAGAAGTTCTGGATAATATTCATGAAAATATTGGTAAAATGAATGACACACAACTTCTTGCCTATCAGAAGAAATTGGAAAAAGAGAAATTAAAGCCTAAAGAAGAACAGAAAGAGATTAAATGTAATTTGTTTTCAGGACCTAATTTTGAAAAACCTTATGTAGATTACAACTTTCTAGATGCACTATTTAAGACTATGATTCAAAATGATTATCGAGCTTTGCCTACGCAATGTAGCCAGTCAATCATGAAAGGTTTGGTCCAAAATTGGAAATCTTTTTTTGCTAGTTTAAAAGACTATAAAAAGAATCCAAACAAATATGCTGGAATGCCTAGGATTCCAAAGTATATTCGTTCTTCTGAAAAAGAGATTCTGTATACAAACCAAGATTGCATCATTAAAAACGGTAGATTTTTAAATTTTCCAAAGACGAAATTACAATTAAATATTGGGAAACTAGGTTTCACTGAAGGTAAACTGAAACAAGTTCGTGTGATTCCAAAATACAATGAATATGTTGTGGAATTGGTAATTGATGTTCCTTCTGAACAACAAATGATTGAAGAGAATGCTCGTTATATGAGTATTGATTTAGGGATTGATAACCTTGCAACCATCGTAACAAACACAGGTATGAAACCTGTCCTTGTTAAGGGCAAACATATCAAAAGCATAAATCAATATTACAATAAAATGAGGAGTCATTTTACAAGCATTCTTAGAAATGGAAAACAAACTAATGAAGGATCTTTTACTTCTAAAAGGATAGAAAAACTTCATCAAAAACGTTACTTGAAAATAAAAGACGTCTTCCATAAAGTTAGTCACCACATCGTAAAACTAGCTCAAGAAGAAGAAGTTTGTAAAATCGTTATTGGTCAAAACAAAAGTTGGAAACAAGAAACGAATATGGGAAAAAGAAATAACCAATCGTTTTGTCATATCCCGCATAATTTACTGATTCAAATGATTACATACAAAGCAAATGCTGTAGGCATTCAAGTGGTTGTAACTGAAGAATCATATACATCGAAAGCAAGTTTTCTGGATAACGACTTCATTCCAACGTATGGAGAAAATGACCAAAATACAACTTTTTCAGGAAAACGAATAGAGCGCGGCATATATCGTTCAGCAAATAAAACTTTAATTAATGCAGATGTAAATGCTGCGGCTAACATTTTACGAAAAGTAATCCCAAATGCATGGACAAATGGGATAGAGGGGTTAGGCGTGAAACAGCTCGCTAATGTGTTAACTCCCCTGACGTTAATCGTCCGTTAGGTCGAAACGTTAGAAACCCCCACTTCAAGCTTTGCTAAGTGGGGGAGTGTTCATAAGCAACATGTAAATTGGCAACAGTACTTACCTTCTAAATATAGTGAAGGATTACTTTGTATATTGATAATCCTGACTGACTCTAAGTCTTTTCCCGTGTACGATATTGTATTACCAGGAAACACAGTGAAAACATTAGTTACTGCTCCAACAATTTGAATTGTAATTGCTTCTGTGCTGCTAGTACTATTGTAAACTGAGACATTACCTGATATAAGTAGTATCCCATCACTTTGCCATAGTATCATTGATTGTGATGCATCTTTGACAGAGGGGATGGTGTTATTCGTTATGAGGAAATTCCCTGCAAATTCATTAGTTACTCGCTCACAACTTGGATTTGGAGGAGGGGGCGATGGACAAGGGTCTGGACAAATGATAGATAAAGGAGCGAAACAGCCAATATTTTTTTTGTTCTTCAATACAACCCCTCCTTTTAAGTTGTCTTTTACTATTATTAAATGTAGAAGCATGGCCGATGTGTTAAAAAAAGAAGGAAATGTTAAAAATTAAGATTGTCTAATAGGCTTAAACCTTAACTTATCATTAGTGTTATAGAAAAGATTATATGTGAATAGTCATAGGAAAAGAATGATCAGACTCTTTTAGACAAAAGGTGGTTGTATACAATAGTACGAGGAATGTTGGACTTAACTTTTAATTAACTGTATATTTACAAGAATCTAATAAAATTTATTTGTTATTTAAACTGCATTAATATGTTTTAGATAAAATAGCCCTTGTAATGAATCAACTATTATGAGGAGGATTCACGTGGAAAGAACTGTTTTACGAAAAGTAAAAGGTCTTATTGGATTATTAATGGTTTTTGTATTAGCATTCGTATCATTTCCGTGGAGTACGTCAGTCAAAGCGGAAGAGAGAAAGCAAGAAAAGGCACCAAGTGAGAAGAAGATCGTTTTTCCAGTTGTAAGTGATGTACATATTAAAAATAGTGGAGCAGATGATACGTTTCGCTGGAAACGAGCAATCGAGCAACTTAATACACTTGCACCTAAACAAGATGCGTTCGTAATTGTGGGAGATTTTACTGATTCAGGATCGGTACAACAATATGATCGTTTCATGCAAGTGTATAATGAAAATGCAAATAAAGATGCGGTACGAATGAATTCTCTTGGTAATCATGATTATTGGAATGGTTTATCTGTAGAAGGAGCACAGAAGCGTTTCTTAGAAAAAACAGGAATGAAATCAATTTATTATCATAACGTGGTAAAAGGTTATCATTTCCTTGTTATGTCTCCAGAGGATGGAACAACTCATGGATATTATTCGGACAAGCAAATTAATTGGTTAAAAGAAGAGATGGCAAAGGCGCAAAAAGATGATCCAGAAAAACCTATTTTCGTATTTTTACATCAGCATATTAAAGATACAGTATATGGTAGCCAAGAATGGGGAACAAAAGATAGTGCGAAAATTAATGAGATATTAAAACAATACCCACAAGTTATTACGTTTTCAGGTCATTCACATTATCCGTTAGATGATCCAAGATCGATTCATCAAAAAGACTTTACATCAGTTGGCACATCTTCAGTAAGTTATATGGAGGTTGAAGGTGGTAAAGTACAAGGAAATATCCCGTCAGGAGCTAGTACATTAAGCCAAGGTTTATTAGTAGAAGTAGATGATAAAGAAGTAACAATTAATCGCCGCGACTTCCATACGAATTCTTGGACAGGTGAACCGTGGAAAATACAGTTGCCATCAAAGAAAGAAACATTTACTCATGTAGAAGATCGTGATAAAGAAAAACCTTATTTTGCAAAAGATGCAAAGTTATCAGTATCAAATGTAACTGAAAATGCAGCAACAGTAACATTCATGCAAGCATTGGACAACCTTCTTGTTCATTCTTACCGTGTACAAGCTAGAGATAAACAAACGGGAGAAATCAAGAATAAATTGTTAGCATTCTCAGAGTTTTACCGTGATCCAGTGCCGAAAGAACTGACATTTACTCTTGCAGGACTAGATGGCGGGAAAACATATACACTTGAAGTCGTTGCAATTGATTCATTCGGCAATGAAAGTGTACAACCGTTAACGGCAGAAATTACTACGAAAAAAGATAATATTGACCCGAATGTAAAAGTACCAAAGGCAGATGTTTTTGATGTGAATTTTGCGGATGGTACATTTAAAGACAATTCATCATTTGGTACAAAAGGTGATGTTAAGGGCAATGTGACTATTGAATATGATAAAGCATTGAAAAAGAATGTTATGAAGCTAAACGGAAAAGCAAATACATTTGGATATCTTCCGTTTTCAGCAGCACAAAAAGAGAAAGTAGCAAATACGTTTACGTTAGAAACTGTATTTTCAATGAATGAACTCCGTGGGCAAGGTATTTTACAAAATACAGAGAGCGGCGGAATTGGTTTTGAATCTACAGGAAGTGGATATGTTGAATTATGGGCTCATATTGGCGGTAGCTATAAGCGTGTTGGTGTTCAATTAGCGGCCAATAAAACGTATCATTTAACAGGGACGTATAATGGAAGTGAAGTAGCTATTTACGTAGATGGTAAAAAAGTAAATAGCCAGCCAGCTACAGGGAAAGTATATCATCCGAACGTACCATTTGCACTTGGTGCAGATCCAGATAGCAACGGGAATGGTGGTATTCCGTTAAATGGACAAATTGCGCTTGCAAAATTATATAGTAAAGCGTTAAGTTCTTCAGAAGTATTAGCAGCATATAATGAGTTTTCTAACCGTACAAAGTTAGAAGAAGTAAACGCTTTATATGAAGAGCTTGGAAAAGTAAAAGAAGTGTTAGCTGGTACGTATGAGTTTGGTGATAAGCCAGGTCAATATTCAAAGGAAGCATTTCAAGAATTAGAGAAAAGCTATAATAATGCAAAGCAAGCATTTGAAAATGTAGGAAGTACTGGAGAGCAAATCGTTCAAACGTATAACGAATTAAAAACAGCTAATGTAACATTTGTACAATCAAAAGTGGCAGAAGAACAACCGAAAACACCGAAAGAAAAATTACAAATTAATATTGAATCTGCAAAAGCGTTAGTGAAAAAAGCGCAAGCTGCAAATGTAACGGACGGTTCAGTGAAATCATTGAGTCAAAAAATTACAGTGGCAGAATCTGTGTTAAAAGATTCGAAAGTAAAAGATGCACAAGTAGAAACGATGAATCGTACGATTGAATACGCGATTTCACTCGTTGAAAAAAGCATAAACAAATAAGAGAGAAGAAAAGAAGCTTATCATGATAGGCTTCTTTTTTGTTATACTAAAAGTAGTATAGAATGAAGGAGCGAATAATTTGGAAGAGAAAAAGCTAAAAAGAATTCTTGAATATGTATGGATCGCGGTTGTGCTCCTTGTAGGATATTATTTCTTAAAAGAAAAAAGTATATGGATTCTATTTTTAATGACGTTTTTATTAGCGGGTTTAGGCACGTTATTTATTAATTTCTTCTTTGATAGTCTAAATGCATGGAAGAAGAAAAAGAAGGGAACGAAGTAAAGGCGGGAATATATGCAAAATTGGAAGCTCATATATCAGGTGATCATTTTCATAGTGCTTGTAGGTATTGGCGTTTTTACATATGCTACACCAATAGGGAATTGGGCATCGTTTACAGCTTGCATCGGCATATTTTTCATTTTACAATCGTTAACGAAAAAATATAATAATACAGAAAGATAGCTCGCCGTTTTATCGGCGAGCTATTTTTTTATGTTTTTTTTTGTTCATCATTTGTTTTTTCAGTAGCTAAATGACTATGTTTTCTAGAGTAGAAGAAATAGAAGCATAAGCCGACTAGAAGCCAAACTGCAAAGCTAATCCATGTCGTTTTAGACAAATTGATCATTAAATATAAACAGCAAAGAATTGCAACAACTGGTAATACAGGTACGAAAGGTGCGCGGAATCCACGTTTTAAATCAGGGTGTGTTTTTCGTAAAATAAGTACCGCGCAGCAAACGAATGTGAATGCTGTTAACGTACCGATGTTTACTAAATTCGCTAGTAAATGTAAGTCTAAAAGTCCTGCTAATAAAGCTGATACAACGCCAGTAATCCATGTGTTTAATAAAGGGATTTTTACTCTTTTATTTACACGTGCTAGTGCTTTTGGAAGTAGTCCGTCGCGGCTCATCGCATAAGAAACGCGAACTTGTCCGTACATAACGACTAAGAGGACGGTTGTCATTCCAGTCATCGCTCCAACAGCGAGTAGTCCTGCAATTGTATCTTCGCCAACGAAATGTAAGGCAAACGCAACTGGATCAGAAACATCTAATTGTGTATACGGAACCATACCAGTTAAAACGAAAGATACAATCATATATAAAACAGTACAAATAAGGAGGGAACCGATAATGCCAATTGGTAAATCGCGCTGTGGTTTTTTCGTTTCTTCTGCAGCGGTTGCGATTGCATCAAAGCCTAAGAAGGCGAAGAATACAGTGGCAGCCCCAGTAATAATACCGTCGTATCCGAACGGAATGAACGGTGTCCAATTTTCAGGTTTTACATATTTTGCGCCTGCTACGATAAAGGCGATAATAACAGCTAACTTGATAAGAACCATAATGTTATTAATGCGTGCGCTTTCGCGTATACCAAAACTTAAAAGCCCCGTAATGAGTAGTAAAATACAAACAGCTGGTAAATCGATAAGGCCGCCTTTTCCTACGCCAGGGGCCGAGGCTATTATGGCGGGCAGATGGATGTTAAATCCTTGTAGTAAAGATTGTAAATAACCAGACCAACCGACCGCGACTGCAGCGACTGCAAGTAAATATTCGAGCATTAAACACCAGCCGACGATGAAAGCGACGACTTCTCCGACTGTCATGTATGCGTAAGTATACACACTTCCTGAGACAGGAATCGAAGAAGCAAATTCGGCATAACAAAAGGCTACACAAGCACAAGTAAATGCAGCAATAAGGAATGATAGCATAATACCAGGACCAGAATGTTTCGCTGCGACAATACCTGTTAATACAAAGATCCCTGTCCCAATTACGGCGCCAATTCCTAAGAATGTTAAATCGAGTGCGGTTAATGTTCTCTCTAACTGCCGTGGTGATTCAGTACTAAGCGGTTTTTTTCGTAATAATGACTTCACTTTGGACTCTCCCCCCGTTTTTTCATTTCCATAACTGCGAATATAGTATGAGCCCACTAGAAAAGAGTATGTAAGTAAATGGAGGTACAGTTATGGTATGTAGTTTTTAAAATTGCTGGATTAATTTTAATATAATTCAGAATATTTTGTCAAATAAAAATATGACAAATAAAATGCGGATGAATAGGGGAAACTACTCGCAGGAATGGACGAGGGTTAATAATCTACTTTGCATGGAGAAAGCCCACTCATTAAAGTTAAAGTAGGAGCAGATGCTATGTTATTTTATTTTGAACTTGTTGTCATTTTACTTTGTACGAAATTAGCTGGCGATATTAGCGTGAGACTCGGCCAGCCTTCTGTACTTGGTAAATTACTTGTCGGTATTATTATCGGTCCGGCTGTACTCGGTATTATTAATAGCTCTGAATTGATCGATGAACTGAGTGAGATTGGTGTTTTGCTACTTATGTTTATGGCAGGGCTTGAAACAGATTTAGAAGAGTTAAATCGGAATTTGAAATCATCATTTGCAGTAGCGGCTGGTGGAATTATTTTTCCTTTTATCGGTGGTTATGTAACAGGATTGCTGTTTGGATTAATACAATCCCATGCAATTTTCTTAGGATTATTACTTTGTGCAACGTCAGTTAGTATTACGGTACAAACGCTAAGAGATTTAGGGAAAATGAATACGAGAGAAAGTACAACGATTTTAGGTGCTGCCGTATTTGATGATGTCATTGTCGTTATTTTATTAGCGTTTGTTATGAGTTTTTTAGGAACGCAAGATGTGAATATAACACTTGTTATCGTAAAGAAAATTATTTTCTTTGTCAGCATTGTTTTTATTGCCTGGAAAGTTGTGCCTTGGATTATGAAAATGCTTGTGCCACTTCGTGTAACGGAGGCATTAATTAGTGCAGCTCTTATTATTTGTTTCTCTTTTTCGTATTATAGTGAAATGATGGGGATTGCAGGTATAATCGGAGCATTTGCAGCCGGAATTGCCATTTCTCAAACAGAGTATAAGCACGAAGTAGAACATAAAATTGAACCGATTGCATATGCGATATTTGTACCAGTGTTCTTCGTAAGTATCGGAATGGAAATTACATTTCAAGGTATTGGAAGCCAGCTTTGGTTCATTATCATCATGACGCTTATCGCGATTTTCACAAAGTTAATCGGGTCAGGTTTAGGAGCAAGATTAACAGGATTCAACCTTCAATCTTCTATTAGTATCGGTGCGGGAATGGTATCGCGTGGTGAAGTAGCGCTTATCATTGCAGCGAATGGACTTACGGCGAATTTATTAGCGAAAGAAAATTTCACAGCGATTGTTATTGTTGTTATATTAACGACGATTATTACGCCGCCGCTTTTGAAGAAGTATTTTGTATAGTGAGGAAGAGCTTATCTGATGTAGATAAGCTCTTTTTTTATTGAAAAAAGCAATAGTCATTAGTTTGAATAGGTTGTAATTATGGTAAAATCTACGTATATGATAAGTCAAGGGGAGAAAATGTGTGAAGATTACGAAGGAGAAGGTTATCGGTGTAATCATACTTATTGCACTATGCATACCATTTACCGCATGGAAAGAATCAAAAGTGAAAGATTTTCCAGTTTCTATTTTTTCTTCTTATGTAGAAGACGAAAACCCGAAAGACTATAAGTACACTGCTTTTGTACCTGACTTTGCAATTTGGATACATGGATGGGAAAAACAGCGATCTGAAGGTGAAATAACGTCATATAAAAAAGGGGATCGAACTGTAATCGTTCACCATCCACCTGGTAATGATGGTTTTTATCTATATGGTGTAAATGATAGTAGAGAATATACGCAACCGTAAGAAGTGGAGGTTAAATAGTGAAAGCTTCAACATTACTATTTAAAATTGAAAGTAATATGGATCAATTTTCACCAGCTGAAAAGAAGGTTGCCATGTACATAATGGAGAACGCAGAGATTGTTCCGAACTTAACGACGAAAGAAGTGTCAACGAATGCAGGCGCAAGTGAGGCAAGTGTTGTTCGCTTTTGTAAATCGATTGGAATCGGAAGCTTTAAAGCATTTAAAATCGCGCTCGTTCGTGAATTGACGATTGCTGATTATAATATTAACGATTTTTCAGTGATGAATACGGAAGATGGCCCGTACGACTTGTTTAATAAAGTTACATATGTGAATAAAGCTGCAATTGAGGCGAGCGTTACGGCGATAGATAAAAAAGAACTTGAGAAAGCTGCAGATCGTATTGTAAATGCGGATAAAATTATATTTTACGGAGTAGGCGGGTCAGCTACTCCAGCGATGGACGGGGCTTATAAATTTACAAGGCTCGGATTTACAGCGATGATGCTATCTGATTTTCATATGATGTTACCGCTTGTGACGAACTTAAAAGAGGGCGATATATTTGTGGCGATTTCAACATCTGGTCGTACGAAAGATGTACTTGAAATGGCGCAATATGCGAAGAGACAAGGTGCAACAGTTATTGCGATTACGAAGCTCGATCAATCATCACCATTATATAAAGAGGCGGATATTCGTCTTTGTATGCCAGATGTAGAACAAGATCATCGCATTGCAAGTATTGCTTCGAGAATGACACAACTCAATATGATTGATGCTTTATATGTAATTACTTTTAATCGAATTGGTAATAAAGTACTAGATCAATTTATGGAGACAAGAGAAGAAGCTCTTCGGTTACGGAAGCTAAAATGAGAGGATGGGGAAACCCATCTTTTTTTGCGTGCTGACATAAAGTGAAACTTTAATAAGTGGGGGGGCATCCCCCACTTATTATTAGTTGAACCAATCGGACTTTTACAGGCAGTTGATCCCCCACCTATCTTCTTTGCTTTCGCTGAATTTGAGGTGGGGGTCTTACTGCCAGTTAAAGTGGGATAAATTCGTCATGAAAAGAAATAAAATTTCATAAAATAATAAAGTGATATTGATTTTAAATTTCTTAAAGCTATAATGAAAGTATGAAATTAAATTTCAAAGAGGGTGGTAATATGTTAGAAAATTTATCGACAGAACATCGTAATGAGAAGACGATGAATTTAGATGAGATGAGCATAAAAGAAGTTTTGCAAAGTATGAATGAAGAAGATCAAACTGTTGCGTTAGCAGTTGAAAATGAAATAGAAGAAATTGAAAAGGTTGTACAGATTGTCATTAAATCCTTTGAAGATGAAGGCCGATTAATTTACATTGGGGCTGGTACGAGTGGCCGTTTAGGTATTTTGGATGCGGTGGAATGTCCGCCGACATTTGGCACAGATGATAAAATGGTGCAAGGATTTATAGCAGGTGGATTGAAAGCGTTTACTAAGGCGGTGGAAGGTGCCGAAGATCGCGAAGAGTTAGCAGAAGAAGATTTAAAAAGTATTGGATTAAACGAGAAAGATACAGTGATTGGAATTGCGGCAAGTGGTCGAACTCCTTATGTAATTGGCGGCTTGAAATACGCACATAGCGTGGGAGCGAGTACAGCTAGTGTCTCCTGTAATAAAAATGCTGAAATAAGTAAATATGCAAAATTAAATGTGGAAGTAGAAACAGGTGCAGAAATTTTAACAGGCTCAACACGTTTGAAAGCTGGTACAGCGCAAAAATTAGTGCTGAATATGATTTCAACAGCTTCTATGATTGGTGTTGGGAAAGTATATAAAAACTTAATGGTAGATGTTCAATCTACAAATGAAAAATTAGTAGAACGATCAAAACGAATTATTGTGGAAGCAACAGGGGTTAGTTATGAAGTAGCAGCGGAGTATTATGAAAAAGCAGAACGTAATGTGAAAGCTGCGATTGTTATGGTGTTATTGCAGTGTGAGTATGGGGAAGCACTGAAGAAATTAAAAGAAGCGAAAGGGTTTGTGAAGAAGGCACTATAAAATAATAGGGAGGGGATTCTATTATGAAGAAAGAAGAGAGAATGGCCAGAGAAATTTCAGAGCAACTTGGGGGAGTAAAGAATATTCGTGGCATTGCTCATTGTATGACGAGACTACGATTAACGCTTCATGATGAAAGTAAAGTGAATATGGACCTTTTGAAAAAGGTTGAAGGGGTTATGGGCGTTATTGAAGATGAGACGCTTCAAGTTGTTGTTGGACCAGGGACAGTAAATAAAGTAGCAGCTGAAATGGAAGGTTTAACGGGACTGCGAATTGGTGAGGTGGCAGATCATCACCTTGAAGATCTTGGGCAAGAAATGAAGTCAGAGAGGAAGAAGAAAAATAATACACCAGTGAAAAACTTTTTACGAAAAATAGGAAGTATTTTTATTCCGTTAATTCCAGGTCTTGTTGCATCAGGAATTATAAACGGGGTCGCTAACTTTGCGAAAAACGCAGGTGCTGATCCAAATGCAACGTGGCTACAAATGCTACTACTCATTGGTGGCGGTATCTTTACATTCTTAGGAATTTTAGTCGGCTGGAATACAGCGAAAGAATTTGGCGGGACACCAGTTCTTGGGGCAATTGCTGGTATTTTAATTTTTAACCCGGCGATGGCGAATGTAAAGTTATTTGGTGAAGCGCTCGTACCCGGACGGGGCGGATTGTTTGCCGTTATTTTTGCAGCGTGGCTTATGGTAGTAGTGGAAAGACAAGTTCGAAAAGCAGTGCCAAATGCAGTTGATATTATCGTGACACCACTCATTACTGTATTAGTAGTAAGTATCGTAACGATGTTAGCGATTCAGCCGGTAGCAGGTTTCTTATCTGAAGGGATTACGAGCGGAATTAACGGTATTTTAAGTATCGGTGGAGCGTTTGCGGGAGCAGTGCTTGCGGGAACATTTTTACCACTCGTTATGGTCGGATTACATCACGGTTTGACACCGATTCATATGGAGTTTATTAATCAAACGCACGTAACGCCTTTATTACCAGTACTAGCAATGGCAGGTGCTGGGCAAGTAGGAGCGGCGATTGCGATTTTTGTGAAAACAAAAAACAAACGACTTCGTAACGTAATTAAAGGTGCATTACCAGTTGGCTTTTTAGGAATTGGCGAACCGTTATTATACGGGGTTACATTACCACTTGGGAAACCGTTTCTTACAGCTTGTTTAGGAGCAGCAGTTGGCGGTGCATTCCAAGCAGTTATGAAAACAGCCGCACTCGGAATTGGCGTATCAGGATTATCACTAATTCCGTTAATTGCTGATAATAAATATTTATTATATTTCCTTGGATTAGTAGTGGCATATACGTTCGGATTCATCTTTACGTACTTCTTCGGATTTAAAGAAGAAATGGCAGAAAACATATAGAGAAAGGGATTCCTTTCTCTTTTTCTATTCATAGAAAGGGAGATTCATATGATAGGAGTTTCAATTTATCTTGCAAAAGAACGAGTAAAGAAACAAGAAAAGTGGCTAAAAGTAGCGAAGGAAAACGGGTTTTCATCTATTTTTACATCATTGCACATTCCTGAAGATGACCCTGGTACGTATAAAGAATTAATTCAAATACTTGGGAAACAGGCTCTCAAATATGAAATGGAATTAATGGTCGATGTTTCTCCAAAATCGTTACACCATTTAGGTATGACGTACGAAAATGTCGAAGAGCTAGTAGACTGGGGCATTACTGGTTTACGAATGGACTACGGCATTGCGCCAAAAGAAATCGCACGCGTATCTCATAAAATGAAAGTAGCTTTAAATGCGAGTACGATTACAGATTCATTTTGGAAAGAGTTAATCATAGAAAATATAAAGGTAGAGAATGTAGAAGCGTGGCATAATTTTTATCCGCGTCCAGAAACAGGACTAGCAAAGTCTTTCTTACAAAAACAAAACGAATACTTACATGAGTGTGGCATAAAAACGATGGCATTTATTCCGGGAGACGGTGAAAAACGTGGTCCGCTATATGAAGGCTTACCAACGTTAGAAAAGCACCGTAATATGCGCCCGCTGGAAGCGTACTTAGAACTTGTACAAGATTGTGGTGTCGATAAGGTGTTAATTGGGGATATAAGCGGAAGTGTAGAAAGTGTACAAGAAATAGCGAGTGCGAGCAGAGGAATTATTCCGCTGCGATATGAGCCGTTGATAGAGAAAAGTGAAGTATTAAAAATGGTAGAACAAGTGCATACAAACAGACTAGATCCAGCTCGTGATGTTATTCGCTCTGTAGAATCGCGAGAAGAAAACAAGGTGATTGTACAGCCGATGCATACCATTGTAAGAAAAAAGGGTAGCATTACAATTGATAATGAATTGTATGGTAGATATGCTGGGGAGATGCAGGTTGTTGTACAGGATTTGTCTGTAGATAAGAAAGTGAATGTTGTTGGAATGGTTGTAGAAGAAGACTTGTCTTTATTGTCGTATGTTGGCGCTGGAAAAATGTTTCAACTTTTTTGTGCGATAGAGTAAAAGCTTGCATTAGCGCTATTTTGTAAGAAAACATTATCCGTAAATGGGATAATGTTTTTTGTTTTCTTTAAAAAAGTATTTGACGAATGAAATGAAATACCGTATTGTTTTGACTTGTAAATAAAAGTTCACCATAACAAAACAAAAAGGAGAGTTCAAAATGAACCAATATATTGGGAATTTAATTATTCGCATCGTGTTAGGAGTGACATTCTTTGCACACGGTTTAGCGAAGTTTCAATCAGGTATCGATAACGTAGCAGGATGGTTTACAAGTATCGGCTTACCAGGTGGTCTTGCATACGGCGTAGCAACAGTTGAATTAGTTGGTGGCATCTTGTTAATTATCGGTTTAGGAGTAAAATATGTAGGATTGTTATTCGCTCTTATTTTAGCTGGAGCTATCGTAAAGGTAAATGGAGCAGCAGGTTTATTAGGAGATGGAAAGAATCCAGGATATGAATTAGATCTTGCATTACTAGCAATGGGTGCGTATTTATTCGTTGTAAAAGCAGAAGGGTATGTAGATCGTTTCTTAAAAGAAAAAGTAATGAAAACGAAGTAAAATTATTTATAAATTGTTGACTTGAATCATAATTGTAACTATAATGATTACAACATGTGAATTAAGAATAAAACAATTTAAATATTTTTTTACACAAGATGTAACTGCAATGATTACATCTTGTGTAAAAAATAAATAAAACGGGAGGAAGTAACATGCCTAAATCAAACTTAGAAATTATTCGAAGTACATATGAAGGTTCAGCTTCTTCGAATGCAAAACATTTAGCAGAAGCCCTCTCTGAAAAAGTAGAGTGGACAGAGGCAGAAGGATTCCCATACGGGGGAACTTATATAGGTGTAGAAGCAATAATGGAAAATGTATTTAGCCGATTAGGATCAGAATGGGATGATTATAAAGCGAGTATAAATATGTATCATGAAGTAAACGGAAAAGATGTAATTATTGCTGAGGGTATTTATTCAGGAGTTTATAAAGAAACGGGAAAATCATTTGAAGCAAATTTTGTTCATGTATGGCAGCTTAAAAACGGAAAAATCGTAAAATTCAAGCAATATGTGGATAGTTATATTGTACGAGAAGCGATGAAGGTTTAAAATGAAATAAGGAAACAAATGGAATCGGCTGTGCGCAGGCGATTCCATTTGTTTATGTGATTATTAGGGGAATGGGGAGTACATAATATGAAAAAATGGATAATAGGGGCAATTACAATGGTTGTAATTGCGATAGGAGCTGTATTCGGTGTTACTAAACTTCTAAATTATATAGAGGAAGAGGAGAAGAGTCTTAAAACACAAAAAGTGATGAGCCAACAGGATAAGAAAGTTGCGGAAGAGAAGCCACAATTTAGTGAGGATGAAATTATTTCTACCATGCATAGAATGGTACATCAAAAAGTGAAATCCTCTGAAAAATGGGGATTTATTGAAATGACAAATAAGGAAATTATTAGTGCCAAGAAGGCAGTAGAAAGTAGTACAAATTTTAAATATAAATCAAAGTTACTTGCCACATTAGAGCGCTGGGAGAAAGGGGATTTTTCACAAACGGTTGAGGAGCATAACTTTTTGTGGGAAATTCAAGGTGGTGATACTGGAAAGGCAACAGAACGTTTATCGCCAGAAGAAGAAAAGCAGTATGTGAAAGAAATGAAAGGTAAATAAAAATATCGCCACTTTGGTGGCGACATTTTTTTGTTAAGAATGTTTTCGCATTAAAGATCTAGTTGGCTGAACAGCAACCGTTTTGAAGTGGGAAAATAAATAGCATCCTGTCACAACGATCATTGTCCCTACAATTTGTATCCACGTTAGTTCTTCACCGAGGAAAAGAAATGCTAAAATAGCTGTGAAAATCGGGTTGAAATTTAGAAAAATTCCGGATGTTGTAGCTCCTAATTTTTGTACGCCAATATTCCAAAACACCATACATAGCACGGTAGAAATAAGCCCTGTATATAAAAGGGATGTGATGAAAGAAGTATTTATATTTGTAACAGTGAAGCTCCCAATGTTAAATGGTAGTAATAAAATAACACCGAAAATACCAGAGTATAATGTTGCCATGAGCGGTGTAGTTGTTTTTGTTGCCCATTTACTACAAACAGAATACATTCCCCAAATACAAACAGCCGCAATCATCCATAAATCGCCACTATTAAAATGTAGTGAAAATAAAAGTGCAAAGTTACCTTTTAATAGGACAAGAATAACCCCAAAAAATGAAAGAATCATGGATAGAATTTGAAGTGTATTTACCTTTTCTTTTAGAAATAATACTGAAAATAGTGCTATTGAAATCGCATTTAATGTAGAAATAAGCCCTACATTCGTTGCGGATGTTTTTTCTAGTGCTAAAAATTGAAAGATGTTAAAAAGAGCGACCCCTGAAATCCCCATTAGTATTAAAGGAAGTATTGCAGCACGGGGTGGAATGATTTTCTTTTCTTTAAACCAAACCATCGGTAATAAACAAACAATCGCAATCATCCATCTTAAACTTGTAAGTGTCATCGGAGACGCGTGATCAACGAGCGATTTTCCAACGACGAAATTTCCTCCCCATAATAAGCTCGTTAGTAATAGTAAAAAGACATAAAAATAAGGCATATTACAATCCCCTTTGTTGTTGTAATCAATGTGAATTTTAAATAATTTTAGCATTTTTCTTTATTATGTAATATATTCTTTTGTATAATAGAAAAAAATCGATAAGATATTTTGTTTTGAATACTATTTGCAGAAAAATATTCAGTTTTATAAAGATTGTAAGGTGTTTTTTCGAATAATCATCGGTAATAAAAAGGGGGAATTTTGATGGAGTCGTCAGTTATTAAAGTGTTAGATGATTTAGACGTACAAATTTTAGATATATTGCAGAAGGAGTCACAAGTAAGTAATGCAGAGCTTGCGCGACGCGTTAATTTATCACCAGCTGCGATGCATGCGAGAATAAAAAGATTAGATGGAGAAGGGTTCATTGATAAGCAAGTAGCCATTTTAAATCAAGAAAAGCTTGGTTTTGATTTGTTATGCTTCATTTTTATGAGTACGAATATTCATAAATCGGATAAACTTGACGTGTTGGAAAAAGAATTAGAAGCGATGCCGGAAGTGTTAGAATGTCACTGTTTAACAGGAGAGTATGATTATTTATTAAAGGTTGCAAATCGTGATCGTAAAGAGCTGGAGCATTTTATTAGAAAGCTGAATAAGCTTGGGATTACAAGGATACAGACGAGTTTAGCACTTCGTGAAATTAAATATTCGACGGTATTGCCGATACGGAATGAGGAACCGAGCATCGATTAGATTGCTCGGTTTTTTGTTTGTATAAAGTGATTGACGAGGAGAAAGGAGAGATGTATTATTATATAAAATTATGTATTAAAATTCATTTATTTTTATAAATATTAATATCAGGGGCAAGGGGATAAAATATGAAAATCTTTAATGCGGTTACGAGTGATGTGAAAGAAATTTATAGTCTCATTGAAGTTTATGCAAAAGAGGGAGTTGTTTTACCACGTTCGCTTTTGTCTCTCTATCAATATTTACAATGTTTATATGTTATGAAAGAAGGGGAAGAAATTGTTGGAGTTGCTGGTTTACATGTGTTAGGGGAGGATCTTGCAGAAGTCCGATCATTAGTCGTTTCGCATACATATGCAGGAAAAGGAATCGGACGTATGTTAGTGAACCATGTAATAAATGAGGCAGCGAAAATAAAAGTGAATAGAGTCATTTCTTTAACATATGAAACGGAATTTTTTCAAAAGTGCGGGTTTGATTTTGTGAATAGAGAGGCGTTACCAGAGAAAGTATGGATTGATTGTAGACATTGTCCAAAGGTTGATTATTGTGATGAGGTGGCGATGATTCGGTATGTTGGGTGAAATTTTCAGAGAAAAAAAGTCCCACTATTATTTAGGTAATAGTGGGACTCTATAGTTTAGGGGGAATTAAGAACTTGAATTCGTTTTTCTTACTGCAAAATTAAAAATGGGATTTTTAAGCTCATAGTTATAAGTATAACCATCGACAAGCCCTACAACTTTATCACTGTCGTAAAGATCAAGCATAAATTGTGCCATTTGTTTTGCAGTGTGGAATTTCGGTACAACATTATCGTATTGGAATTCATCAATATCAAATGAACGTTTTGCAAATTCTGTTTCAGTTGCACCAGGTGCTAAAACCTTTGCTTGCAGTTTTGCACCTTGTTCTTTCAATTCGTGAGATAAACCCTCTGTAAATGCACTTACATAGAATTTCGTAGCGCAATACGTAACAGCATCAGCAACGATTGTGTATCCACCGCCTGATGAAACGTTAATAAGTTGTGTGCCATCAACCATTGAATAATCTCGAACGAAAAGAGAAGAGAGTATTGTTAGTGCTTCTATATTTACATGTAACATCGTTTCAATTTTATTTAAATTTTGTTCAGCAATTGAGGCGAAATTACCAAACCCTGCGTTGTTAATCCACGTTTCAATTTGAAAAGATTGTAGGCCTTCATAAAGCTTATAAACATTTTCCGTGATAGATAAATCCGTTCTTCGAATAACAACATCCAATTCTGGATTCATTTCATTAATTTTTAATTTTAATCCGTCTAATTCTACTTGTCTTCGAGCGACAAGTATTAAGTTTTTTCCACGAGATGCAAAGGCTAAAGCCGATTCATAGCCAATTCCAGAACTAGCGCCAGTAATAACAGTGTATTCCATATAAAATCCCCCTAAGTTCAAATAAATATATTATGGTTAGATTTTATTTGTTAGAGTATACTCTAAGTCAAATGTTATTTATCAATTTGATTAGGCTATAAAATATATGAGGATAAGCATGTGGAGGGAGTTAGGGTATGTATACAATTAGCGAGGTGGCTAAATTATTAGGAGTGAGCACACATACATTACGTTATTATGAAAAGGAAAATCTATTAATTGCAAATCGCGATGCAAATGGGAATCGACTTTATGAAGAGTCACATATAAAGTGGTTGCAGTTTGTCATGAAATTAAAACAAACGCAAATGCCGATAGCGAAAATAAGAGAATACGCTAAGTTATATTTAGAAGGGGAGCATACAACGGAAGCTCGTTTACAGCTCCTAGAAGATCATAGGAAATCTATTCAGATGCAAAGAGAAAACTTAGTCATTACAGAAAAGATGCTTGAGAATAAAATTATTGCATACAAAGCCTCTTTAGAAAGTAAATAGAAAATATATGATAAAAATGGATTTAATCTCACAGTGTGCTGGTAAATAAAAAAGAGCAGCTAGCAAAAGCTAACTGCTCTATTCAAGGGATCTCTCCAAGGGGGAGTGGAGAAAATATTATGTTACTAGCATTATTGACAGATTATTAGGAAATATACAAATCGGATGAAATAAATTTTAAATAAACTTTCGGCATTGACAGTTTTTAAAATATTCATGTACAATATTTATGAATGACATTCAGTCATTTTTTATGTAGCAGGATGTAGTTAGCTTAGAAACGGAACAAATACAATGGTAAATGAGGATGATAGTTGTTTATATATAGTAGAGATGAAAGGTAATATTTTTTAAAATAAAAATGACTGATAGTCAGTCATAAAGGGTGAGAGGTATGAAAAATAGAGCTTGGTTATATGTCATATTAACATGTATCTTTGAAATTTTTTGGGTGTTTGGGTTTAATACGGCCGATACTTGGTGGCATTGGATTATTATTTTAGGCGTTATCGCTGTTGATTTTCACTTTCTTTCTAAAGCGTGTGAACATCTTGCGACAGGAACTGTATATGCCATTTTTGCCGGAGCTGGTACGGTAGGGACTTTCTTAATGGATGTATTCCTTTTCGGCGGGAGTTTCAGCGTAGGGAAACTATTCTTTATCGTGATGGTTGTAGCTGGCGTTATCGGTTTAAAGTTAGCTGATAATAAAGAAGAAACTGTGGAAGGAGCTGCTTAAAGATGGGTTGGTTTTTCGTATTTTGTGCTGCAATTAGTGAAATAGTCGGTGTAATCGGTCTGAAAATGTATAGTAAAGATAAGACGTTAACAAATGGTGCACTTTATATAGGCGGGTTTGCTACATCCTTCGCATTCTTGTATACATCTTTCTTATTCTTACAAGTAAGTGTCGCGTATGCGGTTTGGATTGGTATTGGAACGGCAGGTGCCGTTTTATTAAACATGTTCCTATTTGGTGAGTCGAAAAGTAAAGCACGTATCATTAGTGTGGCTCTTATTGTATGCGGAGTGACAGGATTAAAGGCTCTTTCGTAAAAATATACTGTATCTCCTAACAAGTCGTTAGGAGATTTTTGTTATAAAAAGTGCACGATAATTGACAGTACAGCTAGTTATTTTATAAAATGAGTGACAGTCATTCAATACGTGTTTGAAAGGGTTTAGATGATGAATAAAAAAGAGAAAATTGTCTATGCAGCTATTGAAGTGTTTCAGGAAAAGGGCGTTGAAAAAACGAAGATTTCTGATATCGTGAAATTAGCTGGCATTGCACAAGGAACTTTCTATTTATATTTTCCTTCTAAGTTATCTGTTATGCCTGCAATAGCAGAAGTGATGGTTGAAAAGATGATACTTGCAGTGAAAGAAAAAGTGCAAAACGATGCGCCTTTCTCAAGTAAAGTTACGCAAGTAATAGATGCGGTGTTTCACTTTATAGCGGAATATCGTGAAATACAAGCTTTAATGTATGCGGGTCTTGCATCTACAGAACATATAAAAGAATGGGAAGCCGTGTATGAGCCTCTTTATATGTGGCTAAGCGAGTTTTTAAGTGAGGCGAAAGAAGCTGGTGAAATTCGTGATTCGGTTCACGCAGAGCGAACAGCGAAGTTATTTATCGCTCTTGTTGAGTCAGCAGCGGAACAAGTTTATTTATATGATCATAAAGATGAAGAGCAAGTCGAGCTACAAAAGGCAGAAGTACTAGATTTTTTAACACATGCACTACATATAAAGAAATAGTAAGATGAACCTGTCTGAAAAGGTAGGTTCATTTTTGAGGAAAACTGAATGATAGTCATTCACCTAATGCTTATGTATGTGTGGAAGGATAGTGTGAAATTCTAATGAGTGGAGGCATCTCTATTCATGATTAGCCCACAAATAGCAGGATAAAGAAAAAGGTTCTTGGGCATTATTTTTTGAGGAACTTACGGGAAGAGGTGTTAAAAAGTGAAGAAACCGATAAAAGAACAAAAGATGGTATTGGTCATTCTTTTGAGTAATATATTTATCGCTTTTTTAGGGATTGGATTAATCATTCCGGTTATGCCGTCCTTTATGAATGACATGAGTTTAACAGGGAAGACGATGGGATATCTCGTTGCAGTGTTTGCAATGGCTCAGCTTATTACGTCTCCTATTACAGGCCGGTGGGTTGATCTTTACGGCAGGAAGAAAATGATCATCATTGGATTATTTATTTTTGGTGTTTCAGAACTTCTTTTTGGATTAGGAAAAGATGTGTGGATGCTTTATGTAGCACGGGTGTTAGGCGGAATTAGTGCTGCGTTTATTATGCCTGGTGTTACGGCATATGTTGCGGATATTACCTCTATGCAAGAACGTCCAAAGGCGATGGGATATTTATCTGCGGCAATTAGTACTGGATTTATTATAGGGCCAGGAATTGGCGGATTTATTGCAGAATACGGTATACGTGTGCCGTTTTTCGTTGCAGCAGCAATTGCCTTTATAGCATGTGTAATTTCGATCTTTATTTTGAAAGAGCCGTTAACGAAGGAAGAGCTTGCAGAGATTTCTGCTAATACGAAAGAATCAAGTTTTATTGGTGATTTAAAGAAATCATTACATCCAATGTATGCAATTGCATTTATTATCGTATTTGTACTCGCATTCGGATTATCAGCGTATGAAACTGTGTTTAGTCTGTTTTCTGATCATAAGTTTGGATTTACGCCGAAAGATATTGCGGCAATTATTACGATTAGCTCCATCTTTGGGGTAGTTGTGCAAGTATTTATGTTTGGCAAATTGGTCGACATGTTCGGTGAAAAAGTGTTAATTCAAATATGTTTAATTGTAGGTGCAGTATTAGCGTTTGTTTCAACTGTAGTCTTTAATTATTGGATTGTACTTCTTGTTACTTGCTTTATTTTCTTAGCATTTGATTTACTTCGTCCAGCTTTAACGACGTTTTTATCAAAAGCAGCCGGGAAAGAGCAAGGATTCGTTGCTGGTATGAACTCGACTTATACGAGTTTAGGAAATATCGCAGGACCAGCGATGGGCGGAATATTATTTGATATGAATATTCATTATCCATATGCATTTTCAGGAGTTGTTTTAATAGTTGGTCTCGGTATCACGTTTATGTGGAGAGAGAAACAGCTAGCTGAAAGTTTTGCGAAGTAATAAAACCCCTTACGACGGTAAGGGGTTTTTGTTTTATCCCGCTTTAATGGGCAGTAAGACCCTCACCTCAAAATTCAGTGAAAGCAAAGAAGTTAGGTGGGGATCGGGCTGCCCATTAAAGTCCGATTGGTGAGGGCTGATTAAAGTTTCACTTTATAAACTTAATCCAAACCGTTTTAATTCAATGAAAATTCCCTCTAATTGCTTTCCTTTATCCGTTAATGTGTACTCTACACGAGGCGGAACTTCTGGATATACTCTTCTCGTTATAATCCCTTGAGACTCTAGTTCTTTTAGTCGAAGCGATAATGTTTTCGGACTAATCCCGTCCATTGATTTTTGTAAATCACTAAAGCGCAATGTTCCTTCGATAAGAAGGTCACGAATGATTAAAAACGTCCATTTTGTACGAATTACATCAAGCGTTTTAGCGATAGGACAAGGTATGCCAGGTAAACCTTTCGTTAATTCAACTGGATCTATATTGTTCATGGAACTAGCCTCCATAAAATTTTTTTGAATGAATTTGCTTTATAGTATCACAAAACTATACTTTTGGTAACTATATGAAAAAAATATCACTACTTCCATCAAGGAAGTTAATGCATATACAATAGCAATACGAAATACAAAGGGATTAGATGAAGGGGAGGTGATTTTCATGGGGATAAAAAAGTTGGTTGGATTCCTTAGTTTGTTTATTGTTTGCATTGTACTTGTAGCATGCGGCGTGGAAGAAAAAACGGAAGTCCAGTTATTAAAAGAAATGCCAAAGCCAAAAGTAATGACAATTGATCCCTCACTAAGTAAAAAGGAAGCGACCGAAATGGTTCATGCAGCGCAGCGTTTTTATGCATTTTGGGATACAGGTAAGGAGGAGCTTATTCCGCAGACTGTTACTGAAAAATTTTTCGATAATACATTGCCGAAAGGGCGACCACAAGGAACGGAAGGATTAAAGCTTGCGGCACAAAATTTTCATAAAGTCGTTCCTAACATACATTGCGAGATTGAAGATTTATTAGTCGTTGATGATAAAGTAACAGCTCGTCTTTCTTTTACAGGAACGCATAATGATAAGAAAATCAATTTTTTTGCTATTGATATTTTACATGTGAAAGACGGAAAGATAACGGAAGACTGGCATTTAGAAGATAATCTTACGCTGAAACAGCAACTTGGGTTAATAGCTGAAGAGTAAATTATATAAGGGAGAGAAAAGCAATGAAAAATATATTCATTATAAATGGACATGAAAAATACGGTACGAAAGAAGGACGTTTAAATAGAACGTTAGTTGATTATATGGTAACGGTATTAAGCGAGAATCATTATGTAAAAACGACAACGATTCAAGATGGTTACAATATGAAAGAAGAACAAGATAAGTTTTTATGGGCTGATGTTGTAATTTATCAAACGCCGATTTATTGGTTTAGTGTACCTGGATTATTTAAAACATATATGGATGAAGTATATGCATACGGTTTGTTCTTTAAAGGTGCTGATGAATATGGAACAGGTGGTTTATTAAAAGAGAAAGAGTATATGTTTTCTACAACTTGGAACGCACCGGAGAAAGCATTTGGAGATAAGACGAAGTTCTTTGAAGGGGAAAGTTTAGAGTCAGCGCTTAGCCACTTATATCGCGTACAGAAGTTTCTTGGTATGAGTCCGTTAAAGAGTTTTGCTTGTTATGATGTGGTGAAGAATCCTACAATTGATACGTATTTAGAGAACTTGAAGAATCATTTAGAAGAAGTCATTCAATGATTAAAGCCATCCCCGTATTTAATGCGGGGATGGCTGTATCCATAACTTCGCAAAATTTGCCCAGCCGAATGAATCAATTGTTACGTTCTTTAAAGAAGAGGGATATGTTTTTCTTTTTAAAATGTGATAGTTAAATAAAATGATGTGCTCTGCTTGTAAAAATTCTTCGATTTCATACATGAGCTCATAGCGCTTCTCTTTATTTTCTTCTAATAAAAAGGTATCAAGTAAACAGTTAATTTGGTTTTCATAGTGCGGGTCCATGAACCGATTTACGAAGCAACTTTTATTTTTAAACACATTTAAGAATGCGAGTTCATGATTGGCAGCAAATACTTCTCCCATGAAAATAATATCGGCGTGCTTATCGATAGAATGATCCATATAATCTGAAACGAGAAATGGGTGAAGTTCTACGTGTATTCCTAATTGTCCGCAACGTTCTTTTAGGAAATCTGCGTCATTTGCACTGTCTTTAAATGCGAAGAAGTAAATATGTATCGTTTCGCCATTATAGGTGCTCTTTTTTAAATACTCCTTCGCTTTTTCTAAAGAGTAGGACCTTTTAGTAGCTTGGCGGCTTCTTTCAGGGAAAAAGCTTGATGCAGCAATTGTTCGTCTACCATCTATGCTACGAAGTATCGTTTCAACGTCATATAGTTCTCTCCAAGCTTTTCGAAAGTACATGTCGTGATGAGGACCAGGTTTTTTAAAGTTGAAGCTAGCATAAATACAACCTATTTCTTCTATTTGTATATCATGCCTTTCATTTTCCTCTTCATTTGGTAGTTCATAATCAGCATCTATTTGCACATGATCGGGAATACCCCAAAATTCAATACGGTCTAATAACGCGCGCTCTTTAAAATAATGGGTGAACGCTTCGAGTACGATATTATCTTCAGAGTAATGAGCAAGTTTGAAAGGGCCAGTACCTATATAATGATGATTTTGAATACTAGCATCACGCGGCAAAATTGCTAGTTGCATGGAACTTACATAGTGTAAAAAAAATAAGTTGGGTTTTGCTAAATGGAATCGAATTTGCAGTGGTGATGGTGTTTCAATTTGAACAATTTCTTCTATTAACCATTCGAAAGGAGAGTGAACTTGCCTTAATCGTTCAAATGAAAATTGTACATCTGTAGAAGTTAAAACTGTTTCGTTATGAAAATATATATCCTTTCGTAAATAAAAGGTCCACGTAAGCCCGTCTGCACTTAATTCCCACGTATGCGCAATGTGTGGCTCCATTTTCTCAGTAACATCGTTATAAACGACTAACGTGTCAAAAATTTGACTCGTAAGATGGCTCTCTGTAGTTACAGCGACAAAAGCCGGATCTAATGGGAAGATTTTTCTCGATATAGGAATCTTTAATATGTCATACATATCATTTGAAGGTTCATATCCAAAATGATGATGTAGTTTATTCTCTATCTTTTTTTGAAGTGCAAGGGGGAGCGGTTCTTTTAAAAGAAGAAAAACATCCTTTAATTTTTCTTGTGCTAACAGTTCATCTGTATAGCATTCAATCGCTTCTACGAAATTATGTATAAATAGGATTTCTGTTTTATTCCCGCGGCCACGCCCTGGAGTCCAACGAATTAATTGTTCCTCACTCATTTTCTTTAATAAAATCTTTACGTTTTTCGTACTGCAATATAAAACATCCGCTAATTCTTGTAAGCTATTTCGCATATGTTGTTGATCCTGTGCATGTAGTCTTAGTCTAATGTAATAGTCCATAATTTTCATATATACACTTCCTTCTATCATAAAAGGGGAAACTCTTTAGAATATTCTAACCTTTTCCTTCCTTTTTTTCAAAGTAAAATAAGTAAGCATAAGGAGGGGAAAACAATGGGTTTTTGGAGTATGCATCGAAATATCAAGATTAGAATTATAACTTCGTTTTTAACACGTACTGTGTCCACGATGATTTTTCCATTTATGGCGATTTATTTTTCAATAAAATTAGGTAGTACGATTGCTGGTGCGTTACTACTCATTAATGTCATAGCTTCATTAGTAATTGGTTTATATGGTGGATATGTTGGGGATCGGCTTGGTCGTAAAAAGGTGATGATTATCGGTCAAAGTATACAAGTCATTTCCATTGCTTGTATGGGGATTGCCAATTCAAATTATGTAGATTCACCGTGGCTAACATTTGTATTTATGTTAGTGAATAGTTTAGGATCTGGACTTATGAACCCTGCGACAGAGGCGATGTTAATCGACGTGAGTACACCGGAAAATCGAAAAATGATGTACAGTATTAACTACTGGGCGATTAATTTATCAATTGCAATTGGAGCGATATTTGGAGGATTACTATTTGAAAACTATAGATTGCAATTGTTTATTGGATTAACAGTGATTGCAGTTATTACTTTATATGTGATGGCTGTATATATGGAAGAAGTGTATGTAGTACGGAAAACGGCGGAGAAGAAAAATGTATTAAAAGATATGGTGGATAGTTATAAAGTCGTAATGAAAGATAGAGCGTTTTTAATTTTTTGTGCAGCAAGTATATGTACATTATCTTTAGAGTTTCAGGTTAATAATTATTTAGGAGTACGTTTGCAGCAGGAATTTGAAACGGTGCACTTTTTCTTTGGGAATGGTGTTACGTTTGATTTAACAGGTATTCGAATGATGAGCTGGATTTCAGCAGAGAATACCATTTTAGTTGTGTTATGTTCGGCACTCCTGATTAAAATGCTGAAAAGCTTCAACGATTTGAAAATCTTATATGTAGGTTTATTCATTTATACAATTGGATTTACAATACTTGGAACGAGCAATAGCTTATGGATCTTATTAATTGCAGGGCTTTTCCAAACGGTAGGTGAGATGATGTATGTGCCAGTACGTCAATCTATTATGGCAGATATGGTGCCAAATGAGGCAAGAGGTTCATACATGGCGATTAACGGAATGGTCTTTCAAGTGGCAAAAATGAACGGGGCATTAGGTGTTATGCTAGGCTCGTTTCTTGCATCTTGGGGCATGAGTGCTCTGTACTTTATCGTTGGTATGAGTAGTATTTTATTATTTATGAAGGCGATAGGGAAAGAGAAGTATGAAGATGAAAGGGAAGTTTCTCAGATTGGATAAAACTATATGAAAAGCGATGATAGAAATCGCTTTTCATATGGCTTTTAAAACGGATCAACTTCAGCTAAATCAGGATTGCTATTTGGGTTTGTTAATAAGACTTTCAGCTCACCTACTTCAGAGAGCGCAACGAGGATATAACCACTAATAAGGACGACGAGTCCGATGACCCTTAATGTTTGCAGTGTAATGTCACGGCTATTGTTTTCGGAGTTGTCTTGGGGCGTTGAAAGTGGATTGTTATTCATGATTAAGGCTCCCATCTTTTTTTATTTATATATGTGTAAAATCATTATTTAACTTATGGATAGGAATCGTATAGTCATTTTCACTATATGAGAAATGCCTATGAAAAGTGATTAGAAATTTTGGGGCAAGAAAAGAGGGTGTCTCAAAAGATTATTGAAAATGAGATTCTTTTTGTTTTTTATACAAATCAAAAGGTTAACCAAAGTAGCTAAACAGCTATTTTGGCTAACCTCTAATAACTATCCTAATATACGCAATGATTCTTCAATAAACGCTGGGATATCCTCGGGTTGTCTACTTGTTACTAGCTGATTTTGGCATACGACAACCTCTTTGTCATGAAAATGTCCACCAGCATTTTTCAAGTCGACCGTAATGGATTTATATCCAGTCACATCGCGTCCTTCAAGTGTTTGTGCAGTGATGAGTAATTGGGGGCCGTGACAAATAGCAAAAACAGGTTTTTTCGCATCCATAAATGCTTTGCTAAAGCGAACAAAACGTTCATCTGCACGAAGTATATCTGGGGAAAATCCGCCTGGTATGAAGAGGGCATCAAAGTTCTCTGGAGAAACATCATCAATATTTTTATCAATTACGACTTCACTTTTTCCTTGTTTACCGTGTACCGTTTTACCTTTTTCCATTTCAATAGTTGTTAATTCATATCCCTTTTCATTAAAAGCTTCTACTGGCTCTGTGTATTCTGTGTCCTCGAAATAATCCGTTATTAAAATAGCAATTTTTTTACTCATTCTAATCCGCTCCTTACATTATATTATCGGTTTCAGAATCATCCTTGAGCAATGTCTTTTATAAAGTGAAACTTTAATTCATATTTTTTCATTCCCTCCAGTTTCTTTGCCCTGTTAATTTAATACATACCCTTTTTATTAGGACGTAAACATGTATTATCGTTTTTGTATGTAAAATCATAAAATATAGGTTGTGCCGGTAATTCTTGTTTGAGGAAGAAAAATAAAAAAGCCAAGGAGATAATTTGTTTTCTCCTTGGCTTTTAAGATGATTTTTTTCGTTAAAATGCGGAAACGCGTTGCTTCGTTTTTGGTACAATAATAAATTTGATCCAGAGTAACCCGACAATCATAATGATAAGGCTATGTAAAAATTGACCTGTAGCAATGAGTATAACAATTGAAAATACAATGAGTTGAATGCTTAGCAATATCAAGATTAAGCGAAGAAATTGATTCATTCGTTTTTCAGTATCAAATGGATATAATGCTACAATAATATTTCCCGAAAAATATTTCCACAGGGAACGGAGCTGCATAGAAATCATATATAGGATGATATATGCGATAGCGCCTTTTGCGTATATGTTTGGTATAAAATATAAGGCGAAGGCACCGATTAAGCCTAAGCGAATATATATACCGAAATAATCATTCCCGCGTAAAAATGCGAGTGTATGTAAATAGAAAAAAGTTGCTCGTTTTTTATGTAATAAAGGTTCAATCCAATTTGTAAGCCATTTTCTTTTATTTACTTGCTTATTCAGTTGCGGAACATCGGTGAAAATGCTCGCAAATTGATAAAAACGAACGTTCATTTTTTCTTCTTGTTCGATTATGTAATCCCACGGTATTCGTTTTGTAGGCTGTTTTTTCGTATATAGAAGCAGGAAAGCAAGTAGTAAGAGCAATCCGCCTAATATGAGAACATATGCCGAGTAAAACAGCATGTAAATGATTAGGGCGTTACAAGCAATACGAATAATGAACCATATGTTTTTTTCATGGCTATCACGCCACATCCAATGTATGTATATATTCCAAGCTTTCGTAATCATTAAAACGATAAAGATTGTACATAAGAAAGGGACTGTTACTTGTAATGATTGCATTGCAAGTGGAACGAGAATAAGGAACGTAAATAATAATGGAAAAAGCTGAATGATGTAATTATATAGAAGAGACTTTTTAAAATAAGATGTTAGTTTCTCTTCTAATGCAAGCAAATAGACAGCATCAGGTTTTTGAATAAATGTACGGATCGGGCATCTCGTTATAATAAATGTAAGTACAATCGTGATGAGTAGTAAAGCTATTCCTTTAGAAGGAGATGCTTTTAGAAACTGAGCATAGTAGTATGCACCAACGCATGAAATAAAGATAAAGC
The DNA here is from genome assembly GCF_054326875.1 of Bacillus sp. BC08. Classification (NCBI taxonomy): domain Bacteria; kingdom Bacillati; phylum Bacillota; class Bacilli; order Caryophanales; family Bacillaceae; genus Bacillus; species Bacillus sp. BC08. Next base: position 235,463 of record NZ_JBTGPA010000034.1, on the reverse strand, counting down.
TATATAGTAAACCGTTAATCATACGTGCAAAGTATGTAATGATATTTTGCATATGTTGTTGGAAGCGACTGCTCCATAGTGATTCGATTGACATGTTTTTCACCTCTTTGTTCTATTATATATGTTTTATAAAAGAAAAAACGAGCAAATTGCGTTATGCAACTTGCTCGTTTTTCTTTTCGTTATTTTTTTTCTGATCACGATTCATTAATGGATAGAAGGCAAAGCCGATTACGAATAAACCAATTCCGAGAAGGAACGTTTTTATATCGGATGCACCGGTTTTAATAACCCATAGTGCGTAGCAAAGTGCGATCACTGCGACTATACCATCTGTAATTCTTGCCCGCATTTCATTTTTATATGTTTCACCAGTTGCGACTAGTTTTAACTGGAAGATTGGTGAAACGAGATATGGAATGAGGTAGGCCAGTGTTGATACGGTAATAACGAATGTATAAGCTTCCGCAATAGTTCCTGATAATGTTGAGAATAAGAACACTTGCGACATAATGTTTGTTAATCGTAATGAGTAAATTGGGCTTCCTTTTTTGTTCGTTTTGGTGAAGAAGGAAGGGAAGAAACCTTCTTTTGCTGCTTGATACGGTACTTCTGAGCTTAATAAAATCCAGCCTAAGATGGAACCGAATAGGGAAGTAAGAGCAAGTAATGCCATCAGTTTCCCGCCGCCATGACCCATTGCAACATTTAATGCATCTGCTAATGGACGTTCAGAAGCTTGTAATGTATCAACGTGAAGTACACCCATTGTTAAAATGGTAATTCCTAAGTAAATCGCAACTGTAATAAGTAATCCTGCAACTGTTGCGCGTTTTACTGTTTTAGGAGAGGTAGCACGGTTTGATAAAAGTACTGCCGATTCGATTCCGATAAATGCCCAAAGCGTTGTAAGAGCAGCTAAGTTTACTTGTGAAAGAAGACCGTGTGATACACCTGATTTATCGATCATCGGTGTGTACCATTGTCCAAACTTAGAAGCTTCGAATGCAAATAACGTAACGACGATGAATAAAAGGAATCCAGTTACTTTCGTTGTTGTTGCTAAGAAGTTTAACTTTCCAGCTCCGCTTACACCGTTTGTTAATATAATATGAGTTCCCCAAAGTAAGATGGAACAAATCGTAAATGTAATTAGTTTTCCGACTTCTATGTTAAAAGAACCGATTGAAAATAGTAGTCGTGTATCTTTCATAATTGGGAAGAAGAGTGATAAATATCCCGCGAAAGATGTAATGATGGCAACGTTACTTGCCCAGTTTGCAACCCAATATCCCCACACCATACTGAAACCAGCCATTTTTTTCTTTTTTGGTGATGAGAATAAAGCATATGCATGACTTTGTGGTCCTGTCGTTAAATCAGGACGACGAATTGCTAAATTACCGAAAACAAGAGCTAGCATTAAAACACCAAACCCTGTTGTTAACCAAGCTAAAGTGACACCGAGAGGGCTTGCTGTTTGTGCCAACGTACTTGGCACCATGAAAATCCCAGCGCCAACCATGTTACCGACAACGAAAGCTGTTAGTACCCAAAAGCCCCATTTTTTTTGTTGCATAGAAAATACCTCCAAAGTTAGTATAACCAAGTCAAGCGAGGAGATATGTATGTCTTCTTAGTAGAGAAGAGAAGTCCCAAACAAAACAAAAAAAGCACGTAATTTGCCGCTACATGCTTTCTATCTTATAAGAAACCCACGACATACCTCTCGATAGCTCTCCACAAATGAAACGTTTCGTTTGTGACAGTTCTGCACTTATTAAATGCAGACCCAGCAAGCGTGCATGGTGGACACGGGCTTACTTCGGCAATCATTCCTTTCTCATTCCTTCATCAATGCCACTACATCTCCTGAAATGATACTCTTAATGACTGCAACCTCTACCTCACCGAGATACGAATGAGGATTAAAATATTAAATTAACGTATTTAAGAGTAACAAATGAATTTTTGTACGTCAATGGATATAGTAATAATCAGATTATAGAGAAGAGTTTGTTATTAAAAAGGGGCTAGGAAGGGCTGTAGCGTTTATTAGTTGTGCAGAGGAAATAGCGACAGAGTGAAGGTCAATTTTACCCCGCATTAATGGGCAGTAAGACCCTCACCTCAAAATTCAGCGGAGGCAAAGAAGTTAGGTGGGAATCAAGCCCCCCACTGATTAAAGTTCCACTTTACAGTACAAAGAATTTTGTCTGAAAATCTTAATCCGAAGTATTTATTTTTTTAACAGGCTTCGTTTCATAAGAAGGAAAGAACAAGCTTTTCATTGAAATGATTAAGGTCATTTCAATGAAAGGAGAGGTTTGGTTATGGAATTATCAAGATCTCAATTATTTGCTTTAGAGTACATTTCAAAATATGCAGAGAACGAAAAACATGAGGCTAAAGCAACAATTAACCATATATTGAAAATGTCTAATATTACTGATGAAATGTTTGAAGAAGCTGTCGTTCATTTAAAAGCAAATGCGAGGATTGCTTTACACTTTCATCCAGACAGATTAGATTCGAATATGCAAAATATTGCTGAAGCACTGTTTGAGCAAGGAATATATAAAAGTCAGTTTGAAACATTGCTATCTAATGGAAGTGTGTCTGCTTATCCGGGTGGTGAACGTGACCTTTGGGAACAGAGGATATTTGGAGGCGCATATCAATTGGAAGGCGTAACGAATAATGAACGTCCCAAATATGGGGCGCTAAATGTAATGCTACATCCAGATGGACCTGCCCCGCGCTTTGGATCATGTTATCTCCTCTTATCACCAAAAGTTTCTTATCGCTCTACATATACGTATTTAGATTCGCATCAAGATCCAAAAGAAAAGGGTACTTATGAAGAGTTTGATATGATTTTAGCTGCTCTTTTGGAAGAGACATTCGTAAGAGATTTTGCAATTGGTGAAGGGAATTTGACTCCAACAAGACTTATTCATCATTTACTGGCTAACTTGGAAAGGCCGTTTATAGATTTCGTAAACAAAGAGTCAGCTCGTAATCTTAATCATTATATTGAAGCACAGATTCATGGAGATATTTCTCTTAAAGAAGATGTGGAAGCACTTGTTGTAGATCCTTCATTTAAGGGTACGAATGTAGGTAGAACTTTAGAAGAAATTTGTCTGAAGTATTCTATTGATTTGTATTGGCACATGGGTTTTGTACTTACGGTGGATGAAGTTCCGATGGATTTTAGAGGTTCAAAAATGCCATCTTTGGCAAGACGCATTGCACGAAATAATTGTATCGATGCACATATAATTGGCTCTGCTGTAGTGGATTTGAAAAGGAATCCACTATCCTGGAGTGATCGTGGAACGTATGAAGAAGTGCTTCAGGAATTAAAATTATTATGGCATGTTTTAGTTCGATTTGGAAAACCAAATCAGAATTTGAAATAAATAAGCTATTATTTTTGGAAGGATGTATATAAAAAGAAGCTGATCCAAAATTAGATCAGCTTCTACATATAAGATTAAACTAAGTTTAATACAGTTACTTTTTCACGTGTCATAGACTCAAGGCTCTTGCGAATACCTTGTGCGCCCATACCTGAACCTTTTACACCGATGAATGGGAAGTGGTCAGGGCCGCGCTCTGTGCGTCCGTTAATTTGAACAGAACCAGTTTCGATTTTGTTAGCAATTGCAAATGCTTTGTTAATGTCTTTTGTGAAGACACTTGCTTGTAAGCCGAACTCTGATTTGTTAGCAATATCAATTGCTTGCTCATCTGAAGAAACACGGATGATTGGAAGGATTGGGCCGAATGGCTCTTCCCAAGCAACTTTCATTTCTTCTGTTACGTGGTCGATTAATGTTGGGTAAATTAAGTTACGCTCACGCTTGTTACCAATAACGATTGTTGCACCTTTTTCAACAGCGTCGTCAACTAAACCTTGAACGAAGTCAGCAGACTTGTCGTCGATTAATGGAACGATTGTGCTGTCTTGTTCTGGAGATCCAACTGATAGTTCAGCTACTTGCGCTTTTAATAAGCTAACAAGCTCGTCTGCTACGTTTTCGTGTACAAGTACACGTTTAATAGCTGTACAACGTTGACCAGAGTAAGAGAATGCACCGCTTACGATATGGTTTGCAGCATCTTGTAAGTCAGCATCTTCACGAACGATACCAGGGTCTTTACCACCAAGTTCTAATACAAGTGGAATCATTGCAGCTTTTTTCGCTAAATGTTTACCTGTGTTTGTACCACCTGTGAACGATACCATATTGATGCCTTCGTGTTCTACTAAGTAGTCACCAATTACAGAACCGCGTCCTGTCGCTACGTTTACAAGACCTTTTGGAAGGCCAGCTTTATGAAGTGCTTCCACCATTTTAATACCACTAATTGCACCTTGAGTTGCTGGTTTGAAAATAACAGCGTTACCCATAATTAATGCTGGTGCAAGTTTTGCGGCAGATAAGTTTACTGGGTAGTTAAATGGTGCGATTGCTAATACAACACCAAGTGGTGCGCGTTGGATGATTGCAAGTTTAGATTTCGTTCCGCCAGGGAAGCTATCGCCCATCATGCTTTCTCCGTGCATATGTAAAGCTTCTTCGATAGTATAACGAATGAAGTCAGCTGTACGAACAACTTCTTTCTTCGCATCTTTATATCCTTTACCGACTTCTTTCATAATGATATCGGCAATTTCATCTTGCATATTTACGAGCTCATCAGCCCATTTATATAAATATTTTGCGCGATCTTGTAGAGAAGCTTCCGCCCATGATTTTTGAGCTTCTTTTGCAGATGCAATTGCTTCATCTACTTCTCCGCGAGTAATTGCTTGTACTTGTCCAATTACTTCGTGTAAGTATGGAGATGGAATTTCAATTGTTTGTCCTGAAGAGCTTTCTCTCCATTCTCCATTTAAATAAAATTTGTACGTATTGCTAGTTGTCATGATTAGTCCTCCTAAAATAGCAACTTGTAAGAGTGAGTATAAGGTGATTGTAGGGGGTTTGATAACATTTTTCAAATGAAATGTTTGTGAAAACGATTTCTTATTCTTTTTTTATTTTGTATGCCCTTTCTTACAGAACATTTCCTTATTTCAAAATGATGTAGTGTATATTTTTATTCGGTGTGCAAAAAAACAATTGACAGAATACTCAATAAAGTTGTAAGATTATAAATGGAAAATAAATGAAGGGGGTGTGCGTAATGATTGTAATCGTAAATGTAATGGGCTTAGCTCTGTTAAATGGCAGAAGACATTCATATCATTACGCAACCCGTGCGGATATATAAGGCATCTTTGTCTTATAAAAAGCGTACGTTGCGTATATCGTAACGTACGCTTTTATGCATTTCTGTGCATATCGTCAAGCGGCGGTATGCTTTTTTTTGTTTTCCATATTACTATATAAAACTTTGGAAGGTGGAAAAATGTGATGAGATTGTATGGATTACGAAATGTAAATGTGATGGGTCTGGATAGTGGATAAAGAAATGAGAGGTAAACGAGCACGAGAAGGGAGAGGTTACATTGTTATCAGTATTACTAAAGTTAAAATGGTTTTTTAAAGAGCATTGGAAGAGATATAGTATCGCCATTGGAGCTCTTTTAATTGTAAATATAGTTGAAGTCATTCCCCCGAAAGTGTTAGGGGTTACGATTGATAACATAAAAACAGGAACGTTATCAAATGAAGCAATTATGCAATCTATTCTTATTTTAATAGGGGTTACAATCGTTGGATACGGTCTTACTTTTGTGTGGCAACATCAGTTGTTTGGAGGAGCATTCGTACTGGAGAAGACGATGCGCTCTAAATTTATGGGGCATTTACTTAAAATGACACCGACGTTTTATCAAAAAAATCGTACTGGTGATTTAATGGCGAGAGCGACAAATGATTTAAAAGCAATCGCTATGACGGCTGGTTTCGGTATATTAACGCTCGTGGATTCGAGTTTATATATGCTTACGATTGTCTTTATGATGGGATTTACAATTAGTTGGGAGCTTACATTTGCGGCACTTATCCCGCTTCCGATTATGGCGTATGCGATGAATATATATGGAAAGAAATTGCATGAAAGATTTACAGTTGCGCAAGATGCATTCGGTGATATGAACGATAAAGTATTAGAATCAATCGCTGGTGTGCGCGTTATTCGTGCATACGTACAAGAGAACGCAGATCAGGAAAGATTTCATCATTTAGGAGATGACGTCTACGAAAAAAATATGAAAGTAGCTAGAATCGATGCATTATTCCAGCCAACTGTGAAAATGCTTGTTGGTCTTAGTTATTTAATTGGTTTAGTGTATGGCGCGTATCTTGTATTTCAATCAAAGGTAACACTTGGTGAACTTGTTTCATTTAACGTGTATTTAGGGATGATGATTTGGCCGATGTTTGCAATTGGCGAATTAATTAATGTTATGCAACGAGGAAATGCATCATTAGACCGTGTGAATGAAACGTTAGCGTATGAACCAGATGTAAAGGACCCGAAAAATCCAAAGCTTGTACAAGAGCCGGATTATATTCAGTTTGATGACGTTACCTTTTCATATCCTTCATCAACTGAAACAAATTTAAAGAAGGTTTCGTTTACATTAAAACAAGGGGAAACGCTTGGGGTTGTCGGGAAAACAGGAAGCGGAAAAACGACGCTCGTACGTCAGCTTCTTCGTCAATATCCGCTTGGAGATGGGGATATTGCAGTCTCTGATGTGACGTTAAATAACATAACGAATGAAAATGTACTCGGGTGGATTGGGTATGTACCTCAGGAACATATTTTGTTCTCAAAAACAGCGAGGGAAAATATTTTATTCGGGAACCGAGAAGCGACGGAAGAAGAACTCGATAAAGCGATTGAAATTGCGGCGTTTACAAAGGATTTAGAGTTTTTACCAGAAGGGTTAGAAACGCTCGTTGGAGAGAAGGGTGTTTCTTTATCAGGAGGGCAAAAACAAAGGATTTCAATTGCGCGAGCTGTGATTCAAAATCCAGAAATTTTAATTTTGGACGATTCTTTATCAGCTGTTGATGCTCGTACGGAAGCAGCGATCATTGAAAATATAAGAACAGAAAGAAGCGGAAAGACGACGATTATTACGACGCACCGTTTATCTGCCGTACAACATGCGGATTGGATTCTCGTTATGGATGAAGGGCAAGTAATGGAAGAGGGTACGCATGATCAGCTTATTAAAAGCGGAGGCTGGTATGCTGAGCAGTTCGAAAGACAACAAGGAGAAAGTGAAAGTGCGGATAGTGGGGTGAAAATATGAGCGTTTCAAAACGATTGTTTCAATATGCGATGAAAGTGAAAGGGACAATTTTTGCAGCGATGCTAATGTTATTTATTTTCGTTATTGCAGAGCTTGCTGGCCCTTTCGTCGCAAAAACGATGATTGACGATCATATCGTTGGAATCGAGAAACCTTGGTATGAAACAGAAAAGAGTGAAGAGGCTGTTTCATATAATGGCGCCTTTTATAAGCGAAGCGATCGCTTTGAACAAGGTGAGAAAAAAGGAAAAGAAGTACGCGTGATGCAAGTCGGTTTTCAATATTACTTTGTGCCGAATAAAGTGAATGCTGAAGGGTCACGTACTGTAAAAGGTGATATGATTACCGTTCAAAATGGTAAGGCGGTGCAAGTGTATAAAGCGAAAGCATTAACAAAAGAAGAAGTGTTTGCGTTTTATAAACCAGAAATAAACCGTCTACTTCTACTTGGTGGTGGGTATTTCGCTTTATTAGTAGTCGTTTCATTATTTGCATACGGAAAGCAATTTTTCTTACAGAAGGCAGCGAACAAAATTATTCAAATTATGAGGGAAGATGTCTTTTCTCATATTCAAACGTTGCCGATTCGGTATTTCGATCATTTACCAGCAGGGAAAATTGTATCGCGTGTCACGAATGATACGGAAGCCATTCGGGATTTATACGTAACGGTGCTTGCAACATTCGTTTCTAGTATCATTTATATTATCGGGATATTCGCTGCGCTATTTTTACTCGACGTAAAATTGGCGACGTTATGTTTACTTATCATCCCGATTTTAATCGTTTGGGCAATTCTTTATAGAAAGTATGCGTCTGTATACAATCATAAAATGCGTTCACGTTTATCTGATATTAATGGAACAGTGAATGAATCCATTCAAGGGATGCCAATTATTCAAGCGTTCCGTCAAGAGCGTGAAACGAAAAAAGAGTTTGAAGAATTAAATGGCGATTATTTTAAGTATCAAAATAAAATTTTAAATTTAAATGCAGCAACTTCGCATAATTTAGTGTCTGTATTAAGAAATATTGCTTTCACGGGTGTGATTTGGTATTTCGGTGGTGCTTCATTAAGTGCTTCAGGTGTCATTTCTTTAGGGATACTGTATGCGTTCGTTGATTATTTAACACGATTGTTCTCACCGATTACAAATATGGTAAATCAGCTTGCTAACTTAGAACAATCGCGCGTTGCATCAGAACGTGTTTTTGAATTGTTAGAGGAAAAAGGGGAAGCGGTAGAAGAGGAACGTATGCCTCGCTTACAAGGAAATGTGAAGTTTGATAATGTGTCGTTTTCTTATAATGGAAAAGATGAAGTGTTAAAAAATATTTCTTTTGAAGCGAAACAAGGAGAGACAGTAGCGCTTGTTGGTCATACTGGATCAGGAAAAAGTTCCATTATGAATGTACTTTTCCAGTTTTATGAGTTTGAAAAAGGAAAGCTTACAATTGACGGTCACGATGTAAAAGAGATGCCGAAGCAAGCAACTCGTGAGCACATGGGAATCGTACTGCAAGATCCGTTTTTATTTAGCGGAACAGTAGCATCTAATGTTAGCTTAGAGAATGAAAAAATTTCAAAAGAGCGCATCGTAAAAGCATTACGTGATGTTGGTGCTGAACGATTTGCGAATAATATAAATGAAGAAATTACGGAGAAAGGAAGTACACTTTCAACCGGAGAACGTCAGCTTATATCGTTTGCTAGGGCACTTGCTTTTGATCCGGCCATTTTAATTTTAGATGAAGCGACATCTAGTATTGATACGGAGACAGAAGCGATGATTCAACAAGCGCTAGAAGTTGTGAAAAAAGGAAGAACGACATTTATTATTGCTCACCGACTTTCAACAATTAAAAGTGCAGATCAAATTATTGTGCTTGATAGAGGAACGATTTTAGAAAAAGGCTCTCATGATGAGCTAATGAAAAAGCGCGGGCGTTATTACGATATGTACAAAACGCAAATGGAAGGTAATCAGAGCGCTTAATAGGTATGGAGGAGAACTTGTGATTTTCACAAGTTCTTTTTTTAGTGAATCGTGACAGTTAAATAAGAAGTATTGTTTTACCTTTTTCTTTATAAATGCTATATTAAAAAATGTTACTTATTTTTTGTATGTAGCGTTATTTTCTCCTTTTGTTTGATTATGAAGAAAAAGGATAAACTAAATAAGAACATTTTCATTGAAAAATTGTTCAAGATTGCATACAATCAATATAGTTTTTAAATTCCTATCAGAATACTTGGAGGATTACCATCATGAAAAAATTATTTTCAGTACTTGCAGTAACTACATTAGCGATCGGGATTGTAGCGGGCTGCGGTAAAGAAGAGAAAAAAGATACAGCTAGTCAAGATGCGTTACAAAAGATAAAACAAAGTGGTGAACTTGTAATTGGAACAGAAGGTACATATCCACCGTTCACATTCCACGATTCAAGCAATAAATTAACTGGATTTGATGTTGAATTAGCAGAAGAAGTTGCAAAACGTTTAGGGGTAAAACCTGTATTTAAAGAAACACAATGGGATAGCTTACTTGCTGGTCTAGATGCAAAACGTTTCGACATGGTTGCAAACGAAGTTGGTATTCGTGAAGATCGTCAAAAGAAATATGATTTCTCTAGCCCATACGTTTCATCTTCAGCAGTATTAGTTATTGCGAAGGATAAAGATAAACCTGCTACATTTGCTGATGTAAAAGGATTAAAAGCAGCACAATCTTTAACAAGTAACTATGCAGATATTGCTAAGAAAAATGGCGCAGAAATTACGAATGTAGAAGGCTTTAGCCAAGCGGCGGAATTGTTAAATACTGGTCGTGTTGATTTCACAATTAATGATAAATTATCAGTGCTAAACTATTTAGAAACGAAAAAAGATGCAAAAATTAAAATTGTAGATACAGAAAAAGAAGCGTCACAAAGTGGATTCTTATTCCGTAAAGGTAGCGACAAGGTAGTACAAGAAGTAAATAAAGCGTTAGAAGATATGAAAAAAGATGGTACGTACGATAAAATAGCGAAAAAATGGTTCGGTGAAAATGTATCTAAGTAGTGCGTTGGTTTCAGATCGATTGTCTACTTGGATAGATATTATGCAGTCTTCCTTCATGCCTATGCTGAAGGAAGCTGTGTTTACGACAATTCCATTAACGCTTATTACATTTATTATCGGGATTATACTTGCGACGTTAACGGCGCTTGCACGTATTTCAGGTAGTCGTATTTTACAATGGATTGCTCGTATCTATGTATCTATCATTCGCGGAACGCCACTTCTTGTACAATTATTTATTATTTTCTATGGTCTTCCAACTCTTAATATTGAAGTTGAGCCATATACAGCAGCAGTTATTGGATTTTCATTAAATGTCGGTGCATATGCATCTGAAATTATTCGTGCTTCAATTCTTTCTATTCCGAAAGGGCAATGGGAAGCAGCTTACACAATTGGGATGACGTATCCGCAAGCGTTAAAACGTGTTATTTTACCGCAAGCGACGCGCGTATCAATCCCGCCGCTTTCGAATACATTTATTAGTTTAGTGAAGGATACTTCATTAGCATCGTTAATTTTAGTAACAGAAATGTTCCGAAAAGCGCAGGAAATTGCGGCAATGAACTACGAGTTTTTAATTGTTTATTTCGAAGCAGGTCTAATTTATTGGGCAATTTGCTTCTTATTATCTATTGTGCAACAAATATTAGAAAAACGTTCAGAACGTTACACTCTAAAATAACCCTTTCATAAAAGGAGTTTTTGTTTTTATGATTTCAATTCAACATTTACAAAAAAGTTTCGGAGATAATACTGTACTAAAACATATAGATCTATCAGTTGAGAAGGGGGAGGTTGTTGTTATTATCGGACCATCTGGATCTGGTAAAACGACATTCTTACGTTGTCTTAACGTGCTAGAAACACCGAACGCTGGTAGCATTCGTATCGGTAATAAAGAGCTCGACTTCTCAAAAAAAGTATCGAAGCAAGATATTGTCAATCTTCGTACGCAAACAGGTATGGTATTCCAGCACCATAATCTATTTCCGCATTTAACAGCACTTCAAAATGTTATGGAAGGGCTTGTTACAGTGAAAAAGATGGGGAAAGAAGATGCGAAGAAAAAAGCAAACTATTTCCTTGAAAAAGTTGGTCTTGCGGATAAAGTAGACTTATATCCATTCCAATTATCAGGCGGACAACAACAGCGCGTTGGAATTGCTCGCGCGCTTGCGATGGAGCCTGAAGTGTTACTATTTGATGAGCCAACGTCAGCGCTTGATCCTGAACTCGTTCAAGAAGTTCTGAAAGTCATGAAAGAACTTGCGAAAGAAGGCATGACGATGGTGATTGTAACACACGAAATGCGCTTTGCACATCAAATTGCGAATCGCGTTATTTTCATGGATGGCGGTGTCGTTGTTGAACAAGGTACACCAGAAGATGTATTTACAAATCCAAAAGAAGAACGTACGAAGAAGTTTTTACAAATGTTGCAATAAAGTGAAACTTTAATCAGTGGGGGTTTTCTTCATCCCCCACTGATTATTAGTTGAACCAATCGGACTTTTATGGGCAGTTGATTCCCCACCTAACTTCTTCGCTTTCGCTGAATTTTGAGGTGGGGGTCTTACTGCCCATTAAAGCGGGATAAATGAAGGAAGGTCTCAAGGCATATGCCTTGAGACCTTTTTGCCATATATATTTATTTTTGGAATCCGCCAAGGCTTTGCTCAGCCATTGCAACTAGACGTTTTGTAATTTCTCCACCAACAGAACCGTTAGCACGAGCCGTAGAATCTGCTCCTAATTGTACACCAAATTCTTGAGCGATTTCGTACTTCATTTGGTCGATTGCTGCTGTTGCTCCTGGTACTACTAATTGATTTGAAGAATTTTGGTTTGCCATAGGAATATATCCTCCTTAGAGTTATAAAAATTTTTTTTGGTTGGACTAGCTGGAGTTGAACCAGATTATCGCCCCGTTTGGCGCTAATCCATCGGTAATTAAGTTTGTACTCATAGTATGGATGTTACCTAGAAAGATATACGAAATAATAATTTGTAAATTTTGTAAAAAAATCTTAGTGATTTCGTAAAGTATGAAATAAGAGTAATCGTTGTATTTTTTAGAAAGAAGGCTAAACTAAGAGAGATATGAAATATGTTTTTTTGTTTGTATCCCGCTATTGTGGGGCAAATCATTAACTTTATAGTTCTATTTTGAATAGGAGTGGAACGAAATGCTCCTATGCACGGCTTGATGCTCTCTTCAATCAGCTTGTAAATGATAATGCATGGAGGAATCGTGATGGGAATTTGCCCGCTTTGCAACGCATTAGAATCACAAACATATTCTTGTCAAAATTGCCAAGGTATACTCCAAGATTACGGGAAAACTGTAGATTACATAGACGATTATAGTGCGTATATGGATCAAGAATTATTAAGTGCAGTAGATGGTTTAACACATAGTAATTCACAAGAGTACTGCAATCATGTTTTTTATTGCGGGATGTGTAATGTGGAAACAGAAGTTGTAGTGAAACTTGTGTAAATAGAAAACTTCCACCTTATGAATGAGGTGGAAGTTTTTGTTTTCGTATTTGTGAGTGAATCATAGGGGACGGGATATTCTCGGTGTTTGAGGAAGCCTCTGATTTTATTTGAGACATTTTTTCTTTTGCATCGCGCAAAGAATGTTCAGTTAAGTAGATGGCATATTCGTAAAATAATTGGCGCGTCAGTTCACTTTGTTCTTTTAACTTTTCATCTTGGAATACAGTTCGCCCAGGTTTAGAGTTTGCTTCAAAGAGCCACGGGTTTTCCTGCGTGTCTAAACCGATATCAAAGCCAATTTCTCCAATATTTCCGGTTACTTGTTCATCGAGCGCGTAACTGATTTGTAAGGCAGTTTGTTTTAATTTATTTTCAATTTGAACTTGTTTCGTTGAATCAGGAAATAGTTCTTGTAGTAATTTTGTATCGCCACCGCTATTTACATGTGTTGTTAAACTACCTTTGCCAGCAATTTTTGCAACGATTGCACTGACAATCCATTGACCGAAATGATTTTTATTTGTATGAATGCGGAAATCAACTGGTTGCCCATCGAAGCGAAGTAAGGAAATACCTTGTTGTACGATAAACTTTTTTAAATCATGTCCTTTTAATACATGGTTCAGAAGCGTTTCTAATGATTGATACTTTCTTAGTTTGTTTTCTTCATTTTCACGATAACGACAGTAGTAGCAATTCTCTGCTTGAGAATAAAATAGTTGATGAATATTTCGACCGAAGCTGCCGTGAATCGGTTTCATGTAAATCGATTTATACGTACCGAGAAATCGTTCTACTTGTTCGAAGTGTTGAAATGTTTCTGTGTTTGGTAAGAATGGCATGATCGAATCGTCTTTCATAAGAAGTTGATGCACTTCCCATTTATTAAAAAATCCTGGATTAAACCACGGAATAGCATAGTCATGCTCTAATTTTCTTTTTGCTCTTACGATCGGTTTATAGTTTTCGGCTTTACGATTTGGTAATCGGTCGTAAATGACATTTGGTAAAGGGACCTTTTTCTTAATCCATTGCCCTTCTTGAAAGAAATAGCCTTCAATTGTTTCATCTTCCCAGTTTATATGTTGCACACCAAAAACGAATACAAATGGTCGCAAGGTGAATGGCGGCGTTAGTAACTCACCAAGAGAAGTTGAACGGTTTCCTAAAGGGTTAGAAGAGTCATCGTTAAAACCAGTTGTGAAAATCCCGATTAATGGTCCGAAAATAATGGTTTCATTTTGCGTGAATGCATGGATAGTAGTGGAATGAGGAAGCAAAAGCTTCTCTGCAATTTGTTGTCCGATAATGATTTCACGAGTAAAGGAATAATGAATTTTTACCTCTTCACTCGCAACATGGCGTACGCCGAAGGAAAGGGATGTAATGGGTGGTGTAATGGAAAAAATATAAGGTAAAGTAATACTATTTGGATGCTCATCTGAAATGTTTAACGTATATATGTGCTCTTTCAAAATGGGTTTCCCCCCTTTCATTATGGTGTGAAGCGACTAAACTTTAGTGGTCCGTGATATATCTTTTCGGCTAATGCATCACTATGACGAATGTAATGTTCATACGGGGGAATCGTGTTGACGTACATAAGCCAAATTGCCCCCTTTTGATCCATAATGGTGGAAAGCTCTAGCTCGAATAATGAAGAATAAGATTGATCTAATGTTTGAAACACTTCATTTATAATATCGTGTAAAGCGTCCTGTAATAATTGTACACCGGTACTAGATAATACATATTTAACTTTTGAAAATGAATGCAGTGAGGAATCCTCTGTTGCCGAAAGTAATAGTTGATTCGGAAATGAGCTTTTTTGTATAAACTGGCCGATAGCATTCCACTTCTGTTCTTTATTTTTTTGCAAAATGGTTCGAATATGGAGTGGGTATGTTAATTGATTAGGTGGCTGCAGCATCGTATGGGTGATGTAACGTGCTGATCGTATATTAGATTTGTACCAAGATATAAATGCATCTGTCCGCTTGATTGGAGTAGAAGTATGATAGTCATCATTTATCGTATCGATATGAAACGTTTTATTTTTGTAAGCAATCCGGTATAGACTTTCATTGGAATGTGTATGAGTAGGACGTATAATAATATCTTTTGTTTTTAATAACAGTTTGAAAATGTTTTGTATCGTTGCTATTTCAAATTTTGGTATATAAGGAGATAATTTTTTATTCGTGAGAAATACATCATGTAGTTCGCTTAAGTCGATGAGTGTGTTATTTAAAAAGGTAGTGGTAGGACGGTTGTGTAATGAGTGAATAATTGACTTTGCTTTTTCGAAGTCTGTTTCCTCGTTAAAAGAAGAACGATCGTATATATAAGAAGGAATAGGGAATGTTTGCTCTTTCCATTTTCCTGTATCAGTATCATAAATCAGACCAGAAATAAGATCTGTTTTAGGATCAATACCAAATGGCGTAAACTGGGCAACGACATTATGATAAAGCCGAGCGCGTTTAGCGATTTCGGTGTAATACGTTTGCTCATAATGAGGGTGAGAAGTTAAAATACCGAGAACCAACGAAATCACTCCTTTACTAACAAAATGATGGCACAATAGGCGAAGCTATATATTGCAAATACGTTTTTATACCATTATACTTTTGTCCGTATGATGATATGCTATAGTTTTGGAGAAGCGAAAGGTTGATTGTAATGAATATATGGTTAAGTATGTTAACGACGACAGGGCTCGGAGCAGTTATTGGGGGATTCACAAATCATTTAGCAATAAAAATGTTATTTCGTCCTCATCGCCCTATTTATATTGGGAATTTTCAAGTTCCATTTACACCAGGATTAATTCCGAAGCGCCGTGATGAGCTTGCTGTTCAATTAGGGAAAATGGTTGTCGAGCATTTGTTGACGCCAGAAGGAATCGGAAAGAAGCTAACAAATGAAGAGTTTCAAAAAGGGTTAATCCACTGGGCACAAGTAGAAGTGGATAAAGTAATGACGAATGAACAATCACTGCGACAAATGTTAGAAAAATGGAACGTAGCGCATGTAGAAAAAGAAGCAACCGAGAAAATCGAGCATGTGATTACAGAAAAGATTCAGGCATTTTTAGCGGAGTACTATACATATACATGGGAACAGGCTTTACCTCATTCTGTTCATGAAAAAATTGAGAATGCGATCCCAAATGTCTCGGCTTTTATTTTAGATCGAGGAATTCGTTTTTTTGAAAGTGAAGAAGGGAAAGTACGTCTTTCAAAAATGATTGATGATTTCTTTGCTTCTAGGGGAACGCTGCTTAATTTAGTCGGAATGTTTTTAGGGAATGTAAGTGTGGTGGATCGTGTGCAGCCAGAGGTTATTAAGTTTTTAGGGCAAGATGGCACAAAACAGCTTTTAACTGATGTACTGCAAAAAGAGTGGGAGAAGTTAAAAGGAAGAGATGTAAAAGAAGTAGAAACGTTTGTAGAAAAAGAAATGATTGTAAGCTCTATATTGTCAGCAGTTAAAGTGGAGGAAACAGTGAGCAAGTTTTTAAACCAATCTGTGCAGCAAGTATGTGAGCCAGTTCGAGAAACAATCATGGAAAAGGTAGTCCCAAGTGCAGTAACGAAAGGCTTAAAGTGGGGGACAGAAAACGTAGCGAGTATATTAAACAATCTCCACCTTGCGGAAATTGTGCAGCAAGAAGTATCCACATTTTCAACGGAGAGACTAGAAGATTTAGTGCTGTCCATTACAAAAAATGAGCTAAAAATGATTACGTATTTAGGAGCACTATTAGGCGGGATGATTGGACTCTTGCAAGGACTGTTACTGTTGTTTCTTAAATAATAAGATGAGTACATAGAAATAAAAGTGAAATTTCTTCACATCTCTTGCATAGTTTGATATGGTAAGAAGAGGTGCGTATGTAAATGCACTTAAAAGGCAGTGCGAGCGAAAAGCGCTAGCCTTCTAAAGGAGGAAAAATAAAATGACAAAAAACATTCATGATGTTGCATATGAATTACAAAAAGCAATCGCTGAAAACGAAGATTTCCAAACATTAAAAGCAAGCTACGCAGCAGTACAAGGTGACGCAGCTTCAAAGAACTTATTCGATGAGTTCCGTACAATGCAACTTGGCCTACAACAAAAAATGATGCAAGGTCAAGAAATCACTGAAGAAGATAACCAAAAAGCACAAGAAGTTGTAGCTCGCATTCAACAAGATGCTAAAATCACAAAGTTAATGGAAACTGAACAACGTTTAAACATCGTTATCACTGACGTTAACAAAATTATCATGCAGCCACTTGAAGAATTATATAACGCGCAACAACAAGCGTAATAGTGGAAGACGCCCCTGTATAGGGGCGTCTTTTCTGTTTGTTATTTGTGGAAATAATCAGTCTCAATATTCTTTTCCTTCAAAAACTTTTCGATTTCTTTTTGCTTCCTACCATTCACTTGCTCAAAGCGTTTTGTAAAAGAAAAATCAGTTTTGAATAAGTTACCATCTTGAGCGAGTTTGTCTAGTTCTTGCTCTAGTTCCACTGAAAGTGCCGTAGACGCTGAAATATAATCATGAATTTCCTTCGAAGGTTTTTTGTAATCATCAGGAATCGTATTGTTACTAATAAAAGCATGGAAATTCGCATCGTTTTGTTTTGCTAAATCGACAAGTTGTTGTAATTTCTCGCGGTCGGATTCCGTGACTTCCTCGTCAGACATGGCTGATGAAAGCGGGACGGTGTTTTCGTATAACTCTCCGCTATAATCTAAATACGTTTTTATATTTTGTTTCATTTCGTCTTCGTTAATCGTTTCATTCTTTTTTGAAGAAGTGAATATAGTTTCCGGAATTTTAACCGTAACATCTTTAATAGATTGTACATCGTTTTCTTCTTTAGGTTGCGCACTGTTTGAACAAGCTGATAGAAATAAAATTGTAAGTAACATGAGTGCATATAAAATATACTTTTTCATCTTAATCTCCTTTTGCATTAATATCTTTGTAAAATAGCTACATTCCATTTCAAGTACTTAACTAAAGTTGCGTATAGATGTTTTATCATTTGATAACAGATGACGGATATGAGTAAACCACTGCAAAAAGCGATGAACACATTATAAACATCCGAATAACTGATTTGATGAAACCCTTTAAAGAATCCTAGTCCTATTAATAAAATAGGTGAGATGATTAATAATGGAGTGGCAATGATAAGTGCTAGAAGAATCGGTAATAAAAAGAGTAGTACGAAAAAGGCGATAATGATAAAGGTAAAGTTTAAAACACTTAAACTCATAACAGAAAATAGTGCAGTTATCATATTTTTAAAGCTTCGTTTCTTGTCAGCATTGCTTATTGCATAGGAAACAGTAAGCTCTTTCGCGATCGTTTTAGGGTTTCCTAGTTTTCTAGCAATTTCTTCTTCACATTTCCCATCTTGTTTACCACTGATAAAATGAGTTTCATACTCCGAAATAATATCTTTCTTTTCTGCATTAGGCATATTCCGCAGGGCAGAATTAAGTTGTTCCAAAAATTCATTTTTGTTCATAACAATCACTTTCCTTTATAGAATGATGAATTAAAGTTGAGAATGCTATATTTTGAAAGGGAGGATACGAAATACAAAGAATGTTCCAATTAATGGGTATTCCAATATTTACAAATATATCATTTACTAATGTTCTTTGCAAGGTACTGTAATGTTTTTAATACTGTGATGTGATGGGAGTTTTTCGGGCATTTTTAGATGAGATATAAAAATATTATTTTAGGATAAATAAAGGGTTGTAAGCGGATTCCTTATTATTTGTCAAAATACTGCCAAATTCATATTCTTGGAAAAATAATGCATTTGTACTATAATGATAAATAATACTTCACCACGTTAATTAACTAGGTGAAATTAAAAAATCTTTATTACACACATTATGAAATAAAGGAATGATTAGTTTGAGTACAGGTGTAAAAGCAAACGATGTGAAGACAAAAACAAAAGGAGCAGATCTTGTTGTTGATTGTTTAATTAAACAAGGTGTTACACATGTTTTCGGTATTCCAGGAGCGAAGATTGACTCTGTATTTGATGTACTGCAAGAAAGAGGACCAGAGTTAATTGTTTGTCGTCATGAACAAAATGCAGCATTTATGGCAGCTGCTATTGGTAGATTAACAGGGAAACCGGGCGTATGTCTTGTAACTTCAGGACCAGGGACATCAAATTTAGCGACAGGTCTTGTTACTGCGAATGCGGAGAGTGATCCCGTTGTTGCTTTAGCTGGTGCAGTTCCGCGTACGGATCGATTAAAACGTACGCATCAATCTATGGATAATGCTGCACTATTCGAACCAATCACAAAATATAGCGTAGAAGTAGAGCATCCTGATAATGTGCCAGAAGCATTATCAAATGCATTCCGAAGTGCGACTTCCACAAATCCAGGCGCTACTTTAGTAAGTTTGCCGCAAGACGTTATGACTGCGGAAACGACTGTAGGGTCTATCGGTGCGCTCTCTAAGCCACAGCTTGGAATCGCTCCCACACATGATATTACATATGTAGTAGAAAAAATAAAAGTAGCGAAATTACCGGTTATTTTACTCGGTATGAGAGCGAGCACAAATGAAGTGACGAAAGCCGTTCGTGAATTAATTGCGGATACAGAACTTCCTGTTGTTGAAACATATCAAGCAGCTGGAGCAATTTCACGTGAGTTAGAAGATCATTTCTTCGGCCGCGTTGGATTATTCCGTAACCAACCAGGTGATATTTTACTAGAAGAAGCAGACCTTGTTATTTCGATCGGCTATGACCCAATTGAGTATGATCCGAAATTCTGGAATAAACTTGGAGACAGAACGATTATCCATCTTGATGACCATCAAGCAGATATCGACCATGATTACCAACCAGAGCGTGAATTAATTGGCGATATTGCTTTAACTGTAAATAGCATTGCAGAGAAATTACCAAAACTTGTATTAAGTACGAAATCAGAAGCAGTGTTAGAACGATTACGCGCGAAATTATCAGAACAAGCAGAAGTTCCAAACCGTGCTTCGGAAGGTGTTACACATCCGCTGCAAGTGATTCGTACACTTCGTTCTTTAATTGATGATGATACAACTGTTACGTGTGATATCGGTTCCCATTACATTTGGATGGCAAGATGTTTCCGTTCTTATGAACCACGTAGATTATTATTTAGTAACGGTATGCAAACGTTAGGTGTTGCACTTCCTTGGGCAATTGCTGCTACTTTAGTAGAACCAGGTAAAAAAGTAGTTTCCGTATCAGGTGACGGTGGTTTCTTATTCTCAGCAATGGAATTAGAAACAGCGGTACGATTAAACGCACCAATTGTACATCTTGTATGGAGAGACGGTACGTATGATATGGTTGCATTCCAACAAATGATGAAATACGGTAGAACATCCGCTACAGAGTTCGGCGATGTTGATATTGTGAAATATGCAGAAAGCTTCGGTGCAAAGGGTCTTCGTGTTAACACGCCTGATGAATTAGAAGGTGTATTAAAAGAAGCACTAGCGGCAGAAGGCCCTGTCATCATTGATATTCCAATTGACTACCGTGACAACATTAAATTAAGTGAAAAACTATTACCAAACCAATTAAACTAATGGAGGCAGATTTGAGATGACTGTTGCGCAATTAATCGATATTGATGCAAAAAGAACGAAAACGAGTAATGAAGTATATCAAACATCTACAATGCTTGCGCTATTAGATGGTATATATGATGGTGTGATTAGCTTTGAGGAATTGAAAGAACGTGGCGATTTCGGCATTGGCACATTTGATCAATTAGATGGTGAAATGATTGCATTTGATAACGAATTTTATCATTTACGTTCAGACGGTTCAGCAGAAAAAGTAGAACCGGAAGAAACAACACCGTTTGCGACGGTAACGTTTTTTGAAAAAGAAATGAGTTATACAATAGAGCGTCCGATGAATCGTGAAGAAGTGGAAGCTTTATTACATGAATTAATGCCGAGTAAAAACTTATTTTATGGTATTCGAATGGATGGTACGTTCCGTGAAGTAAGAACGAGAACTGTTCCAAGACAAGAAAAACCGTATACACCACTCGTTGAAGTGACGAAATCGCAACCAATCTTTTCATTTAAGCATACAGAAGGTACGCTGGCTGGATTTTGGACACCAGATTATGCGCAAGGTATTGGTGTAGCTGGTTTCCACTTACATTATATTGATGATGAAAGAAGCGGGGGCGGACATGTTTTCGATTATGTTGTTGAAAACTGTACGATCCAAATTTGTCAAAAAGCGCATATGCATTTAGCACTTCCAGAAACAGCTGATTTTATGGCAGCTGAATTATCAAGAGAAAACTTAGAGGATAATATTGCGACTGCGGAAGGCGCAGAGTAAAAGAGAGAGACTGTTCCATTGTGGAACAGTCTTCTTTTATTTGCCGTGTCGTTAATATCGTTTATCCCGCTTTAATGGGCAGTAAGACCCCCACCTCAAAATTCAGCGAAAGCAAAGAATTTAGGCGGGGGATCAACTGCCCATAAAAGTCCGATTGGTTCAACTAATAATCAGTGGGGGATGAAAAAACCCCCCACTGATTAAAGTTTCACTTTATTTTTTTGAAACAAACGGATGCCCCTCATAATAAAAACGCCACGGATAATGTACAGCTTCTTCTGCATAGTCGATGTTAATACGAGGTCCTGCTGTTATTTTATATTGTGATGATATGTGTTCTTCTTCTGGGACGAGTTCAATATGCAATGCGTCACTTTGTAAGGATACGCCTCGTTCTTCTAACGTAATTCCAAGGGCACGGCATAGTTTGCCAGGGCCATTCGTTAAATTTTTATACTGCGCTTTTGTAATGTCGGTTTTGTTGTATCGTGCAAGTTTTATTTCTTCTATTCCGTCTACTGGCTCAAGGGCTCGAATGAGAACGCCTTGCGGGGTGCCAACTGGTGCTGTAATGACGTTAAAGCAATGATACATACCGTAAATCAAATATACGTAAGCATGTCCAGGTGCGCCAAACATGACTTCTGTGCGGTCTGTCCGTCTCCCGCCGTAACTATGTGCGGCCTTATCATCGGGTCCCTTATATGCTTCTACTTCTACAATAATTCCGCTTCGTTTTACTCCATCTACAATATGTACAAGTTTCTGTCCGAGTAATTTCTTTGCGATTTCTAACGTATCGCCTTCATAAAAGGAAGGAGGTGCTTGCATTGTACTATCTCCTTTACTGAGTGTATATGTATATAGTAAACCAAATTTTCAGTAGTAATTCTAACTCGTTCTATTTACTACATTTATTTCATAAATTATGGATAGAGTACAACAGCGAAGAGGGGGAGTGCGACATGATTTATCGCTTACTAGCTCTTAATATAGATGGGACACTACTATACAACAACGGAAAAATTGCAAAAGGATTACGAGAAACGATTGAATTTGTGAAAAGAAAAGATGTATACGTTACATTATTTACGAGCCGTAATTTTCAATCCGCTTATAAGGTAGCAAAGGCGTTAAAATTAGATTCTATATTAGTGACACATGGCGGTGCTTTCGTTTCAGCAACGTTAGATAAGCCGTACGCTCAAAGAAGATTATCGGAAGAGAAGACGTTTAACATTGTGCAAGTGTTAGAGCACTTCGATTGTAACGTCCGCATTTCTCATGAACGGTTTTCAATTGGAAATCGTGAGAGAAATACACCAAACTTAATTGCTCGTACTGTATTATCAAGCGCAGATCCGTTATTTTATCCGGTTCAGTTTGTAGACTCGTTAGGTGATGCGCTTCGTGATCATCCAGTAGCCGCACCAAAAATTGATGTGATTTTCCAGAGTAAAGGTGAAAAAGAAAGAGGGCTCCATACATTAAGAAAAGCGTTCCAAGATTTAGAGTATGTTGAATGTGATTCAAAACGAATAGAAATTTTGCCGCAAAATGTATCAAAATTACGTGGATTACAATTGCTTGGAGAGCATTTAAATATTTCGCTAAACGAAATGGTTGCGATTGGAGATAGTTTAGAAGACCTAGAAGTAATTGAAAATGTTGGGCTTGGTGTAGCGATGGGGAACTCGCCTGTAGAATTAAAGCAAGCAGCCGACTGGATTACACGTTCAAATAGTGAGAACGGTGTAGAGTATATGATTAAAGAACATTTCCGTAAGCAATTTCCGCTTCCATTTTTGAAGAATCATAAAAATACACCGAAACGATGAAAGAAAAACGTAGCTTTTGGGCTACGTTTTTTTGTTGAACGTATTAAAATGAATGAAAACGTTTTAGATTGTGAATTGTGTATGAAATCTATACAATTCACTTGAATACTCTGGGAAAATATTGTAGAGTGAGTGATGTTGCCAAAATAGTTATACCATATGAAATATTCTCCAGGTTAATGTTATTGAGCTCCGTATGCAAAAATACTTCCGCATGTTAGTTCCGTTTACGCATTATTTCAAAAATGAATTGTAGTAATTTTATTAAGCAGTTGTAGAGTTTCTTTGTTTTATTTAAATGGATGATTTTAGGTTATTGTAAGTAAGGCTGGGTACATATGAAAGATGCTTGTTGTTTGGTTTTAGGAAGTTTAAAAGGGGGAATGAATTTCTTGAGGAAATCATTTAATCAAAAAATAAAAAAATTAAGTAGTAGTTTTATAGTTGTGTTACTAGTATGTATGAATTTTTTAATCCATTTACCGTATAAAGCGGAGGCAGCTACAACAGAATTAAAAGGCTTAGGTGATGTATCTTATTACAATGCAATCATTTTTGGAGATCATAGTGCAACGAGTGCGGATATTGAGGGTGCGATGGCTGTTCAAAAAAATATGAATGCATCAAGTTATACAGTCGTAGCGGCTGCAACTGGGGCGAATAATTTAGCTGGAGCGACATGGGTAGATGAAGGATATCCATCATTATTACTAGGCGGTCAATTTACGAAAGCGGGAACAGGACAAGTAATTATCCAAGATGGAACAGTGGCAATGACAAAAGATGGTGATCCAGAAGGGGCAATGAAATCATCATATGACCGTATCTCATATAGAGAGCAAGCGGAGATTGATGCTAAATTTAAAGAGTTTAGAAAAGACGTTAATAGTGTAATTGAGGATGCGGGCCAATTACATACTGATAAACCAAAATCGGGTATGACCTTTGGAATCGGTGAAGATGTAAAGAATCCTAACATTTATGTCTCTTCAGGATTAGAAGGGCAAGAACCATTCAATGTAAAGGATGTTTATCTTCCAAATGTAAGTAACAAAGATTTTATTGTTATTCATTCAGATGCAGAAGAAGTTAATTTTGGTGGCGGTGCAATCTTGTATGATACAACAGATAAGGGCGGGTTCACATTAGTTAATACCTCTCAAGCATATGACCCTAATTCCTTCTTTACTGAGTTAGCTAGTAAAGTCATTTGGGTGTTCCCTAATGCTAAAAAGATAACAACTAAAGGATATGGTGTAGTAGGAAGTGTATTTGCACCTAATGCAGTTGTAGATACAAAGGGTGGCTCTATTAACGGACAAGCCTATGTTGGTGGATTACACCAAAGAGATGGATTTGAGGTTCATAATTTTAAATTTAACTGGCCAAAGTGGAAAAAGCCGGCAGCTGAAAAAGGAAATTTACAAATTAAAAAAGTTGATGAAAACGATGAAAACATTGTTTTAAAAGACGCGAAATTTGATGTTATAGACAAAGATAATCATGTTGTGGCTACTGTTACAACAAACGAAAAGGGTATTGCGGAAGTTAAAGATTTACCATTTGGTGATTATTTTGTAAAAGAAATTAGTGCACCAGAGGGATATATAAAAGTTGATACACCAGTAAAAGTAACAATTGATAATACAAACATAATTGAATTTGTTATGAAGAATACGAAAAAAGTAGAAAATGGTCAATTTAAATTATTGAAAAAAGATAGTGAATCTGGTCAACTTTTACCAGGTGCAAAATTTGATGTTATAGATAAAGATGGGAACGTTGTCGAAACAATTATTACAGATGGTAAAGGTGAAGCTTTATCAAAACAACTTCTAGTTGGAACATATACATTAAAAGAAGTAGAAGCACCAAAAGGTTACGAACTATCATCTAGCTTAGTTCATGTGGATGTAGTTGCTAATAATACAGTGACTATAGATGTGTTGAATAAAAAGATAGTTGAAAAAGTAACAGGTCAATTCGAAATCGTAAAAGTAGATGCAAACGATAAAACGAAAGTATTATCAGACGCAGAATTTGAAGTGTACAAAGATGGTAAAAAAGTAGAGACGTTACGAACAGATAAAACGGGTAAAGTAATCTCTCAGAAATTAGAGCCAGGAACATACACATTAAAAGAAACGAAAGCACCGCAAGGATATACATTACTAAAAGAAGAAATTGAAGTCGTTGTGGAAGCAAACAAAGTAGTAGAAGTACAAGTAGAAAATGCAAAAGAACTAGGAAGCTTACAAGTAATCAAAAGGGATGCAGAGAGTGGAAAAGTTCTAGAAGGCGCAGAATTTAGACTGAAGAACGAAACTGGTCAAGTAGTTGGAGAAGCGAAAACAACGAATAAAGACGGCGTTGTGAAATTCGAAAACTTAGTGCCAGGAAAGTATACGCTAGAAGAAACGAAAGCGCCGGAAGGCTATAAAAAAGTAGAAGTAACAGTGGAAGTAAACGTAGTAGCGAATGAAGTAGTAAAACAAGAAGTTATGAATGAAAAGGTAACAGGTCAATTTGAAATTGTAAAAGTAGATGCGAATGATAAAGCGAAAGTATTATCAGGTGCAGAATTTACAGTATATAAAGATGGTAAAAAGGTAGCGGAACTGAAAACAGATGAGAGTGGAAAAGTGATGTCACCAAAATTACCATTAGGTGAATATACAGTGAAAGAAACGAAAGCACCAGAAGGTTACAAGCTTTCAAATAAAGAATGGAAAGTAACAATACAAAACGAGAAAGAAGTAGTGAAAGTAGAGGCGGAAAACGAAAGAATCTTAGGTTCTCTACAAATTATTAAGACGGATGATAAAGATCAAGCGAAACATTTAGCAGGCGCAGAATTTACATTGAAAGATGCACAAGGGAATGTTGTAAAAGAAGGAATTACAACAGATAAGTCTGGAATTGTTAAAGTAGACGGACTAGTGCCTGGTGAATATACGTTAGAAGAAACAAAAGCGCCAGAAGGTTATGAGTTAACAAAACAAGTAATTCATGTAACAGTTGATGGTGAAAAAGTTATTGATGTAAAAGTAACGAACAGTAAGAGCCTTGGTCAATTTGAAATCGTAAAAGTAGATGCAGAAGATAAAGCGAAAGTATTGTCAGACGCAGAATTTGAAGTGTACAAAAATGGTAAAAAGGTAGAGACGTTACGAACAGATAAAACAGGTAAAGTAATCTCTCAGAAATTAGAACCAGGAACATACACATTAAAAGAAACGAAAGCACCACAAGGGTATAAGTTGTTAAAAGAAGAAATTGAAGTCGTTGTGGAAGCAAACAAAGTAGTAGAAGTACAAGTAGAAAACGCAAAAGAACTAGGAAGCTTAGAAGTAATCAAAAAGGATGCAGAGAGTGGAAAAGTTCTAGAAGGTGCAGAATTTAAGCTGAAGAATGAAGCTGGTCAAGTAGTTGGAGAAGCGAAAACAACGAATAAAAACGGTGTAGTAACATTCGAAAACTTATTGCCAGGAAAGTATACGTTAGAAGAAACGAAAGCGCCAGAAGGCTATAAAGCGTTAGAAGTGACGGTAGAAGTAAATGTTGTTGCAAATACAGTAGTAAAACAAGAAATATTAAATGAAAAAGTGAAAGAAAAAATTACAGGTCAAATAGAAATCATAAAAGTAGATGCTAATGATAAAGATAAAAAATTAGCGGGCGCAGTGTTTGAAATTTTGAAAGATGGAGCAAAAATAGACACATTAAGATCAGATGGAAATGGTAAAGCAATTTCGAAAGAACTGGATCCAGGAGATTATATTTTAAAGGAAGTTCAAGCACCAGAAGGTTATGAGTTATCTGATAAGGAAATCGAATTTACGATTTCTAATCAAAAAATTGAAGTAGTAAAACTTCAAATTACAAATGAAAAAGAAACACCAGGTGGAGAAACAGAAAAGCCAGGTGAGGAAACAGAAAAGCCAGGCGAAGAAACAGAGAAACCAGGTGAAGAAACAGAGAAACCAGGCGAAGAAACAGAGAAACCAGGTGAAGAAACAGAGAAACCAGGTGAAGAAACAGAAAAACCGGGTGAAGAAACAGAGAATCCAGGTGAAGGAATAGAAAAGCCGGGTAAAGAAACAGAAAAACCAGGTGAAGGAATGGAAAACGTAGATAAAGGAAAACCTACCTTACCAGAAAAAGAACAAGGTGCGTCCCATGCGCAACGTCTTCCAGCCACAGGACATGATATGAATTATCTACCATTCATTGGTTTTGCTCTTGTTTTATTAGGAATACGTCTTAGATTTATGATTAAAAATAGTTAATAGTATTATAAAAGGCATAAGAGAAATGTTATCTCTTATGCCTTTTAGTTTTGTTTTTTAAGCTTCAATAACTTTAAGCATTCGATTTAAAAATGCGGCTGATTCAGCACGTGTTGCTGTACCTTTTGGTACGAATTCATTCCGTTCGTTCCCTTTTACAATTCCGTAGGCATAAACATTTTGTAATGCCTTCTTATCGTATGCTACATCTTGATCAATGAATGGCAATTTCATTTCTTTTCTATAAATCGAGTTATATGCTAATGCACGGTCAATCATAATAACAGCTTCATCACGTGTGATTGTAGCGGTTGGATCAAATTTATTATTTCCGCGACCACTAATGATACCTGCGCTAGCGGCACGGTTAATTCCGTCTATTAAAGATGGATGTGCTTCGTTTAAGTCTGTAAATTTAGCGTTTCCAGCCGGTAATTTTAAAGCTCGCGACATTAAATTTGCAAACTCCGCTCGTGTTACGAGGCGGTTTGGCCAGTAAGAACCATTGCCGTCACCGAACATGATTTTCCTAGCTGCTAACTGGCGAATGTCTTGCTCATACCACCCGCCTGTAATGTCGTCTTTTTCATGAGGGATTCCTGGCGGCGGAATATCATCTTTATGATGTTCATTATAGTAAGCGTTCGTTCCTTTTAAGAAAGCATCCCATTGTCCGCGCTGAATCATAAATGCAGGGCAGTTTTTTCCGCTCCAAAATTGATGCTTTTGAACGTGATCTAGAGATATGTTTAATTCATTCATTAAATAAGCAGCTAACTTACGCGCATTTTCTACCGCTTTCGCATAATTTCCATCACTATTCACGGCAATTTCAATTCCGATAGATTCATAGTTTCCTGTCTTATTTCCAGCATGCCAACCAACTTCATTTAATGGAAGGTGTTGATAAATTTCTTTGTCATCTACTGTAAAATGCCAAGATGCTGAACGATCAGTATTTCCGCGGGCTTGGCTATCTAAGTACTTCGCATGATTTAACGCGTTAGCACCTTTACTTGTATTAGCGGTTTCATGAATTGTAATGTATTTCGGTTCCATTGCGTAGCCAGGACGAATGTTTTCATTCCCTTTTGGAACGATCATTTCTTTAAACGTAACACCATAAACGTTATTTGTAGGCAAATTAGATGGTGTTTTGAAGAAAGTTGCGCTTCTCTTTTCGATAGAACCTGTTTTTTCAAATAATGATGTTTTCGTACCTTCGAATGTAGCTGAAGGAGCATAAATCCATTTCTCAGTTCCGTTCAGTTGAATTTTAAACCAATTCCTAGCTTGTTCGGTAGGAGCTACTGTTTGTGGCTGTAATGTTATTTTTTCTTTAAATGATTGGAAAGGGAATGAATATATTGATGTTTCGTCTTTCACAATTAGTTTTTGTCCCGAGAGTTTATGAATCTCTTGTACTTCTAAACTATTATTGTCCTCATTAACCCAACCAGAACCGGATGTAGTTTGTACGTAATATGTATTCCCTTTTTTCTTCGTTGCCTTTACTACTGGTTCGGTAATTTCAATATTTGTTTTGGTTTTTAAGTCGTTTGTATCGTAAAGTGGAAGTTTTGTTGATAAGTGGAGAAGATATTCACCCGAGATTTCAAGGTCGTTTTCTTCGTCATGTCTATGCTGCTTTGCATGTTCTTCAATGCTTTTCAAAGCTTGTTCCTCAATAGACAATTCCGCAGTTTTCTCTATATTTTCTGCGAATGAATGGGTAGGTGCTATAAATACTTGTAATGCCAAAGGTAGTGCTAAAATGTTGTAAAACCTTTTTTTCATAGTTGTTTTTTAACACGTTATAGTATCTATGTCGTGTTAACAGTCCTCCTTTAGGTGTATTTAAATTAGTAGCAAGTACTAATACGTTCTAGATTGTAACAAGAGTATATTCTAATGTCTATATAACTAGGAAAAGTTCGTGAAAAACCAATATTCAGTTTGTTTTAAATAGGATATAGAAATAAGGTAAAACCTTCTGTATTGACCTACAAACGCCCTTCAAGTAAACTAAAGAGAGTTTGCAAATGAAAAGGTGATAATGTTGTTAATTTCAATTAAAACGCTACAAGATGATCGTTTTTTACGTCCGCTGCAAAATATTGGCGGCTTATTTTTTGAAGATAGTACGATTGGATTTGAGAAAGAGGAAGCAAATCTTATTGTTGATATACACATTGAAGAGAATGTAAAAGCATCTGCTCGTTTAACAGATGTTGCTACTGGAAATGTGTATGAAGAAACATTCGCAAAAGATTTATCTGCTTTCACAGATGAGAAAGAGCGTATGAAGCAAGTGAAGCACGTTGTTTCTTATGTATATCTTTCTGTTCTTCAGCAGTTAACTGGTCTTGAACAAAGCTGGGGCATTTTAACAGGAGTTCGTCCAACAAAACTTCTTCATAAAATGCTTCAAAGTGGTATGTCAAAAGAAGAAGCGCATCAAGAACTTCGTGAAAGCTATTTAATTCATGAAGAGAAAATTGAACTTCTTCAGCGTATTGTGGATTGCCAATTAGCGGTAGTTCCGGATTTATACCGTTTAAAAGAGGAAGTAAGTATTTATATCGGTATTCCATTCTGCCCAACAAAATGTGCATATTGTACATTCCCGGCTTATGCAATTAACGGACGCCAAGGATCTGTTGATTCGTTCTTAGGTGGTTTACATTATGAAGTTCGTGAAATTGGTAAGTTTTTAAAAGAAAAAGGTGTAACAGTTACGACGATTTATTACGGCGGCGGTACACCGACAAGTATTACAGCAGAAGAGATGGATATGCTGTATGAAGAAATGTATGAAGCGTTCCCAGATGTGAAAAATGTGCGTGAAGTAACAGTTGAGGCAGGTCGCCCCGATACAATTACGCCAGCTAAGCTAGAAGTGTTAAATAAATGGAATATTGACCGTATTAGTATTAATCCGCAGTCATACCATCAAGAGACATTAAAAGCAATTGGGCGTCATCATACTGTAGAAGAAACAATTGAGAAGTATCACTTAGCTCGTGAAATGGGAATGAACAATATTAATATGGACTTAATTATTGGTCTTCCTGGTGAAGGGCTAGATATCTTCAAGCACACGTTAGATGAGACAGAAAAGTTAATGCCAGAATCATTAACAGTTCATACGTTATCATTTAAACGTGCTTCTGAAATGACGCAAAACAAACGTAAATATAAAGTAGCTGGTCGCGAAGAAATTACAGCGATGATGCACGAAGCAGAAGAGTGGACGCAAAAGCATAATTACGTACCATATTACCTATATCGTCAAAAGAATATTTTAGGTAACTTAGAGAACGTTGGTTATGCAATGCCGACGCAAGAAAGTATTTATAACATTGTTATTATGGAAGAAGTTCAATCAATTATCGGACTTGGCTGTGGTGCATCAAGTAAGTTT
Source organism: Bacillus sp. BC08 (assembly GCF_054326875.1). Taxonomy (NCBI): domain Bacteria; kingdom Bacillati; phylum Bacillota; class Bacilli; order Caryophanales; family Bacillaceae; genus Bacillus; species Bacillus sp. BC08. The sequence continues at coordinate 204,656 of NZ_JBTGPA010000034.1, read as the reverse complement.
GTTCATCCGAAGACAGGTGCAATTACGCACTTCGCAAATCCGAAAGATCCAAAATCATATAACGATGGCTTCGTAAAATATACAGAAGATAAACTGAAAATTTTAGAAGAGCTATTTGTATAAGAAGAAAGAGGTTGTTCCGATTTGGAATAGCCTCTTTTTTATTCCGCTATTTGTGGGTTGATTCAAGTTGTGTTCGATATAATTTTATTTACCGCTAAGCAGCACTGTTTGTAAAACTATGTCGATAATAATCAGAAAAATTAGTCAAATCATTAGAGGACAATGTCTACTTATGGACGAAATGATAGATTTATGAAAGAGAAAAGGGGGAAATTGTTGGCATGTACATGACGATAGGGAGAATATTTGATTTAGCGGTTGGTAAGTATCCGAATAAAGAGGCGTTAGTAGAACCAGAAAAAAATATTCGCTGGACATATAAACAGTGGGATGAGCAAATAAATAAAACGGCGCAAGCTCTGTTGAAAGAAGGGGTAAGAAAGGGAGATACTGTATCTGTTTACTTATATAATTGCCGTGAATTTGTAAACGTTTACTTAGCCTGTGCGAAAATTGGGGCAATCTTTAACCCGATTAACTTCCGTTTAAAAGCAAAAGAATTATCGTATATCCTTCAAGATGCAGCCTCGAAAGTAGTAGTCTTTGAAAAAGCGGTTGAATCAACTGTTGCTATCATTGAACGAGATTTTCCAAATTCGTCTTTTTGGTATGTAGAAGACGATACACCTTCCTATGCGAGTTCTTACCATGAAAAAGTAAATGAAGCACCAGCTGAAAAAGTAGATATTGAAGTCGATGAAATGGATTATTGTTCTATGCTGTATACGAGCGGTACGACTGGTCATCCGAAAGGCGTACTACATCGCCATCGTGAAATGACTGAGCATAGTATGATTTGTACGTATTTCATAAAATATAATAGAGATAGTGTTGGGCTTGTAGTTGCGCCTTTATATCATTGCGGCGAGTTAAATGCTGGAATCATTCCGCGTATTCAAGTTGGTGGAAAGAATGTGATTTTACATCACTTTGATACAGATAGAGTATTACATACGATTCAAGAAGAGAAGATTACGACGTTTTTTGCAGCACCGACGATGTGGAATATGTTACTGCAAAAAGATTTAACAGAGTACGATTTAACTTCGATGAAGATTGGTGTTTATGGAGGAGCGGCGATGGCTCCAGCGTTAGTGAAGGAATGTAAAGAGCGTCTTTATATTAATCTTGTCCAAATTTACGGAATGACAGAAATGGGACCAGTAGTTGCGTTTCTCGTAGAAGAAGATCAAATTACGAAAGCAGGTTCAGCGGGAACACCATGCTTTAGTCATGAAATCCGCATCGTAAAACCGAACGAAGATGCACCAGCAGAGCCAGATGATGTATTGCCTCCTTATGAAGTTGGGGAGATTATTTTGCGCGGCCCAACTATGATGGCTGGTTATCATAACCGAGAAGAAGCAAATGCAAAATCGATGTATAAAGGATGGTATCACTCGGGTGATTTAGGTTATTTCGATAAAGATGGCTATTTATTCGTCGCAGATCGTGTGGATGATATGGTAATTAGCGGAGGGGTTAATATTTATCCACGTGAAATTGAAGATTTCCTTCATAGTCATCCTGGTGTATTAGATGTTGCTGTGCTTGGTGAGCCAGATGAATTATGGGGAGAACGTGTTGTAGCTGTCGTTGTAAAGAAAGATGAAGCGATTACAGAAGAGGATTTAGAAATATATTGTAAAGACAGTGATGAATTAGCAGATTATAAACGTCCGCGTCATTATTTATTTGTGGATGAACTGCCTCGTAATGCGAGTGGAAAATTACAAAAATTTGTCCTGAGAGAGTCGTTGAAAGGTGCGAAAAAATAGAAAGTGTGGGATGCACTATACCTATGTGATTTTCGCCTGTTTGTCTGTAAGTAATATCTTTGCTCTTTTGTAGAGGTGGAGAATTAAGTGAAGATCAATTAGTCTTCACTTAATTCTCGTTTCTTTGTAAAGACGAGAAATTCGTGCATTTGGAACAATGTGAAAGAACTAAAGGGATGTAATGTACAAAAAAAGACACCCTAAGGTGCCTCTTTCCGACTTGAACCATTTTCATTTCATACGAATCTATCCGTATTACCCCTTTGTTATAAGTGTAAACACATACTATAAAGCAGAATCGTCTATATACACTAATTGTTAGTTCAAAAAATACAAGAGATTTGAACTGAGTATTGGAGTAACGCCACATCCCCTGAAATGATTGATATGTTACGCCTTTTAAAAGAATCTGCTTTATAGAACGTGTCCATAAGTTGTATTTTACTACATGTAATATTCATTTGGTTTATTTTTTGTGAATATGTATAATTACATAAACTTCATAAGAAAAAGAGAGTATGCTTTGTTATTTTGTAATAAAGGTGAAGCCCACCTACAAAAAATAGGGGGCTTTTCTTATTTTTTATAAATATTTATTCCAATTATATTATCAGATGAATCTAAACGAACATACACGTCATCTGACAAAAGATGGGCATTATATATTCTTGGTTTATACGTTGATATCTCGAAGCGTTTTCCATTTGATTCACATTCCAAAATAATCATATCTCCATGTTCTTTCCAATTTACTAATCTAGCAGTTGTATTCATTTTTAATCCTCCTCTAGATCATTTTATGTAAATTAATAGAAACAGTGTGAGGAAGGAGTTTATATAGTCAAAAAGAAAGGTGAAGATATGGTAACATAGTAACTTTTAAAAAACAAACTATTTAATTATATCAATAATAAGATTAACTAATATAATGTATTAATCTAACAGAAAGGAGGAATAGCTATGCAATTAGTTTGTTTTAAAATAATAAGTGGTCAATACTTCTTATTTGTAGAAGGTATTCAAATTCCTGTACCAATTCCAGCAGTAGCTGCAGCTCTATTAATTGGTTTAGGAATAATTCCACTTTGTTCTTAATTTAAGGAAGCCCACAAGTTCTACCTTTCAATTGATAACCCCTCAAGTATATGAATACTTGAGGGGTTTTTTATTGTTATAAAAATCATTGAATGAAATGGGGTTCGCAACATTGTTTGATGGTCATGTTGGTATGCCCACTTTCTACTTTTATTTACGTGAAAATCCTTCTTCATCAAGGTATTCCGCAGCTTCTGGATAAGAGTTGAATGTACCGTCTAAGTTTACACCAGCGTACACGTTCCACATGTCATCCTCTTGAATAAGAGTTAGGATATGACCGTCTTCGTTCTTCCATTCTTCTTCAGCAGCAGGTTCCATTGGTGCTACAATTTCCTCTGGCTCTTGTGATAGACGTTCAATTACTTTTTCAATTAATGAACGTAGTTCTTCTTCTGAAAACTCACGGATGTTAATCATACCTTTATCATCTGTTTTATAACCTTTAATGAAGTTTGCATATACAAATCCGTTTCCATTTGGGTGTAAATGATATACAACGTTCTTTTTATCTAAACGACTTTCTTCAAAGTGAAAGTTCACGCGTTTTAATGATACGTTCTTTCTTTCTAATTCTGGGAAAGATTCAATAATCGATAATTTTTCTTCAAAAGTTAGCATAGTGCCTCCAAATATATAATAAAAGATTTAATTTGTTCATTATACCATAGTTATAATAGTTTCCAAAGGTAAGGAGAGGCTTATAATTGAATGCGTTTACGTCACGATACTGTAAAAAGTGGGCTAACGAATATATTCTTTTAGGTGTACAATGGAATGTGGACTTAATGTGAAGGTGGTTATTTATATGTTTCAAAAAATAGCAAAGGAATGTTTAGCTGGTTTTACTGTTGCGATTGTTGCGTTGCCACTTGCCATTGCATTTGGTATTGCTGCAACGGGAACGTCTGAGGGAGCACTAGTCGGATTGTATGGTGCGATTTTTGCAGGTTTATTTGCGGCGTTGTTCGGTGGTACACCGGGTCAGGTTACAGGGCCAACTGGACCGATTACGGTTATTGCAACAGGCGTTATTGCAACGCACGGATTAGAGGCGAGTTTTATAGCATTTATGATGGCGGGACTGTTTCAAATTTTATTCGGTGTATGTAAGCTTGGTTCTTACGTTCGATATATTCCGTATCCTGTCGTTTCAGGATTTATGAACGGAATCGCATTAATTATTATTTTAGGTGAAATGAAGCATGTGCAAAATAGTTTTCTACTCGTAGTATTAACGATTATTGTAATGATTGTTTCTGGAAAATGGATTAAGGCTATTCCATCTAGTTTAGTTGCATTAGTTGGTGTGACTGCTTTGCTTCCTTTATTTTCTTCTGCGTTAGAAGGACTTACAGTGAGGTTACCGATTATCGGCAATCTGTCATTAAATAAGGTGATTGAGAAGATCGGGACGATTCCAGAAGCGATGCCGACGCTTCATATTCCATCTTTAAGTGGAACAGGCTTAGCGGAACTTATTTTACCAGCGCTTAGTATTGCTTTATTAGGATCGATTGACTCGTTGTTAACATCGGTCGTAATGGATAATGTGACGGGGACACGTCATAAAAGTAATAAAGAACTGGTTGGACAAGGTATCGGTAATATGATGAGTGGATTGTTTGGCGGATTGGCAGGAGCAGGTGCGACTGTACGGTCTATCGTTAATATAAGAAGTGGCGGTAAAACGGCGCTTTCAGCAAGTATGCATAGTGTTATATTATTTATTTTCATTATGGGACTTGGATCAGTCGTGCAATACATTCCACTTGCTGTATTATCAGGTATTTTAATTTTAACTGGTATTGGCATGTTTGATTGGGAAAGCATGAAGAAAATGCATGTAGCACCAAAAGGTGATGTCATTGTTATGCTCGTAACAATGGTTGTCACAGTGAAGTTTGATTTAATGATTGCTGTTGCGTTCGGAATTATTCTTTCGTTCATTATATACATAGTGAAATGTAAAGAACGTAAAGCTTCTATTGTAAAAGAAAAGGAAGCGACGTATAAAATTAAAGGCCCACTTTCTTTTTTAACAGTGGATCGTATTTTTTATGCGTTACAAGACGTAACGTCTCCGGTTGTTTTACGTATGAAAGATGTACGCTATATGGATGTATCAGGAGCTATGGCATTGTTGAACTTTGTTGAACAGTCGGATAAAGCGGGCGCGAGTGTGACGCTAGAACAAGTGCCTGCTCATATTGAAAACACGTTAGTAACGATGGCGAGTAATGAGCAGAAAGATAAATTACAGTTTGTAAAAGCTGAAGCTATATAAGGAAATACCCTCGTATGAGGGTGTTTTTTATTTTGTTTAATATCTCTATATAGAGATATTTTGCGTTTATTGACATTTATTAATCTTAGCAGTATAGTAACATCTTAGATTATCAATGTGCTATTATAAGAAGGTATATGAATTTTGAGATTCCTTTATATTCAGAAGGAAGAGCTTTAAGCTGGAGGGAATATTTGATGTACAAACAGTTACCACATGGAGTGAAGATCGGGATTACGCGATCAATTGTTGTTTCTTTTGAGAAGTATATGAAAGAAATTGAATGGAATGAAGAAAAATTTGATATGCAGCAATTTGTTGAACAGTGGAAACAATACTTATACACAAAATCAACTTGGGTCAATAAAGTAGATGATCAGTTGAAAGGACATCCAGATTTCCATCAAGCATTAGCAGTGAAAGTGAATGAAAAAATTAACGAGCTTATTAATGAAGAGCCGAGCGAAGAGCAAGTAGAGCAATTAAAGAGAAATAAAGTGCAACACGCAGATGAAATGTGCAAATTAGAAGCTGAATATCATATTGAACGTTTATTAGTAACGAAGTAAATTTTACATAAAGAATAAGCCTGTCCAAGGAGGTGTGATGACCATCTTTTTGAACAGGCTTTTTGTATGAAAAAGAATAAGAGAGGCTGCTTCCAGAGCAGCCTCTCTTATTAGTCTTGTGGTACAAACGCTTTCCAAGAAGATAGATCCATATCTTCTTTTAATATAGACGAAGCAGGGAAGACAAATGACCACGGTTTTGTAGTATTCGCTTTAATTTCAAGATCCGGTAATGTGAAAGCACCTTTCACAACAACTGCACCTGAAGCATCTTCAATATGAAGAGGAAGTTGCTCTAGTTGAATGTTGTCTTTGCAACCGTTACGAATAAGAAGCGTTGTATGTAAATCACCGTTTTCTTTTCTTGCAGCTTGCAGACCTAGGAAGTTAATTTCACCATCATTTGGAGGTGTTAAATTGTCTACGAAATTACGTAAAGCTTCTTTGCTTGCTTCAGGTAACTGAGCTTCCCAAGATGGATCTAAATCTAATGCATGCTTACTTTCAAGTTCAAATGCTAATTCCCAATCTGTTTGCGATAATTCAGCATCTGTAATTGTTTCTTGCTCAAATGTAAAGATGAATGGCATATTTACATTGGCAGGAATATCTCCTAATGCAGAAAGGTTAAATGTTTTGCGAGCACATAGTTTCTTCTCTTTATTTAGAAGGATTAATGTAACCTCTTCGAAAGAAATTGGTTTCGGAACAGTGCTACGAATAAATACAGCTACGTCATAACCATTATCACGTTTTTCAATCTCAATTCCAGATAAAGAAATTTGATATTCTTGTAAACGTGTTAGTTCTTTATGTAAAAATTGATAAATGTATTTTTGTTCTTGTGCTACTGCACCCCAGCTAGGGTGGAAGTAAAGCGTTGGTTTTACAGTTTTATTTTCAGTAGTTGTTTCTTCCTGTCCGAATAATTGATTACTAGAGACAGTCGTATCTTTTCCGCTTTTCTTAGCTCTTTTTAGGAATGATAACATAATCTTTCACCTCGTTATTGTACGTTTTCAGGAACACCTAAATGTCTTGCAACATAGCGGCACATTTCTTTTTCGAAATTACCATATGTGTATAAAAAGATATCTAAACCTTCTTTTTGATAAAGACGAGTAGGGTCTTCTTGTTGATATTGTCTTAGCCCGATGCCTTCTTTTAAGTGGGTCATCGCATCTAAGTGATTTACCCAGTTCTGATCTAGGAAATGAAGGGCAACATATCGTAGCGACTGTTGTAAATCAGTATGGCTATTTAGTTCATTTACGCGCTCTTTATAAAGAGATAATGTTTCTTTCAAAACGGATTGTAAATCTTCAGGTGAATGTACATTATTCGCTGATAGTGATGGCATGTTTTCTACTGGTAAAATTTCGTTTATATTTTCTGTTAAACGAGCGAAATCCCATTCTTCCGGAAGCATACCTTCTAAAAGATATTGCTTAGAAATGGCTTCTACAGCAGGATCAATCATTGGAATAATAAGTTCAATCATATTTATATCTTCTTGTAACAAGTTATTACGTAATTTATAAATAACGTTACGTTGGTCATTTATTACATCATCTAACTTTAAATTGTACTCACGCATTGAGAAATGGCTACCTTCACAAATTAATTGTGTACGGTTCACGAAATCATGGACTTTAGAAGTTAGAATAAGTCCTGTTTCATCTGTTTTCAGTGATTTATTTAATTTCTCGACTTCTTCTTGCGCGAAACGTTTTAGCATTTCATCTTCTAAAGAAAGGAAGAACTGAGAGCTACCTGGATCTCCTTGACGACCAGCACGACCTTTTAGCTGATTGTCAACGCGTCTTGATTCATGGCGTTCTGTTCCAATTACATGTAATCCACCAATTTCATGGACACCCTCACCTAGTAAAATATCAGTACCTCGTCCGGCCATATTCGTCGCAATTGTAATTTGTCCTTTTTGTCCAGCTGTAGCGATTAAATCGGCCTCTTGTTCGGCACTTTTTGCATTTAATAATTGATATGTAATATTCGCTTCATCTAAGTAACGAGCAACAGTTTCTGATTGTAAAATAGACATTGTCCCAATTAAAATCGGGCGTCCTTGTTTATTGTGCTTTAGAACATCTTCACGTACGGCTTTATATTTAGCATCGGCTGTTACGTACACGACGTCATTTTTGTCTTCACGAATGATAGGACGGTTTGTTGGAATCGGCATAACTTCCATGTTATATACACGGTTAAATTCTTTCTCTTCCGTTTTTGCTGTACCTGTCATACCAGATAATGCTGGATACATACGGAAGAAGTTTTGAATTGTAATGGATGCCTGTGTTTGGTTTTCTTCTGTGATTTCTAAACCTTCTTTTGCTTCAAGAGCTTGGTGTAAACCATCACTTAAAGAGCGACCATCCATAACGCGGCCTGTGAAAATATCTACAAGTAGAATTTTTTCATCATGTACAATATAGTCAACATCACATTGGAAAGCGACATGAGCTCGTAATGCTTGAATCATATAATGATATAAAGTTTGATGTTCTAAATCATATAGGTTATCGATATCAAATAAATCTTCTGTTTTTGTAATACCGTCTTCTGTAAAACTAGCAGATTTCGTTTCTGCATCGTACGTGTAATGAAGAGTATCCTGGAATGACTTAATAACTTTTGCACATAAATAGTGTAAATCAGAGCTGCTTGATTTCTTACCAGCGATAATAAGAGGCGTCTTCGCTTCATCAATTAAAACGCTATCAATCTCATCGATAATAGCAAAATGATAGGGACGTTGTACCTGCTCATTTTTTGAAGATGCCATATTATCACGTAGATAGTCAAAGCCAAATTCTGTTCCAATACCATATGTAATATCAGCTTCGTAAGCAAGTTTCTTTTCGGAAGGATCGATTTGAGGAATATTCAATCCAACCTTTAAACCTAGAAATTCATGAACTTGGCCAATTAATTCTTTATCTCGTTTTGCTAAATAGTCGTTTACAGTAATAACGTGAACACCTTTTCCTTCAAGGGCACGTACGTATGTTGGAAGAGAAGAAACTAATGTTTTTCCTTCGCCAGTTGGCATCTCTGCAATATTACCTTCTAATAGTACAAGACCACCAATTAACTGCACATCGTAGTGACGTAATCCAAGTACACGCTTTGCAGCTTCACGTACAACAGCGAACGCCTCTACTTTTATATCATCTACTGTTTTTCCATCGTTTAGCATGCTTTTAAAGGTGATCGTTTTATGACGTAAGTCTTCATCAGATAAATCAGATAGTTTTTCTTCTAGATTATTAATTTCTTGAACAAATTGTTCATATTTTTTTAGTTTTCTCTTTTGAGAATCTCCTAACAGCTTTTTTACCGAATTCAGCATGTTGTAAACACTCCTCTTACTGACAATAGCTACATTATAGCACATGTTTATCAGGAATAAGTAGAAGTAGTAAATTGAAGAAAAAACTGGATAAAAATAAAGGGTTATTACATATGATATATTTAAAAGCCGTAAAGAAAGAGAGTATTCAATGTATAATAAATTTGGTATGATAGCTAAATGAGATAAAGTGGAATTTTTCAAAAAAGAGAAGAATATAGTTATCTCATTTTATGATGTATTAGGTATGGAAATTATATATTGAAAGAAAAGAGCTAGAAGATGAATAATAAGTTTGTGAAAGGCGCTGCGATTTTAACGATTACAACGTTTCTATCGAAAGTGTTGGGAAGTTTTTTTCAAATTCCATTACAAAATATAGCAGGAGATGAAGTGCTTGGGATTTTTCGCCTTGTTTTTCCTGTATATATGATAGCGTTAACTTTATCAGTAGCGGGAGTACCGCTAGCAATATCACAGTTAATCGCTGAACTTCATGAGAAGAATGATAAAGATGGGATTGCCAAACTATTTACGTCAGCATCTATTATTGGAGTAATATTTGGGGTGCTTGGATTTTCGGTTATTATGATTGGCTCAAGTATGTTTGCAAATATGCTTGGTGGACAAGATACAAGACTTCCATTAATTATCACTTCGTTTGCTTTATTAATCGCACCATATATGGCGGTATATCGAGGGTATTTCCAAGGTTTTGGAGATATGATTCCTACCGGGGTGTCACAAGTAATTGAGCAGTTCATTCGTGTTTTCTTTATGTTAGCAATTGCATTCTTATTCGTATCTTGGAATAAAGATAGTGATGTTGTAACAGGCGGTGCAATGATTGGTTCTTGCCTTGGGGTAATTACGTCACTTATTTATTTGAGATTGAAGTATGTAAAAAGTATATATCGTTATAAAAGTAATACATATTCACTGCAAGACTTTAAAGATAATGCAAAAAAGATACTTCAGGTTTCGATTCCAATTGCAATTGGGGCATTATCAATGCCAGTGTTAAATTTAGTTGATTCTGTAACGATTCCACATATGCTACATGAATCCACTGCAACGATTCAAGAACAATTTGGTATATATAGTCGTGGCTTTGCGTTTACACAATTAATTGTTGTGTTTGCAAGTGCGATGGTATTTCCGTTAATCCCATTGTTAACTGCTGCATTAACAAAGAAAGATATAGCGTTAGCAAAACACACAATTGAACGAACAAATGAGCTTGCTCATGTTTTAACAACGCCGATAACAATCTGGCTCATGGCACTTACAGTCCCGTTAAATGTTGGGTTGTTTACAGATGCGAAAGGGAGCGGCATGTTAGCTATTTTAATTGGTAGTTCGTATTTCACATCACTTATGGTATTATCAATAGGAATTTTGCAAGGAATTAATCGTTCTAAGCAAGCGGCGTGGATAGTTGTTGGAGCGAGTTTTGTAAAAGTCATATTAAATATAGTACTCGTAAGTCAATTTGGCATAACTGGTGCGGCTTATAGTACACTTATCATATATATCATGATTTGTATCGTAAATTATATATACATTCGAAAAGAATTGGCTTATTCGATTCGAATGGGAAGATTTTTTGCTGTAATTGGAGTATCTAGTATAGTAGGTATAGGGTTATATTTCACATCTACTGTAATAAATGTTGTAGATTCTAGACTTATTGCAGTAATATATAGTGGTTTAGCATTTTGTGTGGCCTTGTTCATATATGGCATATGCGCATTAAAGTTGAACTGGATATCCAAAAAGCAAATTCCATTTTTGCGTAAGTAAATTTGTTTATAAATGAGTATGGTTATGTATATGTTTGTGAAAGAAATCAATTTGAAGTTATCCAACTTTTCTTATTAAAGAGTTGATAGCAATTTGTTGAATGACAAAAAGTTGATTGCGAAATGTTGGAGGAGATTAAGAGTGCGGTTAGTTTTATCAGGATATTATGGTTTTTATAATGTTGGGGACGAAGCAATTTTGCAATCAATTATTAAAGCGCTACATGAAGAGGATCCTACTCTTGAGCTTGTTGTACTTTCGAATGACCCCGACTATACAAGAAAAATGTACGGTGTAGAGGCAGTAAATCGCTGGGATATAAGAGCAATTTATAAGGAAATAAAGAAAAGTAATGGTTTAATTAGCGGAGGGGGAAGTCTCCTTCAAGATAAAACGAGTATTAAAAGTATTTTGTACTATACAGGTATTATGCGGATTGCTCGTTTTTTGAAGAAGCCGTATTATATTTATGCGCAAGGAATTGGTCCAATTACGAAAAAACAAAATCGTTTATTAGTGAAATGGCAAGTATCAAAAGCGGCATATATATCAGTTCGTGATGAAGATTCATTTTTGTATTTAAAAGATATGGGTATTAAGAAAGATATCGAACTAGTTCCAGATCCAGTATTGGCATGTCAACCAGAAGGAATGAAATCGGATTGGCTGCAAAAACATTCGATTCAAGGGAAAGTAATTGCAGTTAGTGTGAGATATTGGGATGCGAAAGAAGATTATATGAAGAAGCTAGCAGATACGCTGAAAAAATTTAAGCGTGATGGATACCATATTTTATTCGTACCAATGCATGGACCTTTTGATCAAAATGCATCACGCGATATTATTAACTTAATGGGAGAAGAAGCTCACATGCTTCCTTATAAGCTGGATATCCATGAGAAGATTGCAATTTTGTCGGAATGTTCGCTTCTAATAGGGATGAGACTTCATGCGCTCATATTATCTGCGGTTGCTAATATTCCTATGGTCGGTATTTCGTATGATCCAAAGATCGATTCATTTTTACAACAAGTAAATCAGCCGATTATCGGAAACGTAGATGGTGACTGGACGGCTGAAACTTTGTATAATGTGGCAACGAAGCAACTAGAACAAAAAGAATATGTACAAGCAACATTGGAACAAAGAGTAGAAGAATTGCGAGAACAAATTTCAACAGCGTCTCGCTACATCATAAGTGACTTGAATTCAAAAGAGTTTGAAAAAAGAGGAATGTAATCTTAATTTAAGAGGACATCCTCTTTTTTATTTTTTGAAAAAAAGAAAATGTCGAAAGAAAAGAAACATTTGTAGAAAAATGTCGAATTACATAAGTGATTTTAAATGTATGCTCATAAAAAAAGAAGTTTGAGGGATAAGATGTATGTTTAATAATCCTAACATTAATATATAGGGAATGTTAGAATTCGGCGTTTTACTTAGTAAATTATAAGAAAATAGGTATGGTAATTTCGAAAAATGAGAAGGTAAGAAAAATGTCGAATTACATAAAAATAAACTGTCGATTAATGTCGTAATATCTTCATAGTTAAATATTGAAATTGGAAACGTTTTTCTGCTATAGTTGTAAATGGTTATGAGAAAATTATTTGAAACGTAATTCTGACGCGTTTTTCTTTCTGTTTAAAATATTCTGATTTTATAATCTGGATTTTTAAAATATAAGTCGAAAAAGCGATCGTTTAGAATTGCGAAAATTCACTTTTTTGTCGAATTTCAGATTTTCGATTGGATAAAAATGGTGTATACTTTCTTTGTGATTCTATACAAAGAATACTTTAACCACATTTATATCTACTAGTTTCAAAAATAAATAGAATATCTATTTAAAAACTTATGGAACTAGTATTACATTCCTAAGGAGGAAATATATAAAATGGCAAAGACTAACTCTTACAAAAAAGTAATCGCTGGTACAATGACAGCAGCAATGGTAGCAGGTGTTGTTTCTCCAGTAGCAGCAGCAGGTAAAACATTCCCAGACGTTCCAGAAAAATTCTGGGGAGAAGAGTCTATTAACTACTTAGTAGAAAAAGGCGCAGTAAAAGGTAACGACAAAGGAATGTTCGAGCCTGAAAAAGAAATCACTCGTGCAGAAGCAGCTACAATGATGGCTCAAATCTTAAACTTACCAATCGATAAAGATGCTAAACCATCATTCGGTGATTCTCAAGGACAATGGTACACTCCATTCATCGCAGCTGTAGAAAAAGCTGGCGTTGTTAAAGGTAAAGGCGAAGGCAAATTCGATCCAACTGGAAAAATCGACCGCGTTTCTATGGCATCTCTTCTTGTAGAAGCTTACAAATTAGATACTAAAGTAAACGGTCCTCTAGAAACTAAATTCGATGATTTAAAAGATAGCTGGGGTAAAGATAAAGCTAACATCCTAGTTAAATTAGGAATCTCTGTTGGTACTGGCGACAAATGGGAGCCAAATAAATCTGTAACTAAAGCAGAAGCAGCTCAATTTATTGCTATGACTGACAAGCAGTTCGGACAAAAAGAAGAAGCTAAAGTTGAGTCTATTAAAGCAGTAAACGCTAAAGAAATCGAAGTTAAACTTGGCGCTACAGTGAAAGCAGAAGATGTGGAGAAAGCGACATTCACAATTTCTCAAGGCGACAACCCAGTAAAAGTTGCAGCAAAAATCGGTGAAGACAAAAAATCTGTAATCTTAACTTTAGAAGATGCTGCTATGCTTAAAAATAACAATGCTTATGTTGTAACTGTTGACGGCTTAAAAACTGCTGAAGGCAAAGCAATCCCAAAAGCATTAGAAGTTATCTTCTTTAACGATGAAGTAGCTCCAACTGTATCTACAGTATCTACTCCAGATGGAAAACTTAAAGTTGTATTCAGTGAAAAATTAAATGAAGCAAAAGGTGCAACTGTAGTAGTTAACGGTCAAAAAGTTGAAGGTAAAGTGGAAAACAATACGTTCACTTCTACTAACGCTTTAAACCTTGAAAATGGTAAAGAATTCTCAATCATCGTAACGGGTGCTACAGATTTAGTTAACAACACTATGGAAATGTACGAAGGTAAAGCTACTTACAAAGTAGAAAAAGACACTACAGCTCCAGAAGTTAAAGATGTTAAAGTTAAAGAAATTACTGCTGAAGGAAACGCAACATTAGAAGTTACTTTCTCAGAAGAACTTGCTAATAATGGTCAAGGAACAGTTGTAGTTAAAAAAGGTAAAGAAGGATTAAAATCTACAATTGCTGTTGATCCTCAAGATAAAACAAAGGCAGTTATTGAAGTAACAGGCGCTCTTAAAGAAAAAGAAACTGCTACAGATCTTACAGTTGAGTTTGTTGGCTACAAAGATTTAGCTAACAACGTAGGTTCTAAAGTATCTAAAGCAGTAAAAGTTTCAAAAGACGTTGTAGCTCCTAACTTCGTAAAAGTTGAGGCTGATCAAGATAAAGCAGCGACATTCACTTTTGACAAAGAAGTAACTGCACAAGACGGAAAACTTCGTGTAATTAACTTAGATACAAGTGAAGATGTAACTGCTAATGTAACTGTTGCACCAGCAGCTAAAGATAATAAAAAAGGTATTACACTAACATTCCCATCAAAAGGTAACTACAAAGTTGCTGCTACAAAAGGTTTTGTAAAAGATGCAGCTGGTAATGAATCTGTAGCATTTACTAAAGAAGTAAAAGTTGTAGAAAAAGAAGCTGAAAAAGAAACAGATAAAGTAGCTCCAAAAGTAGAGGGAGAAGTTGTATTCGATAAAAATGCTAACGAAATCAAAGTGAAATTTGATAAAGAAGTAAAAGGTGGCCAAGTTGCAGAATCTGCTTCTAACGTTAACAACTACACATTAGGTGGTGCTAAATTACCAGAAGGTACTTTAATTACTCTAGCTAATGAAAAAGTAACAGTAGAAGGAAAAGAAGTAACAAAAACAACAGCAACTATCGAACTTCCAAAAACATTCACTTTCGAAAAGTCAGAAACAGTGAAGTTCACAGTATCTAACGTTGCAAACAAATCTGGAGTAAAAATGGGTACAACAAACTCATTATTAAATGTTGTAGATACAAAAGCTCCTGAATTCAAATCAGCTAAAATTACAAAAGTTAATGCTAAAGAAATCACTTTAACATTCTCTGAAGCTGTAAACGTTAATACAGCTGACTTCACAGTTGATTTAAACGGTGTAGAATTAACTGTAGCAAAAGCTGACGAAAATGCAGAAGCTGCTAAAGACGTAGTTCTTAAAGTAACAGCTCCAACAGATGTTAACTTAGCAACTGGTACAGTAACAGTAAAAGCTACAGAGTTAGAAAATAATGCTAAATATGAGTTCAAAACTACTGACAAAGCAGGAAATGCACTTGTTGCTTTCAAACCAGTAACAGTAACTCGCTAATTAAAATTTATTTCAATAGAAAGAGTCCACAACATGTGGGCTCTTTTTTATCTAATTTTTTATATAAAAGGAGCTCTGAAATGTAGATCATATTTTGCAGATTAGTAGTTAGTTGTATTGAGAAATAAATCGAAAACGCTTTCAAAAGTAGAAGAATATCCCACCGATATGTAAATTATTTGTAAATTCACACCTTTTCCTGTTAAAAAAACCTTCGAAAAGAAGAAAAAAATGTCGAAATGCAATCATTTTAGTCGAATGTAGTCTGAAAATTGTATTTATTGTAAAAAATATTTAGGTGATGAAGTGGAAATATGTGCTATAATTCCAATTGTGTATTCGATATGAAAAATATACGAAGCGCAGTGAGAGTGGTTTATAGGAAAACAGTTTGTTTATTTCTATATTTGAGTATTATTAATATAAAAATAATACGATTAAAAGACTGAATTATCAGAATGTGTCGAATCTTCTTTTGAGAAAGTTCTTGATAACGAATGGTTTTGTATAGTATGATGAACTTGTTTCAAAAAATGGTATTTAAACCTTATATTTACATTTAGCGGTTTGTATCATTTTATTATGTGAACTACTTTTCATTATAGTATTTTTGTTTGTGTTTTTATTGTTTTATGGTTTTTCTAACTAGCTAGTTTTCAAATTTAATATGATATGAAACTAGTAGCATATTCCTGAAGGAGGAAATTTATAAAATGGCAAAGACTAACTCTTACAAAAAAGTAATCGCAGGTACGATGACAGCAGCAATGGTAGCAGGAATTGTCGCTCCAGTAGCAGCAGCAGGTAAAACATTCCCAGACGTAGAAAACCACTGGTCTAAAGAATCAGTTTATTACTTAGTAGAAAAAGGTGCAATTGCAGGTAAGCCAGACGGTACATATGCTCCAGATGAGACAATCGATCGTTCTTCTGCAGCTGTTATCTTCACTAAAATTTTAAATTTACCAGTTGATGACAATGCGCAACCTTCTTTCAAAGATGCTAAAAATACATGGGCTGCTAAATATATCGCAGCAGTTGAAAAAGCTGGTATCGTTAAAGGTGACGGTAAAGATAATTTCTATCCTGAAGGAAAGATTGACCGCGCTTCTTTCGCGTCTATGCTAGTAGGTGCTTATAACTTAAAAGAAAAAGTAGATGGCACATTAGTTACAAAATTTGATGATTTAAGAGGACATTGGGGTGAAGAGAAAGCTAACATCCTAGTTAACCTTGGAATCTCTGTAGGTACTGGTGGTAAATGGGAGCCAAATAAATCTGTATCTCGTGCAGAAGCAGCTCAATTTATCGCATTAACAGATAAAAAATATGCAAAACCAGAGAACAGTGATGCGAAAGTAACAAACGTTGCTGCTACTGAGCCAACACAATTAACGTTAACTGGTACAGGATTAAACAAGCTTACAGCTGAAGATGTTACGCTTGAAGGAAATAAAGCAATTGCACTTGAAGCGAGTAAAGATGGGAAATCTGCAGTTGTAACATTAAGTGGAAAAATTGCTCCAAATAAAGAGCTTCCTGTTAAAGTAAAAGGCAATACATTTATTGTGAAGTATGTATACGAAGTGAAAAAATTACGCGTAGAACAACTTACATTTGATGACGACCGTGCAGATCAAGCAGTTGTCTTCAAATTAAATGAAGAAAAAGATAACGCTGATATCGAGTATTTAGATATCGCTGGTCATGATGTGAAATTTGTTGCGAATAAATTAGATGGCACTCCAGCAAACATCTTTGAAGGTGGCACTGCAGAGTCAAAAACTGGTAAACTAGCAGTTGGTATCGATGAAGGTAAATACAAAGTGGAAGTACAAGTTACGAAACGTGGCGGCATCACAGTTTCTAACACTGGTATTATCGAAGTGAAAAACCTTGATGCAGAAGCAACTGCAATTAAAGATGTTGTATTTGCAGTAGATACAGATAAAGCTGGTGTGAATTACGCTAAAGCTTTAAGTGGAACAGACTTCACATTAAACAGCAAAACTTTAGTTGCTGGTGAAAAAGCTGGTATCCACAAAGTTGTTGCTCAAATTAACAAAGAAAACAAAGTTGTTGATCCTAGCGCGATTAGCCTAAAATCATCTAATCCAGGTGTTATCTCTGTTAAAAATGGTGAAATTAAAGCTGAAGCAGCTGGTTCTGCAACACTTACAGTTAAAGTTGGCGATGTAACAAAAACATTTGATTTCGTTGTAAAAACGGATACTCGTAAACTTACAACTGTAAAAGCTAATCCAGATCAATTAAAAGTTGTAGATGGTAAAGAGTTACCAGTAACATTCGTAACGACTGACCAATACGGCGATCCATTTGGTGCAAATACTGGTGCTATTAAAGAAGTATTCCCACAAACAGGCGTTGTAGCTGAATTAGATGTTACTACAACAAATGAAGGTTCTATCGGTACATCTTCAATTAAAGTTAAAGGTGCAAAAGTTGGAGCTGGTACAATCCACTTCCAAAATCCAAATGCAAGTGGTGAAGGCTACGGATCACTTCATGTTGAAGTTACGAAGAGCAATATCGGTCATGAAGCTCCACGCTTAGAGCTTGTTTCTAAAGCTGGTCAAAAAGGTGAAGCTGCTGACACTACACTTGGTGCTGGAAATACAGTAGCATATCAATTATCTAATTACACTACTGAAGGCGTATATGCTGATGCAGCTGATTTAGCAGGATATGAGTTTAGAGTAGGTAATGATGCTATCGCTTCAGCTAAAATTGAAGGGAAAACATTAAAAGTAACAGGTAAAACAGCTGGTGTTACAGATGTTATCTTAACGAAAGATGGCGCTACAGCTGGACACGCAACAATTACTGTTACACAAGAAAATATCCAAATTACATCTGTTAAATTTAAAGATGTAGAAGTTGAGCAATTTGAAAACCGTAAAGTTGATATCGACAGAGTACTAGACGTTGTGAAGAGTGATAAAGATGATGTTCTAAATGGCATCAAATTAAACATCTCAACAGAACATAAAGTACGTATCGTTGATGCTGAAGGTACAGAGCAAGGTAAAGTTTACCTAGATCGTAACGACAATGCTACATTCGACGGTAACGATGTTGTGCTTGGTTATGTAACAGCTGTTAAATCAAATGATACAGTTTCTAAAGAAGGAAATGAATTATTCAACTTCTTAACTGATGAAACTGCTACTAAGAAAAACGACGTCTTCAAAGGTGTAACAACTGCATTTGGAGATAAAGGTACAGTAATCTTTAAAGTAATGAAAGATAGAGTAGCACCAACTACTGAGTATGGTACAAAAGCTGTAACAATCAACGTTATTAAAGAAAAAATCTAATGATTAGATTTACAATCCTCATGTCATTGTGACATGAGGATTGTTTTTTGTTCTGAAAAAATAGGTGTCTTTAGAATCTTCTAAAGACACCTATTTTTAATAGTTATTTCTTAAATTTAAACATATCCCCACTCAAATTTGAATCACTATACACGAACAATACCATGTTAATGTTGTTGTCTTTAATGTATTGATATACATCTTTTTCGTGATAGTGACGCAGGTCAAGGATGGACGTATGTTTAAAGCTTTGTGCTAAGTGTGGCACGATTGCGTTTGCGAATGAGTCTTTTAGGACTAAGGCGCGTACTTCATTTGGTGCATTGTTATTTTCAAAGACGATTTCTGGATAGTCGTCTGTGTAATAACCTGCGTATGATGTTGTATCTTTTTGTTTTTCTACGCCGTATATGCTATCTAAGTTTTGATGAACAGTACCTGTCACATCTTTTGCGGTTACGCTTGTGAAGTTGAAACCGTCTTTCGGTGTGTAGTAGCACAATTTTTCACCTGTTGCATCGATGAGTTGGTATAGTTGGTTGTTGAAGCTACCGACTAAATGCTTATTTTGCGCACATGTACGAGTGTAGTCTTCTTTTTTTATTTCTTTTCCTTTATATATAGAAGATTGTTGCCCGATTGTGTTCATTATATATTGGTAGCCTAAGAAGGCACCATCCATATTCCAATGATGATCTGTTTTGAAATACATGTCCTGTATTTCTTCGTTCGTATAGTTCTTTTTAAATTGCTCCATCAGTTTTATTGGCTTTACGTCAGCAGGAAGTTTTTTTAGAAAGTAATTTAAATTGTCCTGTGCATATGTATAAATATGAGAAGGTAATTTAAATGATAAAGCATTCGTTTTTGACGGTGGTAAAGCAAAGTAAAACTCAACGTTTTGTTCTTTTGAAAACTGAGATAAGTCTTTTATAGCGGGCATGGATTGGTCAATTTCATTATATTTTTTCGTCCACGCTGGATTTTTTAGGAGCCATTTATCATCAGTCAAAATAATGTCGTTAATGAGAGATTTGCCCATATTAATTTGGGCAATTGTATAGCTTTTAATAAATTCATCTCGTCCGATTAGTTGATCATTTGTGTATGTTTCAAAATCTTTAAAGAAGCTACCAGTTAGGAGAGCTTCTTTCGTCATTGCTGGTTTTTGAGCGAGCGGTCGATTTTCAACTGGTGAAATGGCTCGGTCTGTTTTGAGTAACGATAATATGCCAAATGAAAAGATAATGGTGAGAAAACCGATTAATAGGATGAGGTTTCCCAATTTTTTCATAGTAACTTTTCCTTCCTACATAAAGTGAAACTTTAATCAGTGGGGGGAATCCCCCACTGATTATTAGTTGAACCAATCGGGCTTTTACGGGCAGTTGATTCCCACCTAACTTCTTTGTTTTCGCTGAATTTTGAGGTGGGGGTCTTACTGCCCATTAATGCGGGATAAGTTAAAACCTGAAATAAATAAATGGATTATATGTTGAGTTAATCAAGTACATAACCGAAATCATAAATAATGATAGTAATAATATAGGACGTACAATTTGCATCATGAACATATACGTTTTTGGCGCAAGTTCTAGTATGTTTTTTATTCGTTTTAAAATTGGTGTCGCTGCGATAAAGGCAATGAGAAATACGATAATGTATTCATGTACGTATAGCATAGTATTGTCATCAATGAAAGATTGTCCTCCTATGCCGAACATCGCTTTTAAATATTGGAAAGAGTAAGCGAAGTTGTCAGCTCGGAAGAAGACCCAGCCAATCATAACGATGAATAATACGTATGCATGTTGCAGCGGTTTCCATAGTTTGTTTAATATTTTTTCGAATCCGGCTTTTTCAATTGAAATAATAAAGCCGTAATATAAGCCCCAGGCGATAAATGTCCAACTCGCCCCGTGCCATAAACCAGTTAATCCCCATACGATGAAGAGGTTACGATAATTCGCTAGTTTTGAAACGCGGTTTCCGCCGAGCGGGATATATATGTAATCGCGGAACCAAGAACCAAGTGTAATATGCCATCTTCTCCAAAACTCTGAAATAGATTTAGAGATGTACGGATAGTGGAAGTTTTTCGGGAAATCAAATCCGAACATTTTTCCAATTCCGATTGCCATATCAGAGTACCCTGAGAAATCGAAATAAATTTGCAGGGTGTAGGCGATAATACCAATCCATGCCGTTCCAACACTTATTTCAGATGGTGGTAAGGCAAATATTTTATCGGCTACAAAACCTACTTGGTTGGCGATTAATATTTTTTTTGCTAGTCCGAGAACGAAAATTTGAATACCTTCTGTGAATCGTTCAAAAGAATGGATACGCGTTTTAATTTGCTCAGCGACGATATTGTAACGAACAATTGGTCCAGCAATAAGCTGAGGGAAAATAGATATATATAGCGCTAAGTTAAGTGGATTTTTTTGAACATCCCCATCTTTACGGTATATATCGATGACATAGGACATCGCTTGGAATGTATAAAATGAAATTCCAATTGGTAGTGGAATAGGTTCCACATGAATAGATAAATGCAATACGTTGTTTAAAATGTCTGTGAAAAATGAAATATATTTAAAATAAGACAGTAATAAAATATTTCCGACCACAGCCATAATTAAGAATGTGACTTTCATATTTTTTCGTTTATCATAATGATGCACGAGTAGGCCAAAGCAGTAGTTTAATGCGATGGAAAAGAGCATTAAAAGAACGAAACGTGGTTCGCCCCATGCATAGAAAATTAAACTAAATGCAAGTAATACGAAATTACGTAGCTCGGCACGCACTATAAAATAGCAAAATAATACGAGAGGTAAAAAGATAAATAAGAAAATCGAACTACTAAATACCAAAGGACTCTCCTCACTTTTTCGAAATACATTTCGTGCAAAAAACCGACATATCTATTATATATTCTTTTATATAATGATGCCTTTAATATTTTATCATGTTAATAATTCGATTAAAATAATTATTCTATATAATAGAAGGAAAGCGGTATGGAATCCTTTTGACACTCGCTATCTGGATAAGATAAGATGAATAAGGTGTGATTTGTTTAGAAGGGAAGAGATGGTGTGTTATTTAACTCGTTTGAGTTTATTTTTTTATTTTTACCGATAGCATTTCTTTTATATTTTCTATTAAATAAATTTGGACAAACTACTTTAGCGAAAGTTTGGCTTGTGGCAGCATCTTTATTTTTCTATAGTTATTGGAATATAAAATATTTGCCGCTTATGTTAATATCGCTCATTGTGAACTACTTTATCGGAATGAGGCTCGTGAAGTATAAGAGCAAACTCCTTTTAACAGTAGGCTTAATATTTAATATAGGAATGCTTAGTTATTTCAAGTACTATGATTTCTTTTTACAAAATGTGAATTCGTTATTTGGAAGTCATTTTACATTACTATCATTAACGTTACCGCTTGCGATTAGTTTCTATACATTCCAAAAGATTGCGTTTTTAGTAGATACGTATCGTGGGGAAACGGAGGCATGTCATTTTCTTGATTACGCTCTGTTCGTAACATTTTTCCCGCAACTTATTGCAGGGCCAATTGTGCACCATGCGCAAATTATGCCGCAGTTTGCTGATCGTAGTAAAAAGCGTTGGCAATCAAATTATATCGTTCTCGGTATTTTTGTATTTGCCATCGGTATTTTCAAAAAGGTAGGGATTGCAGATGTGTTATCTCCCGTTGTACGAGAAGGGTTTGATGTACAGCAGTCGCTAACATTTGTTGAAGCGTGGCT
This sequence comes from Bacillus sp. BC08, assembly GCF_054326875.1. Classification (NCBI taxonomy): domain Bacteria; kingdom Bacillati; phylum Bacillota; class Bacilli; order Caryophanales; family Bacillaceae; genus Bacillus; species Bacillus sp. BC08. The sequence goes on along the minus strand of NZ_JBTGPA010000034.1, from coordinate 182,095 downwards.
TTCCTCATTAGCGTTTACATTCCAGTTGTACTTTGATTTCAGTGGATATAGCGATATGGCGATTGGGATTGCGTTAATGTTTAATATTAAATTGCCTCAAAACTTTAATTCCCCTTATAAAGCGGTGAGTATACAAGATTTTTGGCATCGCTGGCATATGACATTAAGCCAGTTTTTAACGAAATATGTGTACATTTCTCTTGGTGGAAATAGAAAAGGAATTACGCGTACATACGTCAATATTATGATTGTTTTCTTAATAAGTGGACTCTGGCATGGAGCGGGTTGGACGTTTATTTTCTGGGGATTCCTGCACGGATTAGCTTCTGTCATTCATCGTCTGTGGAATAAAGCAGGAGGTCGCATGCCGGCCTGGGCAGGATGGCTCGTAACGTTTTTCTTCATTAATATAACGTGGGTATTCTTTAGAGCAACATCGATGCATGATGCGGTGAAAGTGTTAAAAGGAATGTTTGGGTTTAATGGATTCGAACTAGCAAATAGCGTGTTCCCAGTATTTATTATGGAGAAACTACAATTTTTAAAAGAGTACGGTGTTTCATTTACTGAAGCATATCATGTTTCATTATTAGATACGAAAATAGTTGCGTACATTTTCGGAGCAGTATGTATTAGTTTCTTCTTAAAAAATTCAATTCAGTTAAAAGACTCATTCCGTCCGACAGTATGGACGGCGTTATTTACTGCAATATTACTTGTGTATAGTGTGTTGCATTTAACGAGTATTAGTGAGTTTTTATACTTTAATTTCTAGGTGGAGAATATGAAAAACAAACAGTGGCTTATTTTCGTTTTTGTATGTGTTTTTGTTCCACTTGCAGGTGTTGGAATATTTAATGGCTATGCAGATTCGCTTTGGTTATTCTCGCATAAAAATAAGTGGAATGATGTTCAGTTTGGGTTTAATGAGAGGCAACAAAAAACGAATTATATAACATATCGTCAGTTTACATATGATGGCGTTATACTTGGAAGTAGTAGAACAACGTTTATCAATGAAAATGATTTTACGGGATTAAACGCATTTAATTATGCGGTAAGTAGTACAGATCCGCGTGAATATGATGCGTACATTGAATATGCAAAAGAGCGAAAAGGTAGTGAACTATCTTCTATTGTGATTGGTTTAGATTTCCTTGGAACGAACAAAAATAGAGAAATCGGTTTTGATAAACCAGAAGTGTATATTAAGGAGGCGCAAAGCTTACTATATCCAATTAAATCGTACGTGAGTATGGATGGGATTACATATTCCCGAAATACAATTCAAAACTCCATTCATCACAATAAGACTATCGATGTATATAATCGTGATAATGTAAAATCGATGCGTGAGTATACGAAGGAAGAACGGGATGCACAAATTGCCGCGCAAGTAGATAAATTTAGTAGAGAGATTTATGGCGGGAATTATGATTATCAAAATATGAAGGAAATATTGGGTACTGTAAAATCCCATAATCCGAATGCAAAGTTTTATATTTTTACAACGCCTGTTTCAGAGCCATTGTTCCGTACGATGATTCAATCAGGACGATGGGAAGATTATAAAAGATGGCTCCATGATGCTGTCGATGTATTTGGAGAAGTACATCATTTCATGTATTTAAATTCAGTAACAAAGAATTTAGATAACTATATGGATGGACATCATTTCAGACCAGAAATCGGGAAGATGATTGCACATAAAGTTGTAAATGAAGAAGATAGTACTGTGCCGAAAGATTTCGGTATTGTTATTACGAAGGACAATATTGATGAGGTGCTGGAGGAAATTCGGGCGTCTTTTCAATAGAAAGAATAGTTTTGTAAAAAAGACTGAATCATAATGTGATTCGGTCTTTTTTTACAGGAAACATAAATGTTGGTGTAGAAATATTAGTTTGGATAAGGGGAGAGGCATAATTAGGGGGGAGAAGAATGAGTAAATTCGGATTGTACGGTAAGTTTATTGTTGAGGAAAGTAACCGGGAAGAATTAACGAATATTTTGCTAGAGGCGGCGGAATCGATGAACTCACTTCATAGTTGTGAGGTGTATATTGTAAGTACTTCTGATGAAGAGCCGAATGCTGTATATGTTTTTGAAGTATGGAGTAATGAAGAAGCACATAAAGCATCTTTAATGTTAGAGTCTACACAAAATTTAATAAAGCGAGCAAAACCAATGATTACTGGAGCAGAAAGAATGAGTGCTTTGAATGCTAGAGGCGGTAAAGGATTGGAATAGAAAAGAAGCAGCATCCAGATGGATGCTGCTTCTTTTATTCTATTTCTAAATCAACAATTAAGTAAGCAAGTATCACAACAAAGAAAATGCTAACGGCTGGTGCTGTTAATACGTGTCCAGACATAAAGCCGATACCGAGCGATAAGACGAGTGTGCTAGCTAGTAGCATATGTTTTACGCTAAATAGTTTCTTGAAGTTTGTGATTAAGCGAATGAATATTTTTATACCGAAATAAAGAAGCGGCAGTAAGTACATAAGGAAGCCGACAATTCCGAATGCGAAGAATAGGTCGTGGAAATCCATTTCGACTAACTTCATTTTCGTTGTATAGTTACCAGCGTAGCCCATTCCAAATAGTTTTTGAGATAGTGGTGCTTCTTTATAGTATTGTTTATATACTTTTAAAAATTTGTCGCGATCACTGTAAATTAAACTCTTCATTTCAGAGTCTGTTAGTTCGCCTTCTTTATGTTCTTCTTCTGTGACTACTTTTCCTTCTTTTCGGTCTTTTTCTTCTTGTACTGATTTTTTGTATTCATATATTTGTAAATGGATGCTCATGTTTTTTGCGATAGGAGTTTGCGGTGTAAGTACGAGTAACCCTCCTAATACGACAGCAGCAACAATTGTGTTTACAAGATATGTGAATCCTTTTCCTTCTTTTTTACGATGAATCATATATTCAATGAATAGGAAGAAAAGGGCGATACCAAGTGTAATAACGATGGCACCATAGCCTACTTTTGTTCCAATCATAATGCTTGCATACATCGCAAGTACAGTTGGAATCCAGTAATACGCTTTTGAGAAAGAAGTTGTTTTATGAACCGAGTATAAGACAACGATTGGGAACATAATTGCGAAAATGGAACTTAAATCATTTCCAGCAAAGAACCATCCTCTTGAACCGATCTTTGAGTTTGGATAGCTTGGGAAATCTGTACCAGTTGCCATAGCCGCGATGATTGAAATGCTTAATATTAACGTTGCATATAAGAAATACGTAATGATTTTATGAAACGCATATTCGTTATTTTTTAATTCTTTTAGTGCGATAATATATCCAAACAGTAGTACAATTGGATATACACTTTTCAAAATAAATTTCACTTCTTCTCCAAATGAAACTGGAGATTTGACCATTAAATTATTCACAAGGCCGATTGCGAGTACGATGCCAAAGAGACATAAATAAAGAATATACTTTTTCGCGCCTTGTTGTTTATGATGAAGAAGTAGATAACCTAATGCAAGAAGCATAAAGGCAAAACGGACTACGATTCCGACTGTTGCGCTCATGTGTAATACATAGATTGAAAAAGACGTTAATAAATCTAAAATTGGTTGAAACACAATGAATAGCAGTAGGAAATGCGGGAAGTAGTTATCCGTCTGTTTTAACTTAGTAACCATATGTGCCTCCATTTCTTCATTCCTTTATTTCAGCACTTCTATATATAATAGGAAGGAAAATGAATTTCTATATTTGATTTTTTATATCAAACTTAAGAATACACCATTTCATTGTAATGGTAAATAGATGAGGAGAGGCGATAAACCGACTTTAATTGCTATATTTTTTAACGGAATTGTATGTTTTATGCAGGGTTCTATACAAATTCTGAGATTATTAGACAGAAAATTAAGAAAAAAGAAGGGTTTTTCAACTCCTTTCTATAATTATATAAGTATAATCTTTATCCCACTTTAATGGGCAGTAAGATCCCCACCTCAAAATGCAGCGAAAGCAAAGAAGTTAGGTAGGGGATCAACTGCCCATAAAAGTCCGATTGGTTCAACTAATAATCAGTGGGGGATGAAGAAAACCCCCACTGATTAAAGTTTCACTTTATGTAGAAAAGAGGGGTATATAATGGAAGTAACAAGTAAAACAGAATCTGTTGTTGTGAAATATGAAGGGCGCGTTGCAACGGTTATGGTCAATCGCCCAGAGGTGTTAAATGCATTAGATGAGCCAACGTTAAAAGAGTTATTACAAAAACTGAAAGAAGTAGCGGAGAGTTCTGCACACATTGTTGTGTTATGCGGGAACGGCCGTGGTTTTTCTGCGGGTGGAGATATTAAATCGATGCTTTCAAGTAATGATGAAAGCAAGTTTGATGGTATTATGAATAATATTTCTGAAGTTGTTGTAACTTTATATACGATGCCGAAGCTTGTTATTAGTGCGATTCATGGACCAACTGCTGGTCTTGGATTAAGTATTGCATTAACAGCTGACTATGTGATGGCAGATATATCATCTGTTATTGCGATGAACTTTATTGGAATCGCTTTAATTCCAGATGGTGGCGGCCATTTCTTCCTTCAAAAGCGCGTCGGTGAAAATATGACGAAGCAAATTATTTGGGAAGGAAAGAAATTATCAGCAACAGAAGCGCTTGATATCGGCTTAATTGATGAAGTAAGCGGCGAGGATTTCCAAACGGCTGTGAAGCAAAAAATTAGTGAATGGTCACAAAAGCCGATTAAAGCGATGATTCAAACGAAGCAAATTTTATGTGAAGTAAATCGCTCTAATTTAGAACAAACATTGCAGCTTGAAAAACGCGGCCAATATGCGATGAGACAAACAGCGGATCATAAAGAAGGCATTGCTGCATTTTTAGAAAAACGTTTGCCAGCATTTAAAGGGGAATAAAGTGAAATTTGAATGAATGGTAGTTTTACTGCCGGTTAATTTAAGGCAAAGGGGAGAAAGTGCTAACACATTTTAGTATAATTGTGTTAGCACTTTTTTTAAGGAGTAATATATGAAGAAAATTATCGGTGTTATCGGCATAATTGTCATAGCATATTATGCGTTGCATAGTACACCATCTATGGCGGTACGGACTGCTTTGTTTTTTGAAGGACATCCAAGCGTTGCGTTTTCTGGCGAGGTGACGAAAGAAAAAGATGTGAAAAAAGAAGCAATTCCAGATGAGTACCAAACTTTATATGGTAAGGAAGAAGAATCAGAGCACTATTTCTTTCCTCACGTAAGGGCGCATGGATCAGGAATTGATATGCTTAGTGCGTGCGTGAAGAAAAAATGGTTTTTCTATAAAGCAGAGCTCGGTTGTTATTAAACATAGGAGGATGAATGATGTCAGCATATAACAAGTTAGTAAGAGACCGTGTTCCAGAGAAGATTTTGATGTCTGGAAAAACATATACAGCACAAAAATTAACAGGACACGCATACATACAAGCTTTAGCGAAAATTGGAACGGAAGAAATTCGTGAATTTGCTTCCATGAAAGAGCGTGAACATGCGCTTGATTCTCTTGCAGATGCACTGGAAGTCATCATCTCATTAGCGCGTGCAGAAGGTGCAACAATTGAAGATGTAGAGCGTTTACGAAAGCAAAAAGAAATAGAGCGCGGTGGGTTTGAAAGAGGCATTTATTTATTAGATGTGTCAGAAGAATAGTTTCGTAGGGAAAGCATAGCGTTAGTGAGTAACGCTATGCTTTTTTGTTGCAATTAAACTAATAATGAAGAAGATAGCTGTTAATACCCAGCCAATTGTAATAGAAGTAGTAGTGTGAACTGCATAAGAAACTTGTAAACAAAATAAGGATGCTAAAAACCAAATGAGTGCAATGTATATATATTTTTTTGATATATTCATATTTTATACCTCCTTTTGTATACTAAAAGAATTTTACCGCAATTTAGAAAATTAAGCTATATGAGTAGAGGTTTTCTAGCAAATTTTGTATACTAAATAGTAGAAAAAATGAGGAGGAAACAACAATGGCATATCATGCGAAAGAAACGATGGAACTTATTAAGGAGCTTGTCTCTATTCCAAGTCCGTCTGGAAATACAGAGAAAATCATTCGTTTTATTGAAAACTATGTAAGTGAGTGGAACGTAGAAACGAAGCGTAACAATAAAGGCGCTCTTATTTTAACGGTAAAAGGGAAAAATGATGCACAGCACCGTTTATTAACAGCACACGTTGATACGTTAGGTGCGATGGTGAAAGAAATTAAGCCTGACGGTCGTCTAAGTCTTTCTATGATTGGTGGATTTCGCTGGAACTCTGTAGAAGGGGAATATTGCGAAATTGAAACATCAAGTGGTAAGACGTATACAGGGACGATTTTAATGCATCAAACATCTGTGCATGTATATAAAGATGCAGGTGAAGCGAAACGCGATGAGAAAAATATTGAGGTTCGTATTGATGAGCGTGTCTTTTCAGCTGATGAAGTACGCGAATTAGGAATTGAAGTAGGAGACTTCGTTTCATTCGATCCGCGCGTTCAAATTACAGAGAGTGGATACATAAAATCACGTCATTTAGATGACAAAGTAAGTGTTGCGATTCTATTAAAATTAATTAAGAGATTACAAGATGAAAACGTAACATTACCATATACAACTCATTTCTTAATTTCTAATAATGAAGAGATTGGATACGGTGGTAACTCTAACATTCCAGAAGAAACGATTGAATATTTAGCAGTTGATATGGGAGCGTTAGGTGATGGACAAGCATCTGACGAATATACAGTATCTATTTGTGCAAAAGACTCTAGTGGTCCGTATCATTATGCACTGCGTAAACATTTAGTAGAGCTTGCGAAAACGAACAATATCGAATATAAAGTAGATATTTATCCGTATTACGGATCGGATGCATCAGCTGCGATTCACGCTGGATTTGATGTGAAACATGCATTAATTGGAGCGGGTATTGATTCTTCTCATGCATTTGAGCGTACGCATGAAAGCTCGATTGCACATACAGAAGCACTTGTTTATGCATACGTATTATCAGAGATGATAGCGGAGTAAGAAAAGAAATAGGCTGCCAGAGGTAGTCTATTTTTTGTGGAGGTCGATTTAAAACGAGTTTGAACGACTTTATTTAACAAAAAGTAAATTAATTGTATTTTATTTTACAATATTAAGAAAGTAGGTTTACTACATAATTCGAGTATTATAAAATAATAGAGGCGCATTAATTTTTTTTGTCCGGATTTATCGAGATTTATATATTAAGATTACGCGTTATAAAAAGGTGATTGTCGAGAGGAGTATTATTTTTTATGAAGTATCGTGCAGTCGCGGCAGGTATTTTAGCCGCAAGTTTATTATCGTCTCCAGTAAGTAGTTTCGCAGCAGCGAAGAAGTTTTCGGATGTTCCTACATGGGCGCAAGAATCAGTTGATTATTTAGTAGGAAAAAAAGCGCTTGATGGCAAGCCAGATGGAACGTTTTCTCCATCGGAAGCAGTAGATAGAGGATCAGCTGCAAAAATCTTAGCAGTCGTTCTTGGTTTACCAATTGATTTAAAAGCAAAGCCATCTTTTAAAGATGCACAAAGCCATTGGGCAGCACCGTACATTGCTGCAGTGGAAAAAGCAGGTGCAATTAGTGGAGATGGTACTGGTAATTTCAATCCATTCGGCAAAATTAACCGTGCATCTATGGCATCTATGTTAGTACAAGCGTACTCATTAGATAAGAAAATTATTGGAGAACTTCCAACACAGTTTAAAGATTTGGAACCTCATTGGGGTAAGAAACAAGCTAATATTTTAGTAGCTTTAGAGATTTCTAAGGGTACGGGAAGTGGCTGGAATCCTGAAGGAACTGTAACGCGTGCAGAAGCAGCTCAGTTCATTGCAATGGCTGATAAAGATAAAACAAATACATCAAAAAGAATGTATATGAACAGAAACTTTATTACATATCATCAACCATCATTATCATCTGGTATTACTGACGTTCAGCATAAGCCACAAATGGTTGAAGTGAAAGAGCAAAGAGCAGACGGCTGGTTGAAAATTGTAACAAGTAAAGGTGAGAAGTGGACACCTTTACAAGAAAAAACAGAAAAGATTAACCAAAACTTTACTGCATATGAAACAGCTTCACATAGTTCTAAAGTGCTAGGAACATATAATGCACAAACAGTAACGATTATGGAAGAGAGTGGTAGCTGGATTCGTATCCGCGTAGGCGCTGGATTCCAGTGGGTTGATAAAAATCAATTAAACCCAGTAAAACAAGAGAACTTCTTAGAAGGTAAAGCGATTATTATTGATCCAGGTCACGGCGGAATTGACTCGGGTAATCCTGGTTATTATGAGAAAGAAAGTCAAACTGTATTAGATGTATCATTACGATTAAAGAAAATATTTGAGCAAAAGGCACCATTTACTGTGATGTTCACTCGTACAGATAATACACGTCCAGGAGTAGACTCAACAGATTCATTGAAAAAACGAGTAGAGTTTGCACAGGAACATAATGGAGATATTTTTGTAAGTATCCATGCCAATGGTTCTGAAAAGAAAAATGGACAAGGTACAGAAACATTATATTATCAGTCAGCAAGAGCAAAAGTAACGAATCCGCATGTAGAAGACAGTATGTTATTAGCACAAAAAATTCAAGACCGTCTTGTAGCAGCACTTGGAACAAAAGATCGTGGTATAAGACATCAGGACTTATACGTAACTAGAGAAAATACAATGCCAGCTGTATTAACAGAATTAGCATTTGTAGATAATAAAAGTGATGCAGATAAAATTGCTACACCAAAACAGAGACAAGCTGCAGCGGAAGCGATTTATCAAGGTATTTTAGATTATTACGAAGCGAAGGGTAATAGCGTATCTTCTTTCCGTTAATACATCAAAAGAGATTGCCAATGGCAGTCTCTTTTATTTATTAACGTTTCTCTTTATTTCAGGCATGTGATATCATTTAATTTTATATGAAAAAGTATTGTAATTATAACGATATAGAGGATGATAATAGATTGAATAATCATAGTAAAACACCTGCATGTATATATACGTATGCATTTCGCGAGGAGGAGCGTGCTTTATGTTATTTGGAAATGCGCTCGTTCTTTGGAACGGAGTCTCACGTTAATATTTTGAAAAGTGATGTCAAAATTGACCCAAGTAGAAGTGCGTTTATAAAAGAGCGCGTTGAGGTTATGTATGAAGGCGACGACTTAGAAAGTATTTTAAAACAAGTGGAACAAATTGATTTGGCGGGGGCGTCATTTAAAGTTATCTTCGTTAAAATCAATGATCTTGGGAAAGAAAATAAAATTGAATATGGGGAAAGACGTCTCATTGAACGCGACCTCGGTATGCATATTGAAGGAGAAGCAGATGTTCGTAATCCAGAGCGTGTATTCGGGATTGTTCCTCTTGGAGGACGCTGGTACTTTGGACACTATGTAGAAAGTGAACCAGTTTGGTATCATCACATAAAAAAACCGCATAGTTATTCGACATCTCTTAGCACACGTGTTGCGAGATCAGTTGCAAATATTGCTGTACCAAATCCAGATGGAGTACGAGCAATTGACCCTTGCTGCGGTATTGGAACAGTAGTAGTAGAAGCACTTTCTATGGGGATTAACATCGTTGGTAGAGATATTAATCCACTTGTCGTTCTTGGAACGAGAAAAAACATTGCACATTTCGGGTTTGAAGGAACAGTAACAAAAGGTCCAATCGAGGAAATTACTGAGAACTACGACGTTGCAATTATCGATATGCCGTATGACTTATTTACGCACGCAACACCAGAAGACCAGTTCTCCATTCTTTCAAGTGCGCGCCGCATCGCTAAAAAGGTAGTCGTTGTCACGATGGAAACAATGGACGACATGATCCATGAAGCAGGATTTGAAATTACAGACCGCTGTATTACAAGAAAAGGATCATTTACTAGACAAATTCTTGTTTGTGAATAAGAAAAGAAGGTCACCCGTTTGGGTGACCTTCTTTTGCTTTGTATTGATGTGTGATTGGTTGGTAGAATGGAGGAGTGATTTGTCGGTAAGTCGATATCTCATGTCGAATCGTCGATATATTTAAAAAATCGCCGATATATTTAAAAAATCGTTGATATATTCCGAGAATCGCCGATATCGCTACATTAGTATATTACTGTTCTTTTAATTTCTCTTGTTGTGCAAGTAATAAATTGCGTAAGACGTGTCCGCGGTAACTTTCTAGTTTTCGCCCTTCATGATAGCGCACGCCTAATTTTTTTAATTCAGCTACGTACCAGCCTTTTGTTCCGTAATACATGGGATCACTTCCTTTTTGCTTTTGAACAGTATATGTTGGGGGTGGAAGTAACTTTCCATTGAAAATAATAAGCCTAGTTGTATCAAGGTGTTCCATAAAATAGTTTCCGGACAGTGTATAAAAAAATAGACAGTAGTGTATGCTTTTTTAACAATGTATACAAATTTATCCCGCGTTAACGGACAGTAAAACTCCCACCTCAAAATTCAGTTGGAGCAAAGAAGTTAGGTGGGAGATCAACTGTCCGTAAACGTCCGATTGGTTCAACTAATAATCAGTGGGGGATGAACAAAACCCCCACTGATTAAAGTTTCACTTTATACCCTATGCGTTGGCATGATATTTGCAATGAAAATAGTATCAACATATAGGGGAGAGATAGAAATGAAGGTTAGTAAAGTGTACACGACAATTGATGCTCACGTAGCTGGGGAACCGCTTCGAATTATTACAGGCGGCGTGCCAGAAATAAAAGGAGAAACACAGCTAGAAAGACGCGCGTACTGTATGGAGCATTTGGATCACCTTCGCGAAGTTCTTATGTATGAACCGAGAGGACATCACGGCATGTACGGTTGTATCATTACTCCGCCTGCAAGTGCACACGCTGATTTTGGTGTATTATTTATGCACAATGAAGGCTGGAGTACGATGTGTGGTCATGGCATTATCGCTGTTATTACAGTTGGAATTGAAACTGGTATGTTTGAAGTGACAGGTGAGAAACAAAAGTTCATTATTGATAGCCCTGCCGGAGAAGTTATTGCGTACGCAAAATATAATGGGAGCGAAGTAGAGTCCGTATCATTTGAAAATGTTCCTTCCTTTGTATATAAGAAAGACGTTCCTATTAAAATAGATGACTATGAATTTCAAGTAGATATCGCGTTTGGCGGAGCTTTTTATGCTGTAGTGGATAGTAAAGAATTTGGTTTGAAGGTTGATTTTAAAGACTTATCTGCTATTCAAACGTGGGGTGGTAAAATTAAGCACTACATCGAGAGCCAAATGGAAGTAAAGCATCCACTTGAAGAAGGTTTAAAAGGAATATACGGCGTTATTTTCTCAGATGAGCCGAAAGGGGAAGGCGCAACTTTACGAAATGTAACGATCTTCGCTGATGGGCAAGTAGATCGTTCCCCTTGTGGCACAGGAACTTCCGCAAGAATCGCAACTCTTTTTGAAAAAGATGCCTTACAAAAGGGAGAAATTTTCGTCCATGAATGCATTACTGACGGAAAGTTTGAGGGAGAAGTATTGTCGATAACCGCAGTAGATACATATGAAGCTGTCGTTCCGAAAGTAACGGGGCATGCCTTTATTACAGGATTCCATCAGTTCGTTGTAGACCCGAGAGATGATTTGAATCGAGGATTTTTGTTAGGATAGAAGATAGAAGGAGGAGGTGGAAAGATATGCTAGTCATAAGCGCGAACGAACAACGAAACTTAGTAAATATGAACGAAGTCATTGAATACGCGGCGCTTGCTTTAAAGGAATTTTCCGCAGAAAGAACGATCACACCAATTCGCGGCTCATTACCATTTGCGAACGAGAAAAATACGGCATTAATTATGCCTTCAGTAGCAGAAGGGCTTGAGGCACTTGGCTTAAAAGTCGTAACAGTAGTCCCCGAGAACAAAAAGATAGGAAAGAAAACGATAAACGGGATTGTGATGCTATCAGATTTTCAAACGGGAGAACCGCTCGCACTTTTAGAAGGATCCTACTTAACGATGATTCGAACAGGTGCCCTATCAGGAGTAGCGACAAAACATTTAGCTCGGCATAACGCAAAAACGTTATGCATCATTGGGACGGGAGAACAGGCGAAGGGAATTGCTGAAGCTGTATTTGCGGTAAGAGATATCGAAAAAGTTATTTTATACAATCGAACAGAAGAAAAAGCATATGCATTCTCGCAATATATACAAGAGCGATTCAATAAACCTGCATATGTTCACACAAATGCAAATGAAGCAATAAGCGAAGCAGACATCATCGTCACAACTACGAACGCATCCACACCAGTCTTCTCAGAAAAACTACAAAAAGGCGTCCACATAAACGCCGTCGGCTCATTCAAACCGAACATGCAAGAACTACCATCCCACGCTATCGCGGGTGCAAACAAAGTAGTAGTCGAATCAAAAGAAGCAGCACTAGAGGAAACAGGTGACCTTCAAGTTCCAGTGCGAGAAGGTTTATTTGAAGCGAGCGACATCCACGCTGAACTTGGACAAATCATTAGTGGAGAAAAAGCTGGTAGAGAGAACGATGAAGAGATTACTGTTTTCAAATCAGTTGGTTTGGCGGTAGTGGATATTGTCGTTGCGAAGTATTTGTATGAGAAAGCGGTGGAGCGCGGAGTGGGGAATAGGATTGAGTTTTGAGGGACTGCCTTTTGGTGGTCTTTTTTTTGGGGGGGTGGCGGTCCATATATTTTGGCACATGAAAGTATAGTGAGATTGTAGTGTTCTTTTTGTTTATAATGCCTGTATGCATCCAAAATGTGATGTATCATATATTCTGTTGGAATTAAACAAAAATGCAGGTGAGAAACTTTGGATCTAGTTCGAAAATTAACCCATATTTATGGTTTAGGACTTTGCTGTGGGTTGTGGAGTAAAGCGGAAGTAATTCAATGGTGTGATAAATTGATTGAAGTAAGTGAAAATCCACCATATGAATTAATTGAGATATCCTTAATGTCTAAAGCAAAGATAGATGATATGGAAGGGAAGTTATTTGAGTTTAGTAGCACGGTTGATGAAGAATACACTATTAAATTAACTCTTTCCATCATTCATGAAAAACTAAAAGTACATGAACTGACGATTGAAGAATCAATTAAATGCACCACCAGACTTTTAGTCAACAGGGGTGTGCATTGGGAGGTGGAATACTTTGAATTATATGGTCTAGATGATAGCTATGACTTAGCTAAAAATGGTGTTCATTTTGATTTAAGCGAAGTTATTCATACGTATATTGAAACATTAAGTATTTACAGTAAGTATTTTAGGGGATTTGAAAAGATGTATTTTAAAGTAATGGGAAATGAATGGAGATTTTAATATATATCAGTATTTGATTGTCTTTGTTTGTCCCTTATTTCCCAATTGGAGAATAAGGGACAAAGTTTTATGAAGGAATAAATTTAGACACCAAGTATGCAGCTTTTTTACCATTCCCGCCATTCTTCTGTTATATCTTCTTCGGATTTTAAGCCAGCTATTCGTGCAGCTGCATCGATAAATTCATAGAGATCTTCTCTTTCCATTGTTTCGATAAAATGGTTATGTTCGATGTTTAGTTCATTTAATTTAATAACGACCTCTTTAACAACTCGCATTACTTCGACTTCGGTTGGGTTCTTCCCTAATTGCTGCAAATTGTTAATGTAAGTGTCAAGAACCGTATTTGTTGCACTTATATTTTCTTCAGTGAAAAATTCTCCATCTTCATCATACTCAACCCATGAGGTTGTTGGTTTGGTTTTTTTCAATTCATCAAATGTCATGATAACCTCCTAAATGTGTTTTTTGTCTTTAATTTCATTCTACATTTTCGATCATATAAAACAATCATTTTAGAGGCATTTTCTGTAAGTTGCTAGTTTTTTTATTCATTTTACGAGGCCATCTATTCGAGGTCTTTTTATCCCACTTTAATGGGCAGTAAGACCCCCACCTCAAAATTCAGCGAAAGCAAAGAATTTAGGTGGGGGATCAATTGCCCATAAAAGTCCGATTGGTGAGGGCTAATAATCAGTGGGGGATGAAGAAAACCCCCACTGATTAAAGTTTCACTTTATTTTCCCCTCCGCATAAATATAGTTTACCGCAAGAATGCATGAATAGATTTCAAACTTTCTACCTTTGCGAAAAAGTTTGACAATACATACGGGTAGTGGTAATTTAAAACTTATAAGAAAACTCGGGATTAATTCCGAGTTTTCTTATGGGTATAACTAGTTCGAGGGGGCCGAAAGATGAAACGAAAATTATTTGCATTACCATTTGTCCTACTATTACTTATTGCATTAGCGGCTTGTTCTGGGGAGAAAGATTCTTCGAAGCAAGCAGGCACTAGTAAATCAGGGACTCCGAAAGATGGAGGAACGTTAACGATTGGTGTTAGTGATAATCCAGATACGATGAATCCGCTTTATGCGAATGATCGTGTGTCGTTAACTGTGCAGCAAGCTTTATATGCACCGCTGTATCATATGGAAGACGGTAAGAAAAAGTTTGTTCTTGCTGAGAGCTTTACGCCTTCAGAGGATCAATTAACATGGACTTTAAAACTAAAGGATAATTTGAAATGGCATGACGGTAAGAAAATTACATCAGACGATATTGCATTTACATTCCAATCTATTTTAGATGAGAAGCAAAATAGTTCAAGCCGTGAAAACTTTATCTTTAAAGGAAAGCCGCTTGAGGTGAAAAAAGTAGATGAGCTAACGACTCAATTCGTTTTACCACAAGTAAGTGCATCTTTTGAAGGTGTGATGAATGATTTCTTCCCAATTCCGAAACATGTATTTGAAGGAGAAGCAGATTTAGCGAAGAGTAAGAAAAACTTAGAGCCTGTAGGATCAGGTCCATTTAAGTTTAAAGAGTATAAATCAGATGAGTACGTTGCATTAGATCGATTCGATGATTATGTAGGTGGTAAAGCGAAATTAGACTCTATCGTATATCGCGTTGTAAAAGATCGTAATACAGCAAATGTTTCACTGCAAAATGGTCAAATCAACATGAAGATGATTGAGCCACAAGACTTTAAGAAATTAGATAGTACAGGGAACTTCTCAATGGTGACATTCCCTGAAGGTAGATTATTCTACTTATCTTATAACCAAAATACAGATCTTATGAAGAAAAAAGAAGTGCGCCAAGCAATTGCGCATGCGTTAGATAAAAAAGAAATGATTAACTCAGCATTCGTTTCTAGTCAATTTGCAGAACCAGCAAATTCAATCTTAACGCCAGACGCTATGTATTATGCAAAAGACATTAAAGATTATAAGTATGATAAGAAAGAAGCAAAAGATTTATTAGCAAAAGCTGGCGTGAAAGATAAAGAAAAAGTACGCGTTATGTATGTAACGAATAATAAAATTATGGAAAGCTTAGCGCTTTATACACAACAAAAATTACAAGAAGTTGGCTTAGAAGTTGAACTGAATGCATTGGATGCTAGTGCAGCAAGTGAAAAAAGCTTAGATAAAGCGAATAAAGAATATGATATTACATTCGGTGGTTACATAATGGGACCTGAGCCAGATTCATATAAGAGCTTATTCTTAAGTAATGCTGAATACAATTATGCACGTTATAAAAACGCTGATTTCGATAAATTATGGGAAGAAGCTGCAGTTGAAACAGATAAAACGAAACGAGCAGAACTATACCATAAAATTCAAGAGACAGCTAGAGAAGACTTACCTTATCTACCAATCGCATATCCGAAAGCGGTTATTGCAGTAGATAAAAAGTTTGATGGATTGAAAGAAGCAAAAGCAATTCCAGTTACAATGTTTGAAGATCTATCTAAGATTTATGAAGTGAAATAAGAAACAAACAGTAAAGAAGCTGGTGGAAATCAGCTTCTTTATCTTGAGGGGGGAAGTTTGTGTATAAAGTAATTGCGAAGAGGCTTTTAAATGCAATTCCGCTTTTATTTGTTATTTCTATTATTTCTTTTTTATTAATAAAACTAGCACCGGGCGATCCGGTTCGAAACTTTGTCACGCCGAATATGAGCCCAATTGATGTTGAGCGTATTCGTAAAAGTTTAGGGCTAGATCAACCAATTTATATGCAATATATTTTATGGTTAAAAAATATTTTAACAGGGAACTTTGGTTATTCACTTCAAAACCATCGTCCTGTTTTAGACCTTATTGTAGAAAGGTTACCTGCGACAATCGGCTTAATGGGATCGTCTTTACTCGTCTCATTTGTAATCGCAATACCACTAGGACTACTTACAGGTGTGAAAAAGAATTCTATTTTTGATCGCGTTGTGAACTTTATCTCTTATGTGGGAATCTCAATGCCAGTCTTTTGGTTCGCTTTACTATTAATCTACTTATTCTCTTTAAAGTTAAACCTTCTTCCGAGTATGGGTATGCGTACAGTCGGTCAAGATTCCGTCTGGGATATTGTGCAGCACGGTATTTTACCTTGTATGGTGCTTGCGTTCCAAAACGTCTCTGTTTATATGAGATATATTCGTTCAAGCACAATCCAGCAATTAGAAGAAGATTATGTACAAATTCAATATGCGTACGGCGCTTCGAAGAAAACAGTTTTATTTAATCACGTACTTCGAAACGTATTAATACCGATCATTACAATTTTCGGATTATCTATTCCAAGTTTAGTAGGCGGAGCGTTTATTACAGAAACAGTATTCTCATGGCCGGGTCTTGGTTCACTTGGGGTAAATGCTATTTTTAGATTTGATTATCCAATTATTATGGCAATCACATTGTTATCATCGTTCATGTTAATTCTCGGTAATTTAATTGCTGATATTTTATATGGCGTAGTAGATCCGCGCATTCGAATGAGGGGGTGATTTGGAATGAATAATAGGAGATTTCAAACGATAAAAAGTAGTTTTACGAAAAATAAGTTTGTACTAATGGGAGTTATTATACTTGCGGTTTTAACGGTTGCATCCATTTTTGCATTCGTATCACCGTACGATCCTAGTAAAATGTCGATTCCAGATCGTTTACAAGAACCGAGTATGAGTCATCCTTTCGGTACGGATGATTATGGAAGGGATTACTTAACGAGGGCATTATATGGTGGAAGAGTTTCACTTGCGGTCGGTTTCCTTGCAATGGTTGTTTCCATTACAATCGGGACCGCAGTTGGAACAATTAGCGGATATTTTGGCGGAAAGTTAGACAACTTCTTAATGCGAATTGTTGAAGTACTTATGTCAATTCCATCATTCTTCCTAATGCTGTTATTAAATGCTTATTTAAAACCAGGAATTACGACGTTAGTTCTTATTATTGGATTACTAACATGGATGGACACCGCTCGTATTGTAAGGGCAGAGACGCTATCTGTAAAAGAGCGTGAGTACGTTTTATATGCAAAAGTATCTGGACAAAAATCACTCACAATTATTGTAAGACATATCATTCCTAACATTTTATCGACCATTATTATCGCCGCGACATTAACAATTGCGACATCGATTTTAATGGAATCATCACTTAGCTTTTTAGGTTTAGGTATTAGAGAACCAGATTCTTCTTGGGGCAGTATGCTAAACAATGCGCAAGGGTATATTGGCGAAGCTTGGTATTTAACGCTCTTCCCAGGATTCCTTATCCTTTTAACGGTACTTAGTTTTAACGTAATTGGTGAAGCATTGAAGAAAGCCTTTGCGCCAAAGGGAGCTGGAAATGAAAACTAAAGTGTTACGTGAAAGGAGTGAGAAGCGTGTCTGAAAAACTATTAGAAGTGAAGAGTTTAAAGACTTCTTTTTTCATAGAAAGCGGAGAAGTAGAAGCGGTTCGCGGCGTTACATTTCGTTTAAATAAAGGAGAAGTAGTTGGTATCGTTGGGGAGTCTGGAAGCGGGAAAAGTGTGATGGCGAAGTCTGTTATGTCTCTCGTTACATCACCAGGAAAAGTGAAAGAAGGGGAAATCCTTTTTCATAATGAAAATATCCTTTCTAAATCTGAAAAAGAATTGCGTTCTATTAGAGGAAATCAAATTTCACTTATATCCCAAGATCCAATGTCTGCGCTAAATCCAGTCGTAAAAATTGGAAAGCAAATGACGGAAGTAATTATACGGCATCAAAAAGTAAAAAAGAAAGAAGCAGAGCACATCGCGGTCAACTTGTTAAAACAAGTCGGTCTTTCTTCACCAGAAGAAAGGGTGAAACAATATCCGCATGAACTAAGCGGCGGTATGAAACAGCGGGTTATGATCGCAATGGCGATGTCTTGTAACCCAGACCTCCTCATTGCGGATGAACCGACGACAGCACTTGATGTAACGATACAAGCACAAATACTAGATTTAATGAAAAACTTAAAAAACGAAACGAACATGGCGTTACTTCTTATTACGCATGACTTAGGAATAGTTGCACAAAACTGTACACGCGTTATCGTTATGTATGGCGGGCTTATTATGGAAGAAGGACCCGTACTTGATATTTTCCAATCGCCGAATCATCCATATACGAAAGGGCTATTAAACTCTCTGCCGAAAATATCGAACGGCGTAAAAGAAAGACTCGCGCCAATTCAAGGTGTAACGCCAAACTTATTAAACCCGCCAAAAGGTTGCCCATTCGCAGAGCGTTGCCCGCATGCGATGGACATTTGTGAAAAAGAGCGTCCGCCATATTTTGAAATCGGAAACGAAAGACGTTCCATGTGCTGGTTAAACGATAAGACAGTAGGTGAATCACATGCATGAAGAAAACTTAATTGAAGTTCGGAACTTAAAAAAGTATTTTCCTATTAAAAAGGGACTATTCGGCAGAAAAACGGGGCAATTAAAAGCAGTCGATGACTTAAGCTTCACAATTAAAAAGGGTGAAACATTCGGACTAGTAGGAGAATCGGGCTGCGGAAAATCAACGACAGGAAGAAGCATCATTCGCCTGCACGATGTCACTTCAGGGAACATCCTATTCGACGGAAAAGACATCGCAAGTTTAAAAGAAAGTGAACTAAAAGAATATAGAAAACGAATGCAAATCATTTTCCAAGATCCATACGCATCATTAAATCCGTCGATGAATGTATTCCAAATTATTAGTGAGCCAATGAACATTCACGGCTCTTACGAAAAAGAAGAACAAAAAGAAATCATATTAGACCTGCTCAAAAAGGTAGGCTTAAAAGAAGAACATTTATATCGCTATCCGCACGAATTTAGTGGAGGCCAGCGCCAGCGCATCAGCATCGCGCGTGCACTATCTGTAAAACCAGATTTTATCTTATGTGACGAACCAATCTCAGCACTAGATGTCTCAGTCCAAGCGCAAGTCGTAAACATGCTGCAGGATATTCAAGAAGAAACAGGCGTCACATACTTATTCATCGCACATGACCTATCCATGGTAAGACACATATCAGACCGAATCGGAGTTATGTACTTAGGAAACATAGTAGAAATTGCCGACAGTGAAGACCTATACACAAAACCGGCACATCCATACACACAAGCACTACTCTCATCCATGCCAGAACCAGATCCAACAAACATAGGGAAAGAAAGGATCATTTTGCAAGGAGAAGTACCAAGCCCACTCAACTCACCATCCGGCTGCAAGTTCAGAACGCGCTGCAAATTCGCCACTGAAAAATGCGCACAGGAAGTACCGAAGATGGTGGAGATTGCGAAGGGGCATGAGGTGGCTTGTCATTTGTTTTAGAGTGGGGGAAAGCATCGGGGGACCTGGTGCTTTTTTTCTTTGTAGGTGAACGTGATGTGGGATTGGTTGTAGATTAATGTAGAAATTTAATGTTTTCGAAAAAAAGAATTGACTTCTATATTAGTTGTAACTAAAATAGTTACATAAAGATGTAATCAATTTAGTTACAACTAATATCTGCTAAAAATATGATTTATATATTTAATTAAGGATGGTGGTCCATACGTTGCCACCCGGTGTAGAAAGTTACTAACACATTCAAATCAATGCATATTCTAAGCTTTAGTATTTTCTGTTACGGGGCAATAAGGTGCAACGTTATCTTTTGTTAAAAACCTTGGTGGATCTTTCTTTGGAAATATTAGTTTTGGGGAAATATAGTAAGGTATCTAAAAAAGAACAAGGTATAAAAAGATGTACTTATATAAACCAAAAATTTAGTTGAGCTGGATAATAAAAAAAAGGCAGGAGATTTAAATGGAGACGAAACAAGATAACCTTATTTACGTATGGGATGCATATTGTGGATGGTGCTATGGTTTTTCAGAAAGTATTAAAGGATTTTACAAAAACCACACTGAAGTGCCATTAACGGTTTTATGTGGAGGGTTATTTTTAGATAATTTACCAATGAAAAACTTCTCATATATAGAAGAAGGAAATAAAAGAATTAATCAACTTACAGGTGCTGAATTTGGTCCTTCATATCAAAAATTGGTGGAGGAAGGGACTTTTAAAATGAATTCGAAAGATGCTGCAATTGGCTTTTCAGCTTTACGCTCATTAGCGCCAGACCGTTTATTAGAATTCACTTCGGCTATGCAAAAAGCGTTTTATTATGAGGGCCAAAGTCTGAGTGATCCTGAAACATATCGCAAAATTGCAATCGAGCATGGTTTGGACCCTGAACAAGTATTAGAACGTTTAAACGCTCAAGAAACAATAATAGATGTCCAAAATGATTTCAATAAAGTTCGACAGCTTGGTGTTAATAGCTATCCTTCCTTACTTTTACAAAAGGATAATCAAATTATTCCTATTGGTGGTGGCGTAATGACGCCGGATAAAATTGAAGCGCGTTTTAAAAATTTATATTAAGAAAATTTAGGATATAGTAGCAAACATGTTATCTTAGGCCACCTGACATTCATCTCCGTAATATTCGCCAGTACTATTACACTTTCAGATAAATGGGAGTGGGAGATTTTATCGGAACAAGATAAAAATATGATAATTAGTTAATAACTTTAACAAAAGGAGAATAACATACTATGTTTAAAACAATCGATACAAATCAAAAAGATGTGAAATTAACGGTGTTTAGTTCGGACGAAAAAAGCTTTATGGTCACAGCAACATTAGTTGAGAAAGCAGGACATGCATTTTTAATAAACTCAAAATTTACTCAATCTGATTCGAAAGAAATTGTAGAGTATTTGAAAAAAAACAACTTATCTCTAGATAAAATCTTTATTATTCATGGGGATCCAGACTACTACTTTGGATTAGAAAATATTAAAGCTGCTTACCCAGAAGCTATAGCGTATGCTACGGAGTCTACTGTTGAACATATCGTTCATTCTGTCTTAGGGAAATTAAAAGTTTGGAAAGACGCCCTTGGAGAAAATGCGCCAAGTAACGTGGTATTACCTCAAGTGTTTAAAGAAAAAGCGATTGATTTTCAGGGGTTAACATTTGAACTAGTAGGCTTAGATCATTACAGAACTAGCTTATTTAATAAAGAGCTGAAAGTATTAATTGGTGGTATTGATGTATTTAACGAAATACATGTATTCCTAGCGGATACTAGCTCAAAAGCGGCGATGGAGGCGTGGATTGAGAACTTGAAAGTGTTACAAGCATTACATGCTGACATAATTGTACCAAGCCATGGATCAATCGAAAAATCTCTAAATAATCAAGCACTTACTGCGACAATGGATTATTTAAGAACTGCGGTTCAAGCTTCTGAGGAAAGTGGAACTTCAAAAGATTTTGTGGCAAAACTTGAAGCAGCATATCCAGACTATGCAAATAAAGGTGTATTAGAATTAAGTGCAAAAGTTGTAACAAAAGAAATGCCTTGGGGTTAATGATATGAATAAATATCAAAAACTATTACATGAAACGTATGTGTTAACTGGCGAAGGGAAATTGGATGCGTTCAAAACGTATTTAAGTGAAAATGTATCTTGGACAGAAGCTGCTGGGTTTCCATATGCAGGTACTTATATAGGTCCAGATGAAGTAGTGAAAAACGTACATGAACGTCTTGGCACGGAATGGGATGACTATAGCGCTAAAGATGAAATTTATACTTTTAATAACAATACTGTTATTGTGTATGGAAAATATAGTGGAACATATAAAGCTACAGGGAAGTCATTTGTAGCAGATTTTTGTCATCTTTATAAGTTTGATGAGAACGATAAGGTTAAGAAGTTTATTCAAATTGTGGACAGTGCAACTGTTAATGAGGTATTAAGTTAGAGTTAATCGTTTCTAATATGCCTTGTATAGGGGGAGGATAAATGAAATTCCTAACATTACCCCTGACATTACATTTTTGGGAAGGTTTCTCCTTCTTCAAACTTTTTATAGAAGAAAACTTATTTAAGTAGAAGAGGTAGGTATATATGAAATTAGAGAAAAGTTTAATCATAACAATTATTTCTGTATTTATTTTAGGAGTAGTTTCGACTCTGGTATATCAAGCTTCCACCGGTAATAACAAAGGGAACTCAATAAAGAGCGAGAATGTTGCTTCTGTATCAAAAGAAGTGAAAGAAAATGAAAAGAATAAAAAGATGGTAGTTGATTTCTATAATGAAGTTTTTAACAAACATAATATCGATATTATCCCTAAATATGTTAGCGAAGATTATAAGCAACATAATCCTTTTGTTGCTGATGGACGAAAAGCCTTCATGGATTTCTTTAAGGAGGATTTTGTTAAAAATCCTAATTCCTCTGCAGAGATTAAACGTGTAGTAGCTGAAGGGGATACAGTTGCTCTTCATGTACATTCTCGTACTAATTCTCAAGATAAGGGAGTTGCTATAGTGGATATATTTCGTATCAAGGATGGAAAGATTGTCGAACACTGGGATGTAATTCAAGAGATTCCAAGTGAAGCAGCTAATGATAATACGATGTTTTAGATAGAAGATATATTTAATAATTGTTTAATTGATAGTGCTGTATAGAATTTAGAAATTTAGATAAATAAAGGAGATGTCCTAGTACCATGCCTGGGACATCTCCTTTTTGTTTTAACGAGATTTAATTTATTGTTACTTGTATTTTTTTATGTACTACTATTCGATTACACATCATTTCAGGCGGTTTTCTTTTATCCCGCATTAATGGGCAGTAAGATCCCCACCTCTTTTAATTCTTCAATTTATAAAAAGTTTGCTTTCAAATTAGAAAGGGTTAGTCCCTTACACCCAAAAACAAAGGGGAACTCAATTATTCAAATTCATATAAAGTTTCAATCTTGTCTAAGCATCCATTAGGATATACAATGGATCATCTATTTTTCTTTACATAATCTCCAGATGCA
The DNA here is from genome assembly GCF_054326875.1 of Bacillus sp. BC08. Classification (NCBI taxonomy): domain Bacteria; kingdom Bacillati; phylum Bacillota; class Bacilli; order Caryophanales; family Bacillaceae; genus Bacillus; species Bacillus sp. BC08. The sequence continues at coordinate 158,763 of NZ_JBTGPA010000034.1, read as the reverse complement.
GTCCATATCAACTATAGATTCTTGTCTTATGCTAAATGTAATCAAAAAGCAAGTAGATAAAGATAATGACTAAAACATTAACTCTAGATACTTTTTTGATGAATATTACAAATAAACAGGAGGTAATGAAAAATGATTAAAACATTATTAGCAGGAGCACTTTTAAGTACAGGATTGGTAGCAGGAGGTGCAGATGATGCGAAAATGGACAATTTAAAGTCAAATGAAGGTAGTTCAAATCAAGTAATTACACAGAGTGTAGATGGAACAACGTCTTTCTCACAAAACTTTGATTTACCTAAAGATGCAGTGCCAGCAACTCCTAAAGGAAACGCAAAAACAGTTGAAAGAACAGAAGGTACAGATTCTCAAGAAGGAAAAATGGTATCAGCAAAAGAAGGAAATTAAATAATATATAGTTATAACGAGGAGCATCCAAAAAGTGGTGCTCTTTTTATATTATAGGGATTAACTAGTTTTACTGAATATAGAACTGTAGGAAGAATTGAGGCTAGAACATGGGGGACTTTCTCTTCAAATCATGGTGTTTGGAGCAATAGTTTTGGTGGTAAAGTTATAATACAAACATTTTATTAGAGATTTTCTAAATTTACATACACTCTAGATAGACTACATATCAACTTCAGATACCTGTTTTATGATACAAGTAATCAAACAAAAGGAGGGCGATACAAAATGATTAAAACAGTATTAACAGGGCACTCTTTTAAGTACAGGAGATTATTAGCAGGTGGAGCAAATGTTGAAGATGTACAGACAGATCAGCATATTCTATATGAACAAAATGAATTGCAGCAAACTCTAGAAAAGTACGATTCGAAGAAGCTTGAGTTATAAAAAGAAAATAGATAAATATAGTGAAAATAGATAAATTGACAAGAGAAAAGCACTTTGTGTATATCACAGATGCTTTTTATTTTCATTGTGATATAGGGCTTGAATTAAATTTTTACACTAAAATATATACGGCAAAAAAGGGGGGAGTTCATTGCACAAAGTTATTTATGGAATATTAATTTTAATTTATACTTTGTATTCATTTTTTGTAAGTGATGGAAGTGAAGTAAGGTTTATTATGGTGTTAACTATAGTACTTATCTTTTCTGTGGTTTTAGAAAAAGGAAATGCAAACAAAACGACTGATTAAAGGTCTTTTTGTTTGCATTTTTTAGTTGGCTATTAAAGTCCAGATGTTTTAGGGATAGCACCAAATTTTGTTTTTGGGACACTATTAAATTTTTAGTTGATGAAAACACCCGCCTAAAATAGAAAACTTTTAACCTATTATCATTTATTCCGTAGCTTTTAAGGTATTTAACACGACTTTGGTTGCGTCTGCAATAAGTTTATCGTCATATTTAGCATCTTCTTTATCATGATTAGAAAGTATAGCAAGAACAATCGGCTTTTTATTTGGTGGCCAAATAATTGCGATATCATTTCTTGTTCCGTAAGATCCCGCGCCTGTTTTATCAGCTACTTCCCATCCTTTTGGTACGCCCGCACGAATCAATTTATCTCCAGTTGTATTTCTCTTCATCCAATCTACTAATAGTTCACGTTTTTCTGTTGGAAGTGCAGTCCCTAATGTAAATGATTGAAGCGTCTTAGCTATTGCTTCTGGTGTACTGGTATCATGTGTTTCTCCTGGATGCACTTCATTTAATTCAGGTTCAAATCGTTCTGAAGTAGTAACAGTATCTCCCATTTCTCTCAAGATTTTTTCAAATTCAGAGGGACCTCCTAACTGTTTAAGAATCAAATTATGTGCTGTGCTGTCACTATATCGAACTGAAGCATCTGCAAGTTCTTTTAACGTCATTCCTGTATCAACATGCTTTTCAGTAATTGGGTTATAATTAGAAAGATCTTCATGAGTATACGTAATTCTTTGATCAAGAGCTTCTAATGAGTTCTTGCGTAAAAGAGCGCCCGCAGCTAATGATTTAGATGTAGATGCAAACGCAAAACGATCATCTGAATGATAAGCAATCGTTTGATTCGTACCTGTGTCCAGTGCATAAATACCAAGCTTAGCATCATATTCTTTTTCAAGTTTAGCAAAAGATTGATTTCCTGTATTTTCTTGTTTAATTTGATTAGCTTGATTCGTTTGTTTAGGTGGTTCAGATTGAGCATTACTATTGGAACAGCCTATAAGTGATACACATGAAAGTAATACTACAGGTACAATCTTTTTGTAATGTAAAATGTTATGGAACTTGTTTAAAACGAACATAAATTTTCAACCTCTTTCAAGAATATATGGATTTTGTCTAGGTATTCTAAATACCGATGCAATTAAAGATGACATAAGGTAACAATACTACTGCAGCTGAAATTTCACAGGTTAAATGACATCCAAAACGTTTATCCCGCTATTTGCCGGGCAGTAAGACCCCCGCTGATTAAAGTTTCACTTTATATGATTGATAAGTCACAGTTTGCGTTATTTCTTTTTTGTTTCCACTTGTAATGGTTCACCTGTGAAAGTATTACAATACATGTTTTTTACTTTTGGGAATAATAAGTCCTTTCATTTTTTTGTAATACATAAAAATAGATGTCAAACGGGATATGTTGTATCCAATCTGGACAACTCATATTAGAAATACACTTATTAGACACTCTAAGTAATAAATTTGTTCCACTTTAAGATGAGGAAGAATTTGGGGTTTTTAAAATAACAATGGAACTACGTGTTTTTTCGTCATACAAAAACCTCTACATATAAGTAGAGGTTTTTAAATTGCATATTAGTGAATTATGCTTTTTTAGATAAACGAAGATAATAGAATACATAATTTTAACTAGACTTATTATTAACTAATGTATCCCCACCAAGCTCCGCCTCAATCTGCGAAGTCTTCGATGACTCATCCATACGCCAATACGTGATAAAGCTGATTGCGATACATCCGGCTACGTAGAAGTAGAATAGTGATTCCATTCCGATACTCTTTAGCCATAATGCGATGAATTCTGCTGTTCCACCGAATATCGCAACTGTTAACGCATACGGTAAACCTACGCCAAGTGCGCGAATTTCAGTTGGGAAGAGTTCTGCTTTTACAATTGCGTTAATCGATGTGTAACCAGTAACGATAATGAGGCCGACCATCATGAGTAAGAATGCTACCATTGGTTCTGTCGTTTTTTCCATGAAGAAGAAGATTGGTGCTGTTAGTAACGTTCCGAGAATACCGAAAGCCATTAATAGTGGGCGGCGTCCAATTTTATCGGATAATAGCCCCGCAATTGGTTGAAGTACGACGAAAATAAGTAGTGCGACAAAGTTAATCCAGCTTACAACTTCTTTCGGAAGACCGACTGTGTTTACCATGAACTTTTGTAAATATGTTGTGTACGTATAGAATGCGACAGTGCCTCCTAATGTTAGGCCGACTACTGTTAATACTGCTTTCGGGTGCTTCATAAGCGCGCGAACGGTTCCTGCGCTTTCGCGTTTTTGCGATTTTATGTTTGCGAACTGCTCTGATTCATCCATCGTGCGGCGAAGCCATAATACAGCTACTGCCCCCATCGCTCCAATAATGAATGGAATACGCCAGCCCCAAGCTTTCATATCCGGTTCGCTTAGTAATTGCTGAAGAACAATTTGAACACCTAACGCAACCATTTGCCCTGCAACGAGCGTTACATATTGGAAGCTTGAATAAAAGCCGCGGCGACCACTACTAGCCATTTCAGATAAATACGTTGCGGAAGTTCCGTACTCTCCACCGAGTGATAATCCTTGCAATAAACGGGCAAGAACTAAAATAATTGGGGCCATAATACCGATGCTTTCGTAACTAGGTGTACAGGCGATAATTAAAGAACCACCGGCCATAACCGTAATCGAAAGCGTTAATGCTGCTCGGCGTCCGTGCCGATCTGCATAGCGTCCCATTAATAAACTTCCGATAGGGCGCATTAAAAACCCAACTGCGAAAATAGCCGCTGTGTTCAGTAACTGACTCGTTGGATCGCCTTTAGGAAAGAACTCTGCTGAGAAGTAAACAGCGAAAGCAGAGTAAACGTACCAGTCGTACCATTCAATTAAATTGCCGACAGAACCTTTAAAAATATTGCCGGCGACTCGATTAGATTTTGCTTGAGCCATAATCATTCCTCCTCTTGCTTATAAATAAAATGATAATTATGAAAGCGTGTTCATTATAGTTGAATTGTACTGTCTGTAGAATAAAATCTCAATATTATGACAATTTTATTCTTTTTGTACTTTATGTACATGAAGAGTTTTAATAGTTGCTTCATTATTCGTTTTGTCATAATAATAGAAAAAGGAGATTGATAGTTTTGAATATTTTATCAAAGGATATGAAGTATGAAGAAATCACGCAAAGTGTCATTACAAACGAAAATAGTAAGCCTAATTATCGCGTTAATTTTATTTGTCGTTCTCCTGTTAGCGGGAATATTTGTTTACATTCAGTCCGTTGATACGAAGCGTCAAGTGGAGCAGTTAGCACTGCAAACAGCTAAATCGCTCTCTTTTATGCCAGCTATAAAAGATGCTTTTCAAAATAATGAGCATAAAAGTACGATCCAATCCATTGCGGAACAAGTTCGTGAACAAGCTGGCGCAGATTATGTCATTATAGAAGATCGCCTTGGGGTGATGTATTCCCATTCTAATTCGGAGTTAATTGGCACAAAGAGTAACAATCCATATAACTATGAAGCACTCACTTTTGGTGGCTATTATACGCTTGAAGGAAATGGTGAAAGCGGTCCTGCTTTAATGGCGAAGGCGCCCATTATTGTTCATAACGGAGACTACAATCAAGTCGTAGGTGTTGTGACAGTAGAGTTTTTAATAAAAGGTATTGAATCTAACATATTAAGCAGAACGAAAGAAATCATACTTTTCTCCTTAGCAGTATTATTAGCCGGCATTGTTGGTGGCATCCTTTTAGCACGTAGCATTCGGAAAGATACACTCGGTTTAGAGCCTAATGAAATCGCAGCGCTATACCGGGAACGCAGCGCGATATTACTATCTATAAAAGAAGGAATTATTGCTATCGATCAAAACGGTTTTATTACGATGATGAACACGTCGGCAGAAGAAATGTTACATGTAAATGGTGATTATATGCAGCAGCACATTTCAAAAGTTTTACCGGAATTTAATATGGAAAGAGTGCTAGAAAACGATCAAGAAATCGCGTTTCAAGATAAAGTGTTTATTTTAAATAGGACGCCGATACTCGAAAATAACAGCACGGTAGGAGTTGTATGTAGCTTTAGAGATAAAACAGAACTGCAAAACCTTGTTAATACGATATCTGAGGTAAGAAAGTATTCCGAGGACTTACGCGCTCAAACACATGAATTTACAAATAAGCTGTTCGTCTTATCAGGATTACTTCAATTAGGACATTACAAAGAAGCTATTGAATTTATCCAGCAAGAATCTAATATTCATCAAAGCCAAAACCATATTTTATTTCATCAAATTCATGATGCGAAAGTACAAGCTATTTTATTAGGAAAAATCGGAACGGCATCTGAGAAGAAAATCGATTTTCATATTGAAGGAGATAGTGCACTGCATCCGTTACCAGACCATATAAAAGTTTCGCACCTTATTACGATTCTTGGAAACATAATCGACAATGCGTTTGATGCGGTGAGTTGGCAAGAGGAAAAGAGTGTTTCTTTCTTTGTTACGGATATTGGGCACGATATTGTGTTTGAAGTGATAGATAGTGGAGCAGGGATACCGGCAGAAAAAATTACGACCATTTTTCAAAAAGGATTTTCAACGAAAGGAAATAATCGTGGTTACGGGCTAGCAAATGTAAAAGAAATGGTAGATCTACTAGGGGGAACAATTGAAATTCAAAACGAGAAAAATGGGGGAGCTATTTTTACAATTTACCTTCCGAAAACATTGAGAGAAAGTATATGACAAACAGGGGGATGGGCATATGTTGAAGGTTGCAATTGCAGAAGATGATTTCCGCGTCGCACAAATTCAGGAAGAGTTTTTATCAAAAATAAAGGACGTAAAAGTGATTGGAAAAGCATTGAACGCGAAAGAAACGATGGAACTACTACAAAGGGAAGAAATCGATTTACTTCTATTAGATAATTACTTACCAGATGGAATCGGAACAGACTTATTGCCAAAAATTCATGCTGACTTTCCAAACGTTGACGTCATTATGGTTACTGCGGCAAATGAAAACCATATGCTAGAAAAAGCAATTCGAAACGGCGTAAGCAACTACCTTATAAAACCGGTCACGTTAGAAAAATTCGTTCGCACAATTGAAGACTATAAAAGAAAGAAGCAACTATTACATAGTAACAATGAAGTGAATCAAGCACTTATCGATAACTTCTTCGGCATTTCGCAAACACAAGACATAAAAAACTTACCGACAGGTGTGGATCCGTTAACACTGCAAAAAGTGAAAGGGATTATAAAAGGATTCGAAGAGGGCATTACAATAGAAGAAATGGGAGAACAAATGGGAGCCTCCCGAACAACCGCAAGAAGATACTTAGAATACTTAGTAGCGACAAACGAATGCACAGTAGAGTACACATACGGCATTATCGGACGACCAGAACGAAAATATCGAATAGGACGAGGACTATGAAAAAGCGATTATTACTATGTATATGGATCATGACAGGAGTAATAGCTGGTTGTTCTGTAGAAAAAACGAACAAGAATAAAGTGAACATAGAAGAAGTAGAAATCGTTGCACCAAACGTTCAAGGAGCAGGATGGGACTTAACAGCACGAGCAATGCAAAAAACGCTAACAGAAGAAAAAATCTTCACAAAACCAATCAAAGTCACAAACAAAGTAGGTGGCAGCGGTGATGTCGGATGGAAATATACGAAACAAAAAGGCGGTCACGTACTGGCGATTAACTCAAGCTTACTCATAACGAACAACCTACTAGGCCACAGTAAACTAACATATAAAGACTTCACACCGCTCGCAACACTAGCATCGGACTGGGAAGTCGTTGTCGTATCAAAAGAATCAAACATAGAAAACGCAAAACAACTAATGGAACAACTAAAACAAGACAAGAATAACTTCAAAATCGGCGTTGCCCCAGGCCTAGGAAACGACGATCACCTATCATTAGTACAAGTAAGCAAAGCCTTCGGCATAAACCCTGCCGAACTACAATTCTTCGTCTACGAAAACAAAGAAAAAATTATAAACGCCCTAACGAACAAACAAATCAATGCCGCAACCATGACCCTATCCGAAGCCGAAAAACAATACAAAGCCGGCAAAATAAAAATACTAGCCGTATCCGCACCAAAACGGCTAGACCGACTACCAGAAATCCCAACATGGAAAGAACAAGGAATCAACGTCATCTTCCAGCACTGGAAAGGTATTATGGGCCCGAAAGATATGACGGAGGAAGAGGTTGCTTATTGGGATAGTATTATTAAGAAGATGGTGGAGAGTGAGAGTTGGAAGGAGATTTTGAGGGAGCGGGGTTGGAATTCTTATTATAAGGATAGTGGGGAGAGTAGGATATTTCTTGAGCAGAGTAGTCAGGAGTATGGGGAGTTAGTGGGGGATAATAGGAATTAGTAGATCATACGGTATGGCGTATGATTTTTCTTTTATACATAGTTTGGTAAAATAGTAGTAATTGTAATTAATTGTAACGGTGGGGATGAAAATGTTAGAGAAACTCATAATTGAATTGGCTAAATTAACGAAGCAGGTTGAAGAGATAAATGGTGATAAAACTTATTTGGTTAGAAAGAAGGACAATAGAGAATTAGAAATTGAAATTTAATTTTCACGTGAGCAATATGAAAATGGAGAGGCAGCAAAGTCCTATTATAAGGTAGACCTTGAGCTTCTTTAGCGAGCTTGGCTGCAATTTATTATCGTGTGAAGAAGGGCTTAATTATCAAATATATTAAAAGATTTTACTTTGTGTTATAGGAAGTGATGAATGGACAGAAGAGGTGTTAGGGCAGGTGCATGTATTATGTGTAAAGTAAGAATATAATAGTAGAAATAATAACGTTTTATATGTTTAGCATCTTTGTTAAGTTAATAAGCTTTCTCGTATGTTAAGGCTACTTGAGTAGGATGCTTTCATCTCTTTTTGAAGCAAATAATGAGATAGAGAGAGTGAAATTTCTATCATTGAAGATTAAAGGAAATCCCCATTATGAAAAGTATGAGAGCTGAAAAGAATATAACTCTGTGAATCTGGATGAAGTAATGTATTTTTGTGTAATGATTAGGACAAGGTTGATGAGACATTACATGAACTTTTTTTGAATTTAGGTTAAAATACTTAAAGGGAATGAGGCAGAGTGAAGGAAGTCTATACAATTTGCTTTTATGATGAGGAGTTTTGTCAAATATATTGAGAGGTGTCTAGATGAGAGAATTACAAGAATTTACAAAAAGGTATCAAAAAGAAATGAATTGGGAAATTAATAATGAGGGATATGAAAAAAGTAGAAATTCACTATTGAATAACTATATGCTATTAACTACCGAGGTAGCAGAAGTAGCAGAGGAACTTAGAAAAGCATTTAATAGTACGAATAAAAATATTTTAGAAGGAATGGATATGGAGAAAGCATTTAACTATGGGAAAGAAGAGATTAGAGAAGATTTAGGTAAAGAGTTATCTGACTGTCTAGCTTATATTTTTAAATTTGCTGATTTTTTTGATATTGATTTAGAGCAGAGCTATTATCAGAAGATGGAAGAGGTGAAATTTAGGAAGAATAAAGATATTAGTTTGGCAAAAAAATATAATAAGATGTAGGCATTTTGAACTCTATTTGAATGAAAGGTTCTTTTTGGCATTTAGAAACTATAGTTCTTATGGATGGGAAGTGTATTTTATCCAGTTAATTCTAAGGGGAGTGGTTATGGGGAAAATAGTGAAAATTACCACTTCGGATGAAGCGGTAAGAGAACTTTGTAAATCAGATATATTATTATGCAAGCTGATAAATGTTATCGGAGATCACTCGATGGTTTTACAATCTAATTACTTTGAATCGCTGGTGAAAAAAATAATAGGGCAACAATTATCTATACAAGCCGCTAATACAATTTGGAGCAGGGTACAGACTCTATGTCCGGATGTTAATGTTAAAACAGTTACTAATATTACTGATGATGATCTTAGGTCTACTGGTGTTTCGAAACCCAAAATTATTTATATTAGAGATCTCACAGAAAAAATTACTACAGGAGAGCTGAATCTTAATAGTCTAATAACAATGGATGATACAAATGTTATTAATTCTTTAACAAAAGTTAAGGGGATAGGTAAATGGACAGCTGAGATGTTCCTTATATTTTCTTTAGGGAGGTTAAATATTCTGTCTAAAAATGATGTTGGGCTTCAAAGGGGAATCAAGTGGTTATATTCGATTGAAGACGATGAATTAAATTTGGACTATCTGTTTGGAAAATGGTCTCCTTACAATACAATTGTATCTTTATATCTATGGGAAATTGTTAACAGGGGCTTTATTGCTAATTTTTGTGATATAGACGATTTTATAAAAAAAAACACGCATTTTAATGTATAATTATCACTATATAATAATGTATTTTGTATAGAAAAAGAAGAAGTTGCTTATAATTATAAGCAACTTCTTTCTCGACTTCCTTGTATAAGGTCTTGTAATATTCTATCTGCATCTAACATCCCGATTTGTTCCATAGACTCCAGCATATTTTGGGCAATAGCTTCGATAACAGAGACAGTTACTGAATTTCCAAACTGCTTATAAGCTTGTGAATTAGAAACAGGGATAACAAATTCGTCGGGGAAACCTTGCAATCTTGCGCATTCTCTAGGTGTAAGCTTTCTCGGGTTCTTTTTAGGTCCCTGATCAATTAAAATTTCACTACCATCCTTGTAATAGCGGGCACTTATCGTATTAGTGTAGGGACTTTCAGCATTAAAAAGAGAAAATCCGAAACCATTTCCCTTTTCTTTATGCATTTCTTTTCTTCTAAGATGTCCCGCGTAAAGTTTATCAGAGATTGTATATTTATCATCCACATTGCTTTGAAGGATATCCCCTACTCGGGTAGAGACTCCTTTTGGATGTGGAAATTTAAATGGTATTAAAGCTCCTCCTTTTTTATTATCAAAACCTATAATGAAAATTCTCTCTCTATTCTGTGGAACACCAAAGTCTCTTGCAGCCAGTATCTCAATAAAAACAGTGTAATCCAGCTCGTTTAATGTTTTTTTTATTACAGCCAATGTATTTCCTTTATTATGTCCCCTAAGCTGCTTGACATTTTCTAATAGAAAGGCTGCGGGGCGCTTTTCTTTTAAGATTCTTGCTATATCAAAGAATAGTGTACCCCTTGTATCTTCAAAGCCTTTTTTTAGTCCAGCTTGTGAGAAAGGTTGACATGGGAAACCAGCTAGTAGAATATCGTGGTTTGGAACATCTTTTTCATCTATGAGTGTAATATCTCCATGAGGAACTTCGCCATAGTTTATACGATAAGTTTTTTGTGCAAACTTGTCCCATTCGGAGGAAAAAACTGTATAACCACCTAGGCGACTGAAAGCTAAGCGTATACCTCCGATACCCGCAAATAAGTCTATAGTTCTAAACTTTGCATTTATAGGATCTGGGTTAGAGAATGGTGGATTTTCTGGAAAGTCATTTATTAGTTTTAAATGTTCTTCTGATGGTAGAGCTTCTCCTTTTTCCCACATTCGTAACATCTTATCGGCTCCCTTTGGAAGGTCAAGCGCATCGGAAAATTCTTTTGTAGTTAAGCCTAATTTTTCTCTTTTATACTTGATGTATTCATTGACTTTCATATAAAAACTCCTCCTCAAAATCAAGTGTTAATTGTAACATAAATAAACAGACTTTATAAATCAATTTATCCATAAGGATAGTTTTGTGCTTAAAGAAATACGTAAGTAAGAATTTTACAGGATATTGAATCTTTACTACTAAGTAAAGGATAAATTTATAATGTTAGAAGGCACTTGTATGGAATATACTATTATCAAAGGCATCATAATTAAAAACGATATCTACAAAAGTTATTCGATAATGTAGTGCTTTTATTTGAAAAAAGTACACAGGTTGATTTTTTTATTTTATCAAAATACGGAGCTTTTTAATATGAATAAGTACCACTGAAAATATATCCAATAATAGGAGATTCTCTCTATTGGCAAAGGATAAAGTAAGCGATGTAGAAAAATAAAAGATATATATCTGGTTTTTGAAAAAAGTAGGTGTGTTAGATGAGGTAGTATTGTAGTGATAGTTCGTCCATTATATTTTTACTGTATAATATAAATTTTCGATCAATATAGATGGTGTCTGTATTAAGGATAAATAAGAATGGAGATAGTGTAAGGTAAATACACAAAAACTTAACATTTATGAAAGTTCAACATAAAGAAAATGAAAATCGAGGGAGAAAAGAGAACAAAAAGTAATTTATATTCTTTAAGACGATTTTAATACTTTAAACTTTGCATTATAATTGTATTTTTAATTAATAATCGATAAATTTAATTTATATAAACATGTTTTTCCTATCTTTTATAATTTGAAAACTTTATAGGGGATTAATGGGTTTTAAATTATGGGGTGTTAATATAACTGGATTTTCTGATCGATTAGGTATAAATTTTCTCTTTTTATCGTATGTGTAAATAATCTATTATCTTCTACAATAAAATAATTACTTTTAGTTATCTATATAATTTATTGAGTGGTATTTTGCACTAGAAGTAATAATAAAAGTATATTTCTGATTATGAAAGCGGTATATAGCTAAATATAAAGTGTTTAGTAGGTATATTTATTTATTAGCTATTAAATAAATGTAAAGAATCTTTATATTTGCTCCAATATAAGAAGTTTAATCCCTTCTACTTTTGCTAGTTGAACAATAAGGTTTCGATTGAAAATATTTATAATATTCCCAATGATTATCATATCAATATCGTGTAGAGGTAAGTTTGTAATAGAGTCCAGTTGCTCACTTTCGCCGTGCTTGTCTATGAAAATCCCTTTAATTGTAAAATTATGCTTTTCCAATGAAAATAATAAATTGTTCATTTTTTGTATAGTTATTTCTGATGTCTCATCTATGTTTTGTTCATAATACATCACTATGTTCTTCATAATATTCACACCTAAGTTAATAAATTTAAATCGGAGTTGGATCCTTCAGTTAGCCCCATTTAAAAAAGAGGAATATCTATAAGGAATAAAATTAGGCTCATCATAAAGTTATCTTATCATATTAACAGTGTACTAACAATAAAATAGGGGATGCCTATATCTAAAAAATAAGGCAAAAGAATTTAGAAATTCTTTTGCCTTATTTTTAATGAACATTAATCAATTGTTCCGAATTTGAGGTGAATTCATCAATAGTAATTATCTTCTTTTTTACTAAATGTGTATCTAACTTATTGTTTTCATTTAGAATGTATCCTGAAAATTCATCTACTAAATTCCATTTGTCGGAATCTTTTTTATAAACTTTTTTAGGGATATTAAACTCGAGAATACAAATGAATTTAATATTATAATGAATACTATCTGATATAATTTTATCAAAATCTTTCTCGCAGATGTCATTATCAACATATACATGTTGACCCTTTATGTTGGCTAATCCAACACACGTATCTTTTAATTTACAGCCATAACATGCAATAGGATTTACGCCTCTAAGAGTTTGGTTACCTATTACCCCATACCTTTGACACCATAAAATATCAAAAAAGTCTCTCATATTGGTTTTATTAGATTGACTAGCTAACCATATAACTCGTTCCATTTTTCCTAATCCATTAAAACGTGTATAAAAATCAGTTCTTGATTCTATGCCTAAGGGATATTTATGGAAAGTTTCTATCCAAGTATCAACCGGAATAATTTCTTCTTGACCGAAACCTTGTTGTAAGAAACATGCAATTACTTTTTCTGAATATCCTTTTAACTTACTACCATTATCGTAAAAATCTTTAAAAAAGTTTTTTGTCCAATTTCTGTAATCACTATTCCTTATATTCATAAATGAACTAATAAAATAAGCAGCTCTCCATGCGTGTCTATTGAAGGCGTCAACCAGCAATTCAATATAGTATTTATCCTCAAGACTAATTTTTCCAGCATCTAATAGTTTCTTTGAAACGTTGTTGATAAAATCATTTTTATTTTGTTTCCAAGCTTTAGACATAACTCGAAAAGAAACTGATTGTACAGTGTAAATTTTGTCAAACTCAATATTAAATACTTTATCTATTGCCAAAAATAATTTGTTAAATTTAGGGAAATCAGAAAAGTCTGATTTAATTGCATCTTCATAATTAGGGACAATATAGTATTCTAAGTGATTCCACTCTTGAGGAAATACTACCTCCTCACCAAAAGCACTCATAAAATTATATAACATTCGCATTTCACTTTGTCTTCCGGTTTTTGGTTGCCATGCTGATACAAAGCGAATTATTGAATATATTTCTTCGTAATATCTTCCAAACGGGATTGTTTCTCCATAAGATTTTTCAATATATCCCCATAAGTTTTCCATTAATTTTTCATATTGAATGTTTGATTTACAACATTTTATAATATCGATTTTGGAGATTTTTTTTGAAAATCCAATTCTCTCTTGTAATTCTTTTTTTAGAATTGTTTCGATCGTCTTATCAAAAGCGTAATTGGCAAGTACAGTGAATTCAACATCACAGTATTTCCCTGAGATTAAAAAGTTTACGCTCACTGGGCATGCTATTATTCTTTTGTCTGCATGTTTAGTGTGAATATACATAATAGGGAATTGAGGAAGGTCTGGATAATAAATTTCAATTTTTGGAATCCATTGAATGGGTACTTTTTCAATAATAATCTTTCCTTGGTATGTTAAAGTGAACATGTGGTAAATCCTCCTTATAAATGAAAAACATCCATTGTATTACAAATCTGATGTTTTTAATACAATACATCTATATTATAATATATTAGAAGTATTAATTAATAAAAACCTATGAAGCTTTTATACGAAATATTCATGGTGAAATGTCTATAGTAACCGTGGATGTTTTCAAACTTTAAAATGCTGATTTGCAAATTGAAACAAATTTAGTGTGAGGTTTTCTGCAAGGTGTAAAGGGATTATGTATCATAGGTTATTTAAAGTTTAACAAGAAGGAGTGTTTATATGATAGGGAAAGAACGTATAATTGAGATGTTTCGAGATCAAGTAAAGGGGAAATATCCTGAAACAGATGGAGCAAATGTTAATCATGACGGAAAGGGAGGACATTGGCTAGAAAAGCAGTTTGGAATTAATCATAATGCAGATAACTGTGCAGACCTTTTTGGATATGAACTTAAAAATGAAACAACTTCTAAAACAACTTTTGGGGATTGGTCAGCAAATAGATATATTTTTAATGATCCCGAGTATTTACATTTGTTTGAAGGAAAAGGTGCACTAGAAAGAAGAGATAGCTTTTTAAAGGTATTTGGGAAACCTAATCTCAAAAAAAATGGACGTTATTCTTGGTCGGGAGAACCATGCCCTAAAGTAGGTGATTTCAATAAGTTTGGCCAAATGTTAGATATCACTCCAGAAAGAGATATAGTTGTAATTTATGATTTTAGTAGTGATAAAAGAGAGGATAAGTATAGTATTGTACCAACCCAATTTCAAAATGGAATGATTACATTAGCTAGATGGTTTGGTGAAAATTCGCCTACTAGTAATAGGCAAGATAAATGTCTAAAATACAAACTTGAGGATAAGTTTAATGATATGGGATGGTTTACTTGTAAAAAAGACAGCAATGGTGCTTATAAAGAAATCTGCTTTGGTGGCCCAATCAATTTTGATTCTTGGATTGAGCTTGTTGAAAAAGGAATTGTCTTTTTTGACAGTGGTATGTATGAAGGAAATCCTCGACCTTATTCTCAGTGGAGAAGTAATAACTCTTTTTGGGACAGTTTAATTATTGAGAGATATGAATAAAGAAGTAGATTTTTGCACAATTAAATGCTATTGAATTAAAACTAGTGTTTTTCTTTAAGGATACTTTTGATTTATATAGAAATACACATTAATAGCCCTCCTTTAGGGAGGGCTATTAATGTGTATCACTTAACATCTTTTGTGAAATCTAAAAATTTTAATGTTAAGTTTTATAGATTGCACAACCTTTTGAAGTATTATGTCAAGTTGTTGCTGTTAGGTTAAACAAGCCGAATTATACATAGAAGAAAAACCAAACGGAGGGAAAATCCCATGCCAACCTACAACAAACTAATCCGAAACAAAATCCCACAAATAATAAAATCCAACGGAAAAACGCCCACAACAAGAACCCTACCCGAAGATGAATACATAAAAGAACTCTGCAAAAAAACACAAGAAGAACTAACAGAATACATTGAAGCAAAAACAAAACCTGATAAACTCGAAGAACTATCCGATCTACTAGAAATAATAAACGCCTTAGCCGAACACGAAGGCACAACACTAGAAGAAATCAACAGCATCCGTAAAAAGAAAGCAGAAGAACGAGGTGGCTTCTCAGATCGAGTGTTTCTAATCGAAGTAACCGATAACTAGCCCCTCATAAGCCCCTTACAAGCCCCTTACAAGCCCCTACCAAGTAATAAATCACTAAGAAAAAACACAACAAAACAAAAACACCAACAAACACCGTAGTAGGAGTCGAAAAAAATTTTGAAATAACACGCCAAAAACCCGGCCCTCCTTCCTATATATAGTACAAAGAGGAAATTTTCATTTTTGAATTAGGACGGGAGGAATTGGGATGGCGGTGTATCGTACTGTGCAGGTGAATTTTTGGCAGGATGATTTTGTTTTGGATTTGACGCCGGAGGAGCGGTATTTTTATGTTTATTTGTTAACTTGTTCGAAGACGACGCAATGTGGGATTTTTCCTTTTCCGAAGCGATTAGCTGAGATGGAGACGGGTTATAATCGGGAGACTGTTGATAAGCTTGTGCAGCGCTTCATTGATTATGGGAAGATTCTTTATGATGCGGATACGCGGGAGTTATTCGTTTTGAATTGGCTTCGTTATAATCCTGTGACGAATACGAATGTGGAGAAGTGTGTGCTTCGCGAGCTGAAGGGTGTGAAGAATAAGGAGTTTGTACATATGTTTCTTCAGAAGTGCGTAGAGGAGGAGCTGAATGTTCCGATGCTTTTAGCGCATTTCGGTATGCCGAGTGATTTGGCTGTGGATGATGTTGAGCCAGTTTGTGAGGAGACAGAGGAAGAAGAGGTTATAGAGGAAGAAACGGGGAGTCGCGTGTTTTCTTTTTATGAGCAACATTTTGGTAGTTTGTCTCCGCATACTGTGGAGGAACTGAGTGCGTGGATGGAAGATTTGTCAGAGGAGCTTGTGTTGAAGGCCCTTCAAATTGCGTTTGAGAATAATAAGCGGACGGTTGCTTATGTGAAGGGGATTTTGAGAGGATGGCACGGGAAAGGTTTTACGAAAGTTTCTGAGGTTGAGGCGGATACGGGGAGCTTTCGGAAGAAGGATTCGTCTGTTAGTACGGGGGAGACGGAGGAGTTTTTGGCGAGGTGTGAGGAGTGGGAGAAGAATGCGCCGTCAGAGGAAGAGTTACAGCGCTTTTTAGCGGAGCGCGGGTGGCGGCCATGAGTATTCAAAATGTGGAGGCGGAAAAGACGGTATTAGGTTCTCTATTAATTGATGGAGAGCTTATTAAGGAGTGTCGTTTGACGGAGCAGTATTTTTCTCTGTCAGTGCACAAGTCTATATTTCAGTTAATGCGAAAAATGGAAGAAGAGGGGCAACCGATTGATCTTGTGACGTTCATTTCTAGGGTAGATCCGAAGTTTTTAGAGGGGATCGGGGGAATGGAGTATTTTATAGGGTTAATGGATGGTGTGCCTACAACTGCCAACTTCTCTTATTATGAGGGGCTTGTTCGAGGTGCCTGGAAAATGTATCAGGCGGGTGTTCTCGGGCACAAGATGGGAGAGCGCCTTATTGCGGAGAAGAGTGAGAAAATTATTGGTGAGACGATAACGGCACTTTGTGAGTTAGAGGAAAAGGACTGTGTATGTGAGTTTGATTTGAAGGATGCGCTAGTTGATTTATATGAAGAGCTTCATCAAGATGCGAAAGAGATTACGGGTATTGAGACTGGTTATACATCGCTAAATAAAATGACGTGCGGATTGCAGGAAGGTGATTTTGTCGTTCTTGGTGCACGCCCTTCTATGGGGAAGACTGCGTTTGCGCTAAACGTTGGAATGCATGCGGCGAAGTCTGGAGCGGCGGTAGGATTATTTTCATTAGAGATGAGTAGTAAGCAATTGCTGAAAAGAATGGCGTCTTGCGTAGGTGAAGTGTCAGGAGGTAGGCTGAAAAATCCGAAGCATCGTTTTGCGATAGAGGACTGGGAAAAGGTGAGTAAGGCATTTGCGGAGATTGGGGAATTACCATTTGAGATTTACGATAACGCAGGCATTTCGGTGCAAGATATTTGGATGCAAACTCGTAAGTTAAAGAGGAAGCACGGTGATAAAAAGGTTTTAGTTATTGTAGATTACTTGCAGCTTATTACGGGCGATCCGAAGCATAAGGGCAATCGATTTCAAGAGATTAGTGAAATTTCTCGTAAACTTAAACAATTAGCACGTGAATTAAATGTTTGTGTAGTAGCGTTGTCACAATTATCTCGTTCTGTAGAAGCACGACAAGATAAGCGACCTCTTTTATCTGATTTAAGAGAGACGGGACAAATTGAGCAAGATGCAGATGTCATTATGCTTATGTATCGCGAGGATTATTATGATAAGGAAACGGTGCAGAAAGAGATGACGGAGATTCATGTGGCGAAGCATCGGAATGGGCCTGTGGGGAGCTTTAAGCTGCGGTTTTTGAAGGAGTTTGGGCGATTTGTGGAGGGGAATAGTTAAAAGATTTGAGTATCACTTTGTAAATAAAATAAAGCATAAGTGTTTCATTTCATTAACTTATGCTTTATTTTTGATTCTTTAAATATGTTTCTTATTTCCCCATAAAAAAGGATTTTCTCTCTGTAGTAATCCATTGTTCCAAATTGTCTTGGCTACGTCGGACAAGTCGGTTCACTAACACATCATGCCATACATAATCCTCTAATAAGTATATATGAACTGGATCATCTGTATAAAAAGCAACGTTACGCTCTTCAAGTGATGGTCCATAAATCATCTCTTTCGAATCTATGGATAAGATAAACCAATGTTCTGTAGAGCGAGTTTCTGTATAGGGTGTGATCCGATGGGCTTCTAGATTTTTAATTGGATTTTCAACATGTAAGGTAATACCTTGTACTGAAACTTTATCAGCTACCTCAGATAGTTCCTCTTTTAATGCTTCATACATCTCATCCCACATTGAAATGACAATACGTTGTTCTGCTTTTTTTATTAATGCCTGACAATAGCTAATGATTGTTTTGTTGTCTTTTAAAGTAATCACTCGATTATCCGTTTTTTCCTCGGAAGTTTCGAGTTTTTTTAATGAATCACTGATTCCTTCATAAGTAGACTGCCATTCAGATTGAGCCTTTTGTAAAAAGATTTCAACAGGTAGAGGTGAATAGCGAGTGGTGTCATTTATTTCTTCCTTCATGACAATTCCTTTTTCTACAAGGTTACCTAAAATCTCATAAATTCGCGCTCTTGGGACACCTGAATCCT
This sequence comes from Bacillus sp. BC08, assembly GCF_054326875.1. NCBI lineage: Bacteria > Bacillati > Bacillota > Bacilli > Caryophanales > Bacillaceae > Bacillus > Bacillus sp. BC08. The sequence continues at coordinate 139,976 of NZ_JBTGPA010000034.1, read as the reverse complement.
TACTCACTTGGTAGGCTGTGACAGGCCCCTGTTTAACAAGAGATACATAAGATTTAGCTTCATATTCATTAAAACCCATTTTTTTTAGCTGTTGCACTATGTAGTCCACTTTTTTCGTCCTCCGATGTTTGCTTTTATCCCGCATTAACGGGCAGTAAGACCCCCACCTCAAAATTCAGCGGAAGCAAAGAAGTTAGGTGGGGGATCAACTGCCCGTAAAAGCCCGATTGGTTCAACTAATAATCAGTGGGGGATGAACAAAACCCCCCACTGATTAAAGTTTCACTTTATATTTCAACGTTACAATAACTCTTTACATTTAGCAAATTGATAGTTACTATTACGATAGTGACTAAAGGGGAGGTTAATAGTATGGAGTTTTCTTTAGACCCATCAGTATTAATTATTTTGATTGCTTTTGGATTTTTAGCTGCATTTATTGATTCAGTTGTAGGTGGTGGTGGACTGATCGCCTTACCCGCTTTATTATTTACAGGACTGAATCCAGCAAGTGCAGTAGCCACAAATAAATTAGCATCAACAATGGGGAGTGCAACTAGTAATATTGTGTTTTATCGTTCTGGTAATCTTGATTTGAAATCGGCTTTTAAATTATTTCCAATCACTTTCATAGGCTCTATAGTAGGTGCATGGACCGTTCATTTAATGAACCCAGAAGTACTGAAGCCATTGATGCTGATTATGCTTGGTGCGGTTGCTATTTATACGATATTCAAAAAGGATTGGGGTAGTATTTCCACTCATAAGAAATTGTCTGGTCGACACGCCATTATTTTTACCTTTTTTATTTTTGCTATTGGTTTTTATGATGGATTTCTAGGGCCTGGCACAGGTTCGTTTTTAATGTTTTCTCTTTTATTTATTGGGTATGATTTTTTAAAAGCAGCAGGTAATGCGAAGTTTCTTAATTTAGGAAGTAATGTTGGTGCATTGTTGATATTTATGTATGTGGGGCAAGTAAACTATGCGTATGGTTTTATAATGGGGATTGCTCAAATTGCTGGAGGAGTCGTTGGCTCCAAATTTGCTATAAAAAAAGGAAGCGGGTATGTTCGTGCTCTTTTCATTACAGTAACTTGTTTATTGTTAGCGAAAAATCTGTATGACTATGTGCAGTAAGTAATGTAGAAAAGGTTAACTATGCAGGCTACATAAATATAATAATTCCTTGTAACATTTTTTAGATGCTACCTTATTCGAAGATAGCATCTAAAAAATTAAGATAAGAGGATGAAAATAATACAAACGAATATTTTCGGGGTATGTTTATGTACTGTAGCGAAATAACTATTCCATATTTTTTTTATAATTAGGCCGCAACAATCCCTTAAAATCCACCTCAGCAATCAACACACTCACTAATATAAGTGTCGCGCCTAAGTATCCTTTCCCAGTAAGTGTTTCACCGGTGAAAACGAAAGCGAAGCCTGCGGAAAAGACAGGTTCTAATGAGAAGATAAGTCCGGTATGTGTAGGCGTCGTGTATTGCTGGGCGATTACTTGCACGATGAATGCAACTGCTGTGCAGAATATGCTTAAGGCTAGGATGATTAGCCATGAGTTGGTTGTGCTAGGCAGTTTTGGCGTTTCTATAATGAATGAAAAAATAAGACTAAATAGGCCGACGAAACCGAGTTGTATGACTCCAAGTGCAATGGAGTTCACATGTTTCGTTACGCTGCCAGTGATGATGACGTGAATGGCATAAAATAAGGCAGACAGTATGCAGAATATATCGCCGTTACCGATCTTGAATTCGCTCGTTAATGTTAATAGGCCGATTCCTATTATCGTTAAAAAGATTCCTACTATCACTTTCTTTTCTGGAATGTGTTTTAAAAATATAGCTGATAATATCGGAATGAAAATGACTGTGAGACATAGTAAGAAACCAGCATTAGAAACACTTGTGTACTTTGTGCCGAAAGTTGCGAAAATGTAAACGATAAATAAGACAGAAGCGAGTGTAAATGCATATTTTACCGTTTTAAAATCGATTTTGAATAAATGTTTGTAAAATATTAAACCTGATAAAAGAAAGGCGATAATAAATCGTAATGCGATTAAGTTGTATTCTTCTATGCCTTCGAGTCCAACCTTCGTAAGTAAGATGGATGCACCCCAGAAGAATGTAACTAGTAGTAGCCCTAAATCCGCTTTTAATTGTAGTTTCATTTCTATTCCCTCGTTATGTATAAATTTTACCCCGCATTAACGGGCAGTAAGACTCCCACCTCAAGATTCAGCGAAAGCAAAGATGTTAGGTGGGGGATCAACTGCCCGTAAATGCCCGATTGGTTCAACTAATAATCAGTGGGGGATGAAGAAAACCCCCACTGATTAAAGTTTCACTTTATAATCCCATACCCCTATCCCCATTCTTCATTTTAATATTAATTCTGAATATTTGTAACTTAAATTTATCGACGTTTTATTCCATCAAAAAAAAGGCTGCTTATAAAACAGCCTCTTTGTATCTGAAAATCCGAACTTTGACTAAAGACTACGTAGAATCTCCAAACCTTGTCTTGTTAAATTGATCCCTGCTCTGCCTCTTTTTATTTGCACATACCCTTTCATTTTAAGGAAGTTCAATCGGTGTCTAACCTGTGCCTCAGATAAATTCATTTCGACTTCTTGGCTCTTTTCAGAAATAATTCTTCTTCCGATTGCCTTTCCTTTTTCTTCATAATTCATAATGAGGGTAAGGATGAAAAGAGATTCTTGATCAAGAGCGTTTGAACTTGAAGAAAAGGGTGTTATACTCTCGCCCTGGTCACTATCTGTTTTCCTAGGTGGAGGCTTTTGAAAATAATGTTGATTAGGTAAATCATTTTTTGTTATTTGGTTTCCGGTACGGACAGCAAGCATATAATCTATCGTATTTTTAAGTTCTCTTACATTTCCGTACCATGGATATCCTTGCAGTTCTTCAATTAATTCTTGTTCAATTTTGACTTTAGGGTCCGATAGTGCAACAAAATGTTTAGCCAATAATTCAATGTCATTTCGACGAGCTCTTAATTCGGGAAGGTGTATAAAGAGTACTTTAAGCCTATGGTATAAATCTTCTCTAAACACATTTTCTTGAATCATTTTTAGTAGATCTTTATTGGTCGCTGCAATAATCCGAACGTCTATCGGGATAATTTGGCTTCCGCCAACACGCATGATTTCTTTTTCCTGCAATACCCGAAGTAGTCGTGCTTGAAGTTTCAGGCTAATATCTCCAATCTCATCTAAAAAAATAGTGCCGCCATTTGCTTGTTCAAATAGTCCCATTTTCCCTCCCTTTTTGGCGCCGGTAAAAGCTCCGTCTTCATAACCAAATAATTCACTCTCGACTAAATCATCCGATAAAGCACTGAAGTTAACAGCAAGGAAAGGACCGCTATTTCGCTGGGAAGCGTTATGAATAGCACTTGCAAACAACTCTTTTCCGGTACCACTTTCACCCTCAATTAATACAGTTAGATCCGTCTTAGCTAATCTTTTTGCAATTTGTTTCGTGTCTTGGATCGGAGAGCTAATCCCAACGATATTATGAAAATTGTATTTTGCTACATAACCTTTTTTGACAAATTCTTTTCTCAATTTACGTTCAAATCCGATGGTCTTAAGGGCATTTCTAAAAGTAACAATAATCGATTGATCATTTATATGTAGACGTTCCACTATTACATCCAAGCCGTTTACAACAAATATCCCGCTTTCTTGTTGCTTATTTGAAAGGATGAAGTTTACTAAATCAATATTATCAATAATGGCATCAATCGGATGACCAATAGCGTTTTTACTTTTTATTTTCAGCATGCTTTCCAGAAATTCATTAAAGACAACAATTCTTCCTTCATAATCAATAGCTAGTATGCCATCACCAACACCATCAATAACTTGATGAAGTTGTCGATGAGCTTTAGCTAAATTCTTTGTTAAATCTACTATTTTTCGATAGTATCTCTCAGAAACGTGGTTACCTGATTCCTCCATTAAATGAAATCGATCTAGGATGGACATGATTGTCGTAATATCTATTAATCTATGGCCAATATTAATTACTTTTTCTACAAAGTCAGGGATAATTTCAAGTTCGCCAGGTGTGATTGCAAGCTTGATCATTTGTATATTCGTTTTTCCAGGATAGTATGGGAAATATTCAATGTGGTTCAGCCCCAATTGACGCATCGTTTCAATTGATTCGTATACTGTTTCATGATTATCATTCACATATAGTGCTTGTGTTCCTTCTGGTAAAAATAAAAGTTGATCCACGTTTTCGTAATTTAATGTTCGTTTTGCTATTATTACTTCGCAGTTTTCCCCAATAAAGTCTTTCACCGTTTCTATCGTAAATGTATTCGGTAACACAATTAATGTAGAATGAAATACTTTTGGAATACTTTCTTCTACAGAAAAACTTTCGATATCTATGAGATCACCTACCATCTCCGTTAGTTGTTGATGTAGGGCTTTTCGTGTTTCTTTTAAAACGGTGATCAATACAATGTGGTTGGTTTCAAATTTGTTCATAGAGCACCTCTTTAGTTGAATGTAATTGGTCTAAAGTTGGTTATTAATTGGTCGTTATGTAACCAATTAATAACCAATTATAATACATTTCAACATAGTAAACACTGATAAAACGACAAAATATTTAAAAATATGTAAATAATCACTTTAATTTCAATGTTGGCACGATATTTGCTTATATCAATGGTGTGTAAAGAAATAGTGAAATGAGTAGAGTCATAATTTACATATTTAATTCTTTACCACTTGCTAGAAAAGGGAGGTTAAGAGTATACAATTTCAACAGAGAAAGACAACGAAACCATTTAAATTATGAGGTGAGAGAAAATGAAACCACTAATTGGTGTTACTGGGTATTATATTGATCATAGTGAAATAGGAAAGGAGGGCTTACGAGGGCTACCAGGTCAGGATATGGCTATCTTTTCTTACGACTACATCCGTTCACTTCAACGAGCAGGTGCAACGGTTGTTCTACTTCCAATTGAGGAAGTTGATCAAATTGAGTCCACACTTAATCAATTAGATGGATTGTTATTGGCTGGTGGCGCGGACATCAATCCGGTTTATTACGGTGATACTCCAAAATCGTATATAGGTACTGTAGAGGAAGAACGAGATAATTTTGAATTAAATCTGGCAAAGCAAGCTTTAGAAAAAGATATTCCTATTCTAGGAATTTGCCGAGGATTACAGGTGTTAAATGTTGCAGCTGGTGGATCTCTTTATCAAGACTTAGAGCACGAGATGGGGCCAGAATATTTCCATGTTCGAGAACAGTTCCGTAAATGGCAAGGCTCTCATTCCGTAGATCTTTTGGAAGAGGGAAAAATTTATGAGGCTATTGGCCAAAAATCTTTAATGGTTAATTCTTTTCACCATCAAGCAGTGAAAACATTAGGGGAAGATTTTGAGGCGAGCGCATGGTCCTTTGATGGTGTAATAGAGGCTATTGAATCGAAGGCTCATCGTTATGTAGCAGCGGTTCAATGGCATCCAGAAATGATGTCGGAAAAGGATGCTCTACAGCAACGTTTATTTAACCAATTTGTAAATGAAATTAGTAAAAAGGTAGTTAAATCCTAGCGTGTTATAAGTAAAAGAATTGATGGATAGCATGGTATGTCATAGTTGTGGGGAAACCAGACTGCCGGCTGCCCGTAAAAGTAATAATCATTGGGGGAAGAACATCCCCACTGATTAAAGTTTCACTTTATTGCAAAGGGGATTGGTATATGAGTCAAGTATCAGAAAAGGCGGTTTCATTCGAGCCAGAAGAAAAAAAGGAAAAAAAAGAATGGAAAATAAACGTATTTGCAATGTTACTTGTCTTGTTAGTTATTGCGGCTGTGATTACACATATATTGCCGGCCGGAAAATATGAACAGATTAAAAAAAATGAGTATACAACAGTAGATCCAAATTCATTTAAATGGATTGAATCAACGCCACTTGGATTTTTTGATACGGTAAAATCTATTCCTACAGGGATGGTAGAAGCTGCTAATATTATCTTTTTTATTCTTATTATCGGAGGATTTTTTGGTGTATTAAAGGCATCCGGTACAGTTGAGGCTCTTGTTTCAACGATGGCAAAAAAACTCGCTAACCGTGAAAAGTTAATGATTCCTATTATCATGCTGTTCTTTGCACTTGGCGGGTCATTAATGGGAATGGCGGAGGAAGCTTTAGTGTATGTACCTCTATTCATCCCGCTAGCTCTTGCGGTTGGATTTGATACGATAACAGGAACTGCGATGGTACTAGTAGGAGCGTCCGTCGGATTTACAACGGCAATTATGAATCCGTTTACAGTTGGGCTTGCGCAAGGGATAGCGGGTCTTCCTATGTATTCGGGGATGGGATTCCGCCTCGTTTTATTCGTAGTCATATATGTAATTGCGGTTACATTCGTCTATCGTCATGCTATGAAAGTAAAGAGGGATCCTGCAAGTGGAATTTACGGAAAATTCGATACAAATAAGCAAGACAGCTTACTAACAGCGAAAGTAGAGTTAACAAAAAGACATAAATGGATATTAACGGCCTTTTTAATCAACTATATTATTCTTGTATTTGGTGTTATTAAGTACGAGTGGTATATAAAAGAAATTGCAGCCTTATTTATTATTTTAACTATAATCATTGCAATCCTTGGCAGGATATCTCTTGATGATACTGTAGAATCTTTTACACAAGGATCGGCATCTTTAATCGGCGGCGCATTAATTATTGGCGTATCACGCGCTATTTTAGTTGTATTGAATCAAGGGCATATTATAGACCCACTACTTTATCAAGTATCGGAAGAAATGAAACATGTGTCTCCTTTTTTAAGTGTTGTCGGAATGTACAATTTCCAAGTAGCGATTCATTTTATTTTAGCATCAGGTAGTGGTCATGCGATGTTGACAATGCCTATCATGGCGCCACTTGCAGATTTATTGGACATTACACGCCAAACAGCAGTATTATCCTTTTCATTCGCGGATGGTATTGGAAATATTATTTTTCCGACAGGTGGTACGCTAATGGCTGGATTAGCAATTGCAGGAATTTCATGGACAAGGTGGGCAAGGTGGATTCTTCCTTTAATTCTAATTGAATACTCAATCGGTTTAATAGCAGTTATAATTGCTCATCTTATTGGTTATGGTCCGTCTTAATAAAGACTATACATAAATATAAAATTGAAGAGACTCGGTATGTAGTATGTACAAAAAAACGCCTATTTCATATAGGCGTTTTTTTTGATGGGGGAAGTTATTCCTCTTCAAACTGAAAAATATCCCGGTTAATAAGTTGGTGGAGATACTTATCCATTTCAGCAGCAGAAACGCTTCTTTCATTTTTAAACCACCATGCGCTTAATGAGGTGATTGCTCCTGAATAAAATTCAATGATTAAATCATTTGGCATCGTATGATTTTTGCAAAGTTGATTTAACGCTTCTATTTCTTGTTTTCTCGTTTCGTGACTTAAATACTGTGTCCGGCTAATAAATTGTTCATCAGACATTTGCGTCTCTAATATTTTACCGATTTCTTCATGATGTAGAAATTGTTCCATTACTTGAAATGGTTTACTTAATCGATCTGAAACCGGTATTCCCGCAATCATCTTGCTGTAGCGTTTAAATCCAAAGGCTAATAAAGCATCTTTATCTTCGAAGTGTTTATAAAAGGTTGTTCGGTGTACCATCGCGCGGTCACATATTTGATTAATTGTGATGGTACTATATTTCTGTTTTGATTGCGTCATTAATTCAAATAAGGAATCCCACAATAATTTATGTGTCCGTCTAATACGTAAATCAAGTTGTTTTTCACTATCGTTCATCTACAATTCTCCTTTTTTGTAGATTAAATATACAGTGACTGAAAATTGATTCTCCCTTTTTAATCTACATATGTATATTATATTACATGTGTTCCGATGTATTTAAAGTTTTTTAAGTAAGAAACAGGAGGAGAATCTGCAAATGAATATGACAACTAAGAGCCCTACAAGTGGCAAAGTTGATACTTCTAATATGAAACATACCCCCATTTTAATTGCATTACTTTTAGGGGCAATGGTTGCATTGTTAAACGAAACGTTACTTGGTAATGCGTTAACCGTATTAATGAAAGAATTTGGCGTAACAGCTTCAACGATTCAATGGCTTTCTACAGCTTACATGTTGGTAGTTGGGGTTTTAGTCCCGATTACAGCGTTACTTCAGCAATGGCTCACAACGAGACAAATGTTTTTGATCGCTATGGTAACATTTTTAGTCGGTACATTAATTGCAGGATTCGCACCGACATTTTCCATTTTATTAGTCGGCCGTATCGTCCAAGCTGTAGCGACGGGATTAATTACACCGTTATTAATGAATACGATTTTAATCATTTGTCCGCCTGAAAAACGTGGTGCCACAATGGGATTAATCGCACTTGTGATGATGGCAGCTCCAGCAATTGGCCCTACATTATCTGGAGTAATCGTTGATTCACTGAATTGGCGCTGGTTATTCTATATTGTTATTCCGATCGTGATCATTTCCATTTTGATTGGAATGAAGTACATTCAAAATGTTTCAGAGTTAACAAGGCCAAAAGTAGATTATCCATCTATCCTTTTATCGACATTAGGATTTGGCGGGCTTGTGTATAGCTTTAGTGCATCGGGTGATTTAGGATGGTCTGATGCGAAAGTGTATGGCACTTTACTTGTTGGGCTTATCTCATTATGTATTTTCGTCGTTCGACAATTGAAAATTGAGAATCCAATTTTAGAATTACGCGCATTTAAAGTTCCGATGTTTACATTATCAGTTGGATTAATTGTCATTGTAATGATGTCGTTATTTTCAACGATGACTTTATTACCGATGTTCCTGCAAACAGTTTTACTCGTTACAGCCTTTAAATCAGGAATCATCATGCTTCCGGGAAGTGTTATTAGCGCTATAATGGGGCCAATCGCAGGTAAACTATTTGATAAATTTAGTCCGAAAGTTATTATCGTTCCCGGTATTGTATTAGTGGGGATTGCAATGTTCTTATTTAAGGGTATTACTCCTGATACATCAATGGTACAAATTATCGTTATGCATAGCGTATTAATGGTTGGACTCATGTTTGTCATGACAGCACAAACATACGGTTTAAATCAATTAACACCAGATTTATATCCGCACGGAACAGCACTATTTAGTACGTTACAACAAGTAGCTGGCGCAATTGGTACAGCTATCTTTATTTCGAAAATGTCTTCAGGAACAGCTAGCTATATGGAAAGCTCCGCAAATCCAATGGACCCAGTAGAGAAGTTAAACGGTTTAACATCAGGATTCCAAGGTGCATTTACACTAGGGTTAGTCTTTATCGTGGTTGCATTTATCGTATCGTTGTTTTTAAAAGAAGAGAAAGAGGGAGTAACGGCAGCGAGGGTTTTACAGAACGAGAATTAAGGTTCAAATAAAAAAGACATCTTTTCTAGGAAAGGTGTCTTTTTATATTTCTTTCGTAACACTTGTTTTGGATATTTTAATACAGAAGAATGGTATGTGCAATGTCTTTCCTTTTTGAGGATGAATAACTATTGGGAATAACGATGTAAAGCTTTACTAATGACTAAAAGGCCGATAATGAGGGAAAGTGTTCTTATAATAAGTTCTGCAACTAATAAGTCACCCATCGTTTTAGTGACATCATACATAGTCCCTGTAATGAGAATAGGTGCGATCATAATGATAATTCCAATTACTATTTGAAGAAGTAGATTCATGTTTTTACTCAAGATAATCCCCTCCAAAAAATATTGAAAAGTAAACAAATGGAATTTTCTGTATTATATAGTTAGTATACTGTATCGAATTAAGGTTGTGGTAATGTTTTTAAAATAAAAAGGAGTTGTCACATAGTCAAAAGATGACTCGTGGGACAGCTCCTTTTAAGTAGTAGTAATATCGATCTGGGGGTCACCGATGTAGTGGAAAGGGTAACATGTTGTTAATGCTGGTTTATCTATTTCTCCAATAACAGTTCGAACTTCTGCGTCTGTTATCCAATGTTTGTTAATCTTACATCTCCTCCGTAACATCATATCGAAGCAACTGCCCCTGATCATAAAACCTCTCAAAAATAAGCCCCATAACATAAAAGAATATTAAACCGAAACCAATATGAATGAGTGTAAAAGTAGCTCCAAATGAAGAAAATGCATACACGAGAATTGGCAATTTCGCAGTTGTCCAAACACCTAAGAAAAATACGATGTACCGAATACTTGCGCCTTTTTGTAAGAGTAGTGCTGCAATTGGGAAGGCAACGTAGAGCGGACCAGCTGCAATGCCGCCTAATAAGAGAGAGAATAAGATTCCGTATATACCGGAATTTCCCCCCATATATTTCATGAGCGTTTCTTTCTTCACCCATTGATCAAGTAATCCTACAAATATGAGGACAGGGGGAAGGAGAAACAGCATATCTAAAATGCTATTCCCTGTTAATTGTAATGCGCTCCATCCTAAAGATTGATTTATAAAAGTTAATACAAAGAGCCCCAGTAGTAAGATGAAAAAGAAGCGATATCTTTTTAGTTCTTTCATACCATCACCACCCAAATAATATAGGAGAATAGGAGAGACATGAGTAATGCAGACGCATTACGTGCGTAAGCAAAGCTTCGCCCGAATATCTTTTGTTCCATCGGTAATGTTGTAAGCCCTACTGACATGAGTGTAGACATAAGTGCCGCAACTTGAGGAAGGCCTGCGCCGTGTTGGACTAACGTATTGCCAAGTGGAAATACGACGAAGCTTGGAATAAGTGCAACGGAGCCGAGTATCGCTGAATAAACAATGCCGAGAAATCCAGATTGCTCTCCAATAATAGAAGAGATGAAAGACGGTGTTAAGATAGAAAGCGATAAGCCAACGAAAAGCATGATGGAAAGCATGGCAGGTAGAAGATTGCGAAACATTTTCCACGACTTCATTAGAGCTCTTTTCGTTTTATTGCGGTCCTTCATAAAAGAAATCCCCGTAAGAATAATGGCTAAAGTATAAAGAATCACGCCATTAATCATGGTCGGAATCCTTTAAGTCCTTATATTTGTCTATGAAAAAGGATAAGTTCTTCATTTTTTCTTCAATATCCATTTGGAAATCTGCTAATTGTTCCTTTCCAGCAGGCGTAATTTTGTACATCTTTCTCGGTTTGTCTTGATGATCTGTACTTACATAAGATTCAATTGCACCTTCGTTTTCTAATTTCTTTAGCGTACGATATAAAATGGCACTATCAATTGGATTAACTGGAAGTTCTTCCTCGCACTTTTGCAATAATTGCCCGCCATAGTTATCACCTTCTGCCAAAAATAACAAAAGAAACGCACCTGTATGTCTTCCTGTATGTTTCATGGATTTTCCTCCTTGAATGAATTAGGATTTATACTGTTAATGACAGTATACTGTTGTTAACAGTATATGGTGCATGAAGTACTATGTCAATTTTAAAATGTGCGAATACGAAGGGTTGTACATCAAAAAAACACAAAAAAAGACACTCTCAAGAGTGCCTCCTATTAGCAGCCGAATCCGCCGCCCCAACAGCTAGCTCCAACGATGATTAATAAAATAAAGAGTACAACTAGTAAAGCGAATCCGCCGCCGAAACCGCAGCCACCGCCACAAGTACCGCCATAGCCCATATTAACTCCTCCTTCCCTAAAGACCATTAATTAATGGATTTAATGTACTTTATGTCTTTACGGATGAACTTGAGCAGGTCCTTTTGAAAAATAAAAGATGCTTAGATTTTATAAGAATTGACGACCTTATTTTTGTCACCGGTACTGGGGCGTTTACATATTGTATTTTATTCTGTGTATTGGGGGAAGGAGGATCTGCATGGCTAATTCTGAAATGATTTTACGATTACTTACGGATTTAAAAATTGAGCAGCAAGCTTTAAAAGAGCAGTTGGAAAAAATACAAACCGCTGTGACTACTCTTGAAGAAAAATCAGCGATTGTGGAAGAGAAACCCAAGACTATTGAAGAAAAACCAGCTGTTGCTGCTACAAAGCAAAGAGCTCATTCTGGACACCCAACATCTTTTCGTGCTTGGAGAGCATCTGCTCAAAGGAATTCATAAAAATATAAGAAAAGAAGACATCAATTAAGATGTCTTCTTTTGCTTGTACAATCCAAATGCGATAAGAAGGTATATATCCATATTGCTTTAAAACTAAGAAGAAAATAACGATTGTCGACTCCTTTTTTAGTATAGCATGTAATAGTAAATATTTTTATGTAATATTGCATATATACGGATTATTTGATGTTATGGTGTATATATTTCAGTTGTCCGGTGCGGAAAACAGAACTTAACGCTTCACCAGCTTTATTATTGGCTGAAATGGAAGAGGAAAATATAAATAAGCGTGTAGATTCAGCGTTATTTGACGTTTACTTAAATAGGGAGTAGCAAAGTTAGCTTAGGGAAAAAGGATTAATATATGTACATGAATAATATTTCTAATTATAATTTTAAGATGAAAGTATTCGTAGCATATGGGGGAATAACAACCAGTGAATAAAAAGGCAACAATTAAAATAGGGGCATTGTTTACAATTTTATTAATGGTATTTCTTTTTTATGGGTATAAGAGTTTAAATAGTTTTTTAGTCTGGAATGAACTCGGTGATGTACAGATGATTTCAAGCGATAAAGAGGTTAAAAACGGTATATACTTTGTAAGGGGAGAGGTATATTCTGAACATGTAACAGGGGATGAAACGCTACTTGCTGATGGATATGCGGTAGTGAATCGAATTCAAAAGAAAAAAACGACATATTATACACAGACTTCTGCACCCAATCGCTCGTTATGGAGTAACGGCCAAGTAACAGCTTTTTATAATGAACCAATACATATTGGAAATAAAGAATTAAAATTAATAAATAAAGAAAATGTGTCTCTTGAAACGCCATTTATGGAATTAAATAGTCAGAATGTCATTTCAACAAGAATAAATGATATTCAGGCGAATACTACAAAGTTAGCAGATGGAAAAAAACGCTTTTATTCATTTAGAGCAGTAGAAAATAAAGAAAATGTAGTTGTACTTGGATTAGTAGAGGGAAAGGTAATAAAAGAATTACCTAGTAGATACGGAAAATGTGTTTATATGGGAAATACTAAGGAGCAAATTATAGATAGCTTAAAGAATGGTAATAATAAAAATTGGATATATTTCGTTGTGCTTCTTATACTAACTAGTATTAGTGGATTTGTATTTTATATGTATGGGAAAGGAAAATGGACAAAAGATATTTTTGTTTTTACATTTTTCGGACGGAAGATAAATTAAAGAGGATGCATCTATCGGTGCATCCTCTTTAAACATTTATATGAGTTCTTTTCGTAAGGAAAGTTCTTCTTCATTCTCATATCCAGTAAATAAAATTTCTTCAATGTTACAGATGATAATTTAGTATAGACGATGAACTGGTAGCATCTGTTTTTGAAACAAGACCAATTTGAGTAGCACACTATTTTTATAGAATTGAATATACATTTCTCATTCTTTATTTAATAGGTGTCTATTCATAAAAAGTGAAAAAAGCTTTTTAAAAATGCAAGTCATTCTATTCAACAATCGGGCCATATCCTTGAATAATGGGTTAAACTAGCAGTTGACCTCATAGTTTATGGTCTGTTATATTTATACAAACACTAAAAGGATAGGTGAAGAAGTTCGGCATAGCAGAAGTTTGATTTTCGTGAACTTTGTTATGACTGGAAAAGAGTAAATAAATCAATTTGAAGCAAACTGAAATACGCATTTTTATGTGTTTATTCGGTATGCCCATTTGATTTTTTTACTCTACGGACTTGTTCTCTTTTTTAACCGCAGAGTAAAACTCTGCGGTTTTTTTGTGTTTAAAAATTTTTAGGAGGAAGTTTTTATGAATAATTTATTAAATCAATTACAGGTACCTTCACGATTCGAACAAACTGATAATGTTTTTTGGCAAGATCCTTATATTGCTAAAAAATTATTAGAAGTTCATTTAAGCTCTGATACTGAAGGAGCTAGTAGGAGTTTTCAGTTTATTGATAAATCTATTGATTTTATCCAACAAATAGCTCCCAAAAAATCTTATCAAAAAGTACTAGACTTAGGTTGTGGACCAGGCCTTTATAGTGAGCGATTAGCTAGAAAAGGTTATACAGTAACAGGGATAGACTTCTCTGAAAACTCAATTCGTTATGCTAAAGAACAAGTGAAAAAGTTAGATTATAATATTGAATATCGCTATGAAAATTATTTGGAATTAAATGATTCAAATATGTATGACTTGGCCCTATTGATATATTGTGATTATGGTGCACTTGCGCCTGAAAATCGTAGTAAATTACTTTTCAACATTTGGAACAGTCTGAAGGATGGTGGAAAGTTGTTATTGGATGTTTTCTCTCAAAATAAATTTGATCAGTTCAAGGAAGAACAATATTGGAGTATGAATGAAAATGGTGGTTTCTGGTCAAAGGATTGCTATTTAGCTATCGGTAGAAATCTCAAATATCCTGATAGAGTAACATTAGAACAAACAACAGTGGTAACCGATGATAAAATAGAAACTTACAACATTTGGTATCAATTCTTCACAAAAGAATTATTCATCAAAGAGGTAACTGCTGTAGGGTTTACTGTAAAAGAAATTTACGATGATGTTTCCGGTGAAACTGGCAACGGAGGAAGTCAAACTATAGCCTTATTGTTAGAAAAATAAGGTTAAATTGAAAAAAGAGAAAGAAATATATGTTATCACTTTTTTCAAAAAGCAATATTTTTTCTTTTTAACAAACGGCAGCTTATTCTAGACGCCCAACATCTTTCCTTGATTGGAGAGCATCAACTCAAAAAAATCATAAAAATATAAGAAAAGAAGACATCAATTGTGATGTCTTCTTTTGCTAGTACAATTCAAATGCGACAAGAAGGTATATATCCATATTGCTTTAAAACTAAGAAGAAAATAACGATTTTCGATTCCTTTTTTCGTATAGCATGTAATAATAAATAATTTTATGCAATATTACATATATATAGATTATGTGATGTTTTTGATATATATTTTAGTTGTCTGTTATTTGTTTTAATTCATTTACTTATATTATTTTTTGAGTGCCCCAGTGATGGGGCCTTTTTTTATAATTGTGTGAAAGCAGAAACCCCTCAAGCATAAGGAGGGGTTATATAACTAGGAAAAAGATTATCGGTGCTTAATGAGATGAAGATATGGATGTTGCATCTAGATTTCTTCTAAATGGATTAATATTTATTTTTAAACCGTTCCCCATAAATGATAAACCATACCGAAAACAAAAAATGCTAGTCCTACAAACAGAACGATTAAAGCAAGCATTCCATTTTTATTATGTTCCATACAATTAGCTCCTTTTTCATTTATTTACATACAAAAAAAGCCTTTAGTCGTAATTATGTCTAAAGGATCGGATTCTCATACTTTTTAGTTTACAAAGAAAAGACACCCATATAAGAGTGTCTTTTCCGATAGTTTGTTTAGCAGAAGCAAGAAGCTCCAACGATGATTAATAAAATGAATAACACAACTAATAATGCAAATCCTCCAGAAAAACCGCAGCTTCCGCCGCAACTACCACCAAATCCCATAATAGTTCCTCCTTTAATAAGAGGGGAAAACAAAGGGTCACTCGTGTTTTTTAACGGATTCCATTTACTTTATGTTTTGACGCATAAACGTGAGCAGGTCCTTTTGAAAATAAAAAAAGACACCTTAAGGTGCCTTTATCCCGCTTTAATGGGCAGTAAGACCCCCACCTCAAAATTCAGCGAAAGCAAAGAATTTAGGTGGGGGGCGGGCTGCCCATTAAAGTCCGATTGGTGGGGGCTGATAATCAGTGCGGGATGAAGAAAACCCTCACTGATTAAAGTTTCACTTTATGTAATTAATATTCGCTAGCATAAAATTCTTTTATTAGCTTTATTTCATTTGTATCTGGGTCAAACTTAAATATTTTAATTTGATTCGATTCGTCTTTATAGGCAAATGTATGATCGCCAACTTGGGTCATATTGCTAATGTTTAAGCTAGGATCACTACCGTGGTCAGTGATGTCCACAGTTTTCTCACGATCCCAAAATGCAATGACGAGGATTAAGATAATAAGGCATATACGTATGTTACGTAGTTCTCTTGCTAGAGGATGCTCCATTTGAGGAGCTCCTTTGTTGTTGAATAGATTTTGTTTATAAAATAGATAATTCTTATGAAAATAAATAAAAAAGACACTTCAAAGTGTCTTTTTTATCTAATTTATGCGCATTGCTTAATAAGACGCTAGTTCCTCAGTATGAATATGAGTAACTATGTAGGGTAGTTCTATTATAACATTTTAACCATTAATGGGTCTATATGGAATTTTATTAATGATTATGTTTGATTATTCAGGGTGATACACGTGGTGAAAGATGTAAGTTATCTACAGTAATTGTAAAATATAATGATATATATAACTAGTCTTGTAATGAATGTAAGCAACAGTTGATAAAAGGTTAGTATTTTTCTTTGTAAAAAAATATTCAATAATTTATCATTGCAACCGCTTACTCTTTGTGTATAATAAAGGTAAGTTAATAAGTAAAAGGATTGTTACTGTTCGGCAGGCAAAACCTAAATTGATCTAAAGGCTACGGGTGTAGTGTGGCTTTTGGAATCAGTTTAGGTTTTTTTATTACCTTTTGTAACTTTAAGAAGAAGGCGGAACAATATGAGAATCCATAAAATCTTAAATAACAATGTTGTTTGTACGATGAAGGATACTGAGACAGAAGTTGTACTGATGGGCAGAGGTTTGGGATTTCAGAAAAAAGTAGGCGATACGATTGATGAATCTAAGGTAGAAAAGACCTTTGTGCTAGAAACAAGAGAATTATCAGAGAAACTTGCTAGGTTGCTAACTGAAATTCCTGTAGAAAATTTAGAGATTACAGAGAGAATTATTCAATTTGCTAAGACAGCTTTGCCGGGGACTTTAAGTGATTATATCTATCTTACATTAACGGATCACTTAAGTTTTGCCTTAACTCGGCATAAAGAAGGAATGGATCTTAAAAATACTTTGCTTTGGGAGATTAAGAGGTTCTATCAGAAAGAGTTTGAAATTGGTCTACAAGCTTTGAACATAATTGAAGAAGAGACTGGGCTTAGACTTTCTGAAGATGAAGCAGGGTCAATTGCACTACATTTCGTTAATGCGCAGCAAGGAGAGCCGGCGATGCAACAAACGGTAGCGATGACGAAAATCGTCCAAGATATTTTAAATGTTGTAAAGTACCACTATAAGATGAACTTAGATGAAAGTTCATTTAATTATAGCCGGTTTGTAACGCATTTACGATATTTTGCGCAGCGTTTAATGCAGAAGGAATTGAACTCGGCCGATGATGATTTTTTATACGAGCAAGTGAAAAGTAAGTATGAAGAGGCATATTGTTGTACAGAAAAAATTGAAGCATACTTGCGAAAAGCACATAATGGTCATCTTTCAAAAGATGAAAAGGTGTACTTGACGTTGCACATTCATCGTGTAACGAAACGCAATGAATTATGTAATTGAATAAACGGGATTGTTACTGTTTGGCAGGCAAAACCTAAATTGACTTGTAATGGAGTGATTCGTATGTATCACGCCGTTACGGTTAGTTTAGGTTTTTTCTTTTATAAAAATAATAAATGGGATGATTGTAGGGAGGGAAAGGTACTATGAAGTATGAAAAATTAGCAAAAGACATACTGAAGAATGTTGGCGGGAGAGAAAATATACATAGCGTTGTACATTGTATAACTCGCTTACGGTTTCAGTTAAAGGATGAGGGGAAAGCAAATACAGAAGTACTGAAAAGTATGGAAGATGTTGTGACTGTTATGAAAAGCGGCGGACAATATCAAGTTGTAATTGGTAACCATGTATCTGACGTATACAAAGCGGTTATTGCTGCTGGAGGGTTTCAAGAAGCTGAGGAAGAAACTATGAGCGAGAAGAAAAAGAGTAGTCTTATAGATATTCTTTCTAGCATTTTTACTCCTATTTTAGGAGTGTTAGCTGCAACAGGGATGATTAAAGGATTTAATGCATTATTTGTAGCGTTAGGCTTGTTAAGTACACAGTCAGGAACGTATCAAATATTAAATGCAGTCGGCGATTCGTTATTTTATTTCTTCCCGATCTTCTTAGGATATACAGCAAGTAAGAAATTTGGGGGATCACCATTCATCGGTATGGCAATTGGGGGAGCTTTAATTTATCCAGCTTTATCAGGTTTAAAAGCAAGTGAGCCATTATATACGTTATTTGCAGGGACGATGTTTGAATCACCAATTCATATTACGTTTTTAGGCATACCAGTTATTTTAATGAACTATGCATCATCTGTTATTCCAATTATTCTCGCTGCTTATTTTGGAGCGAAAGTAGAACAGTCTTTAAAGAAAGTGATTCCGGATGTTGTGAAAACATTTTTATTACCATTCTTCACATTATTAATCGTTGTACCAGTTACATTTCTCGTTATTGGCCCAATTGCGACGTGGGCAGGGCAGTTTTTAGGACAGGCGACGCTTTGGGTTTATCATGCAAGCCCATTAGTTGCGGGTGCTTTACTCGGTGCTTTCTGGCAAGTACTCGTCATATTTGGCCTTCATTGGGGCGTTGTTCCGATTGGCTATAACAATTTAGCAGTAAACGGTGTGGATCCAATACTAGCGCTTATATTTGCTGCTTCATTTGCTCAAATTGGTGCTGTGCTTGGCGTTTGGATGAAAACGAAAGACAAGAAATTAAAAACACTTAGCATTCCAGCTTTTATTTCAGGTATTTTCGGTGTTACAGAGCCGGCGATTTATGGCATTACACTTCCGCTTAAAAAGCCGTTTATTATGAGCTGTATTGCTGGAGGAATTGGCGGCGCAATACTTGGCGTATTTGGTACACAAGCGTATATGACAGGTGGACTTGGTATATTTACGCTTCCTACATTCATTAGTCCGAAAGATGGGATTACAGCTGGATTTTGGGGCGCAATTGTTTCAATGATTGTTTCTTTAATAGTAGGTTTTATTCTGACTTACTTATTTGGTTTTACGAAAAAGAAAGCATCTACAGAAACAGCTGAAACAATTGATAAAATTGCTGCATCAAACGATGATGAAGTAATCTTTAGTCCTTTCCACGGCGTCGTTATGCCGCTTCAAAATATTGACGATGCTGCATTTGCATCAGGTGCGCTAGGTGAAGGAGTTGCGATTGAGCCTTCAGAAGGAAAGTTGTTTTCACCAGTTTCAGGTACGATTGCTGCGCTTTTCCCGACGAATCATGCGGTAGGAATTACGGCGGATTCAGGTGCTGAAATTTTAATCCATATTGGAATGGATACTGTGAAATTAAATGGTGAATTTTTCTCTTCTCGTATTGAACAAGGAGCGAGAGTAGAAAAAGGGCAATTACTTATTGAGTTTAATATAGCTGAAATTCAAAAGGCGGGTTATATTGTGACAACACCAGTTGTTGTTACAAATTATGATAAATATAGTATCAAAAAAACGGAAATAGAAAAGATTCAAGCAGGAGATTCCTTACTAAAGTTAGGAGTTAAATAGTAGTTACATTTCATACAGGTTCAAACGAAGAAAGGTATTCTTTAAAACTTACAATAGCTTTCCTCGTTCATTCTTATATAAAGGAGTTTTTCTATATGTCTAAAGTTAATTTTCCAAAAGGTTTTTTATGGGGTGGAGCAACTGCAGCCAATCAAGTTGAAGGCGCATATGTAGAAGACGGAAAAGGATTAACGACGGTTGATCTATTACCAACTGGTGAAAATCGTTGGGATATTATGAAAGGAAATATTCATTCTTTTACACCAGTAGAAGGAGAGTTTTACCCGTCACACGAAGCAATTGATTTTTATCATCGTTATAAAGAAGATATTGCGTTGTTTGCAGAAATGGGATTTAAAGCGTTACGTGTATCGATTGCGTGGACACGTATTTTCCCAAATGGTGAAGATGAAAAGCCAAATGAGGCAGGATTACAGTTTTATGATAATTTGTTTGATGAACTGTTAAAGCACGGTATTGAACCAGTCGTTACGATGGCTCACTTCGATGTACCTGTTCATTTAGTAGAAAAGTATGGAAGCTGGAGAAGTAGAAAGCTTGTAAACTTCTTCGAGACGTACGCAAAAACGATTTTTAATAGATATAAAGATAAAGTGAAATATTGGATGACGTTTAATGAAATTAATATGCTTTTACATTTACCTTTCATGGGAGCAGGTTTAGCGTTTAAAGAAGGGGATAATAAAAAACAAATTCAGTATCAAGCAGCGCATCACCAACTTGTTGCAAGTGCGTTAGCTGTAAAAGCGTGTCATGAAATCATTCCAGATGCGAAAATCGGTTGTATGCTTGCTGCGGGTGCAACGTATCCATATACATGTAATCCAGACGACGTTCTTCGTGCAATGGAACAAGACCGTGAATCATTCTTCTTCATTGATGTACAAGCAAGAGGAGCATATCCTGGATACGCAAAACGCTTCTTTAAAGATAATAATGTAACAATTGAAATGGAAAAAGAAGATGAGGAAATTTTAAAAGAGCATACAGTTGATTATATTGGCTTTAGCTACTATTCAAGCCGAGCGACAAGTACAGATCCAGAAGTGTTAAAAAGCATAACGAGCGGGAATGTATTCGGTTCTGTTGAAAATCCATACCTTGAAAAATCAGAGTGGGGATGGACGATTGACCCGAAAGGCTTCCGTATTACAGCGAACCAACTGTACGATCGTTACCAAAAACCGTTATTTGTTGTTGAAAATGGTCTCGGTGCAATCGATCAATTAAATGGTGAAGACGAAGTAAATGATGAATACCGTATTAATTACTTGCAAAAACATATGATTGAAATGTCCGAAGCCATCCAAGATGGAGTAGATATTATCGGATATACAAGCTGGGGCCCAATTGACCTTGTAAGTGCTTCGACTGGAGAAATGAAAAAACGTTACGGATATATATACGTTGATAAAGATAACGAAGGAAAAGGTTCATTAAAAAGATCGAAGAAGAAAAGCTTTGATTGGTATAAAGAAGTAATTAAGACGAATGGTAAGAGTTTGGAGTCTTAAGTATGAAAGGGAGACATCTTAATGGATGTCTTCTTTTTTTCATTGTGAATAAAGTACGGAGCGATATTTCCCTTTACACGAACATAAGAGTATAATATAGTTTAGTTAACTAAACTAAACTATATAAAAGCGTGACTGGAGGAAGGACGCTATGACTAGATCATATAAAGAAGTAATTAATGAAATGAATCGAGCCTACACGGAACTCTACATTTTATTATTTCAAGATTTAAAGGATGAGTTCGGTCTTACTGGACAGCAAGAGAGCATGCTATTTCATATCAATTTAAATGAAAACACGACAGCAAATAACATTGCGAGTACTTTTAATATAACGAAAAGTGCGGTGAGCCAAGTTTTATCGAAATTGGAAAAGCAACAGATGATTTCAAAACAAGTTAATCCGAATAATAAAAGGGAGTATTTCCTTACACTTGGTCCAAACGGTAGTAAGTATATGGAGCAATTGTCGAAGTTAGATGATGTATTAATCGACAAGTATTTCTCAAAAATTGATATTGAAGCATTGCAGCAAATGACTGATACGTTAACGAAAATAAATAAAGTGATATTGGAAGAAAAGCAGAAGGATCTTGAGTCTAATGAGTAAGAATGAAGATGAAGCAATTAGTAGAAAGGAGGAGAAGCGTGTTATGAGTTACATACCAAATATGATTACGATAGCAAATTTTGTGTGTGGACTTTTGGCTATTCACGCTGTTTTCGTTCACGATATGCATGGTGCAGTTATGTTCATTATTACAGGTATGGTATTTGATCTGTTTGATGGCATGGTCGCTCGGAAACTAGATGCTGTTTCGGAAATAGGCGGAGAGTTAGACTCATTTGCGGATTTAGTGACCTTCGGTGTGGCACCATCTATTCTTGCATATAGTGTCGCTTTAAAAGATTTGCAGTCTATTGGGATGATATGTGCGCTCGCTTATAGTATTTGCGGAATGCTGCGGCTTGCTAGATTTAACACGCAACAAAGCAAACTCCCAACATTCATCGGAATGCCCATTCCATTTGCGGCAATGTGTCTCCTCATTTTATGCCTCCTAAATAACCCAGTTTCCGTAGCGTTGGGCACATGCTTACTCGCTTATTTAATGGTGAGCAAAATCAAATTCCCCCATTTTAAAAAAGATATATCGGAAAGCTTGAAGTCCGAAAGATGGGATTAATAGGAAAGATAAGGAGCATAACATGATTCGTATGGCATTAAGATCATTCAACATACAAATATATTGTTTACTAGGCGTGATGTTATTGGGATGGTTGGTGACACCTTTTCCAGCCCAGTTTGTAGGGATAAGCATCGGCCTTTTAGTTAGTATGTACTGCGCCTGGATTTTAGGAAGGCGTATCGAAAAATTCGGAAATAGCATCGTAAAAAAAGAAAAAGCACCGATGCTCGGCATGATGAATCGATTTGCAGCCGCCATACTCGGCGCGATTATTATGTATGAAATTGAACACCGTGAGTACATGTGGACATTTGCTGCTGGAATTATGGGTGGGTATTTCTTGGTTATTATTAATTTAGGGTATTACAGTATGAGGGATGAGAAGGAATAGATGAGTACATTTTAAATTAGAAAATAACCCCCGCCTCAAGCATGAGACGATATTCTGGAGGCGGGGATTATTAACACTTACAATAAAATTACTACAATTCCCAAAAAATAAAAAAATGAAAGTAATTGCTCTATTTTGAGTATGTTCTATAAAACTAGCTCTTCTTATTTTTTATTTTTTTAAACATAAATTTGTAAATTAGCCATGTAATAATTATTACTACAGGTGTAATTAATGCACCGTTAAACATTTTTTTTGATATGTATAACATATTTAAAATTAATAAAGAAATTATTGTAATGATCATATTATATTTTGAAAAGGTTTCTACAAATTTAGAATGTGCAAATAACTTTTTGTATATAAAGTAAAAGATTACAAAAAGGATTGTTGTTACTAAACTAAAAATACTAATTTGAAGATAAAATATAACTATTAAATTTGTTACTGCTATTATCATTAACCAAAAAATTATAAAAAGATTAGATAAAACTTCTACACTTACTAATAGAGCTCCTAGTGTTGCAATAAAAGCAGCAATTTTATTTGAGGAATCATCTTTGTTATTAGAAGAATTTTGTCTATTCATGAATAAAAATCAGCTCCAATTTAATTTCAACGATTGTTAAGTAATTGATTTATTTTTTGCTCAAACAGGACATCATTGAGATTCGTTAATGATAATGTTCCATATAGAAATGATTATCTATTTTATATTATCAGAATTTCGTTTTATGTGGAATTGTATTATGTGGTTGTTAGGCTGTTTTAACTAGGCGCATACAAAAAAACAAGATGGGAACCTAGAGTCCCACCTTGTTTTATCACTAATTACCTACTCCAAATCCTCTACCTTAAGCAAATTGAGCGAAACATCTTTCATATCTAAAGAAGTTAGAAGGGTACCAACTTTTACGAATGTAACTTGTGATCCTTCAAGCTCACATAAACGGCGAATGTGGTTTGCGAAAATGTATTGTTCCATTAATGGCGTTGTGCCGAGTCCATTAATGAGGATGGCTAAGTTGTCACCTTTTCTCCAGTGATAAATGCTTTTTAGTTTATTCATTAGTTCGATTGCTAATATTTCAGAAGAGGAAAGTGCTTTTTTACGGTAACCTTTTTCAACACGAATACCGACAACGCAAAAGACTTTATCAGCGTTTTTAAAAGCAAGGAAAGTAGCTATTTCAATGGCTTTTGTGTTGTATGAAATTGAACACCATGAATTCATGTGGACATTTGCAGCTGGAATTATGGGTGGGTATTTCTTAATTATTATTAATTTAGGGTATTACAGTATGAGAGATGAGAAGGAATAAAGTGCTGTGTAAATAACTAATTGGGATATGAAAACCTTCCTTTATGGAGAGCTTTTTATTACAAAGAAAAGACACCCATATAAGAGTGTCTTTTCCGATAGTTTTTTAGCAGAAGCAAGAAGCTCCAACAATGATCAATAAAATAAACAATACAACTAGTAAAGCAAAGCCGCTGCCACAACCACTACTACAACTACCACCAAATCCCATAATAGTTCCTCCTTTAATAAGAGGGGAAAACAAGGGGTCACTCATGTATTTTAATGGATTCAACTTACTTTATGTTTTTTACACAATAATTGAGCAGGTCCTTTTGAAAATAAAGAAAAGACACCCTAAGGTGCCTTCCTCCGACTTGAACCATCTTAATTTTAATAATATTGGACTCCCGTCCGAATGTTATTTTACCATGTTAAGTTGTTTTTGGAAATGTTCCATATCGATAATTGCAATACACGTTTTAGTTGTGGAATTATATATGTCTAAACGTTGAAATTAATAAAGGAACGATATATTTGAGGGTTTTTTATGAGTGATTACAATCATACCATTAAAAAGAACCCCATAAATGATAAACCATTCCACTAACAAAAAACAATAATCCTAAAAACAAAACAATTAAAGCAAGTACTCCATTTTGATTATGTTCCATAAAATTAGCTCCTTTTAGAATTATTTTTATATACAAAAAAGCCTTTAGTCGTAATTATGGCTAAAGGCTTTGAGCATTATACTTTTTAGTTAATAAAATCTTATAAGAAGAATTTATAATGTTTTTTATCCCGCTTTAATGGGCAGTAAGACCCCCACCTCAAAATGCAGCGAAAGCAAAGAAGTTAGGTGGGGGATCAACTGCCTATAAAAGTCCGATTAGTTCAACTAATAATCAGTGGGGGATGAAGAAAACCCCCACTGATTAAAGTTTCACTTTATCGAATCTGGAAGTGAAAATGTACTAGCTTGATAATGAAGCCTGGCTATTAGAATTGAAAAATTTTAGTTTTATTATAATTAATAGAAATGAGAGTAGTATGAATATAAATCCGCTTAAAATAAGTTGGTGAATACCTAAGTTTGAAATGAACCAGCCTCCAATAGTGGTTCCTAAAGTAATTCCGAGATTTGAGAACGAAACGAATAGACTGTTACCAAATTCAGGTGCTTCTTTAGCTTCACTTATTAACCATGTTTGACCAACAATTAATCCACCAGCATGTACGATTCCCCAAATGAATACTATAAAAATCATTGGAACAAGGTAGGAGCCTAAATAATAAACCAATATGTAAACAATAGAATATAGAATAGGGAATGATATTACAGTGTTTATTATGCTTTTTTGCAGCAGACCACCAAATAAATGATTACCTAAAATCATAACTATACCAAATATGAATAGCATGATACTGATGAGAGATCCATTCATGGAAGTTACTTTTGCAAGGTACTCAGCGAAGTAGCTGTATACGGAAAACATGGCTGCAAAAAGGAATGTGACGGTTAAAATATTTAACCATAATCCTGGTTTACCGAGTATACGAATTTGTTTGCCGAAAGACATTTTTTCTTTAACGGGCATAGAAGGAAGTAGGAGTAGTATTCCAATGAATGCAAGAGTGTTAACGAATGCTCCGAATAAGAAAGCAATTTCGAGTGAAAATTGGTCTGCAAGGTAAGAGGTTAGTGGTACACCTAAAGCGAAACCAACAGTAATTCCCATGAAAACTTTTGTAACTGCTTGACCGCTCTTTTCTGGAGGGACAAGTTTAGCAGCTGTTACAAGAGCGATTGAAAAGAAGAGTGGATGAAGCGCTGCCGGTAAAATACGAAAAATAAGCATGATTTCAAATTGTGTTGTATAAGCGTAGATTAAATTTGAAATAACAAATATGAAAATTGCTGTTAATAAAATTATTTTGCGATTCATACTAGAGACGAGCAGAATTAAAAATGGACCAGAAATAGCAACAACTAGTGCAAATATACTTACTAAAAATCCAGCTTGTGTAGTTGAAATTTCGAATTTTTGAGTGAGTTGTGGTAATACGCCGACAATACCCATCTCGGTAGTAATAATTCCGAACACACCTATTGCGAGTGTCAGAATAAGTAAAGGATTTACTTTTTTCATTTATAAAACTCTCCATTCGTATCAGTATTTTGAAAGTAAATTCATTAACAAAGAAGCATTATTATAAGCATGATCGGATGCCAATATTATCCGGATTATGTAATTCAAAATACAATAACAGATATCTAAATAACTAGATATAATGTGTTAAAAAAATTTCTCCTTTCGATGTTTCTTGCTTTTATAGGCAGTGCAATTTATACGAAAGTCATTGGATACCTGTAAAAAAGCAGAATGTGTGAAAGCTAATAATCAATTAGTATGCTGATTGATTATTAGCTTTCATTTTATAATTCGTTTTGGACGTATTCAGAAAACTCTCGTATTGTTTTTTCATTTCGACGATAGTAGGTCCATTTTCCAATTCGGTCAGACTCTAGTAAGCCTGCTTTTTTCATAGTTAATAAATAACTAGAAATAACCGATTGAGCTAAGCCAGTTTTAAGCTGGATATCTCCTACGCATACGCCAACTTGAAAGTTAAGGTCTTGTTCTAGATAAGGTTTTTCATCGAAATGGTTTTCTGGATTTTTCAACCATGATAAAATTTGACATCTTGTTTCATTTGACAATGCTTTATAAATTAATAAAGGTTCCATAAGGATATTATATCTACTTTTATAGATTTGTAAATGGGTTTTAGTGATTTTAAGGGAAGAAGGTATAGTTGATTTCCTTGAATAGGAATAAGATGCTCTTGATCTGTACCCTTTGTAAAGGACATTCTAAAAAAATCTGTAACCTAAAAAAGATGCTTTCTGTATGCAAACAGGAGTCATCTTTTTTAAATTCTATTGATAGCAAGAGTGATTATACGTCATATATTTCTTAATTTCATGTTTTAACTGAACAAACGATTCACACGATTTTATATATGCTTCATCAGTTAAAGTATTACGAGTATTACGTGCAAAAATGATAATATTGTTAAGTGTAAGCATGTCGTTGCCTAGCTATCAATGGCGGATTACTAAGAAGAGTAATAATAAAACCCAACATAAGATTTAAGAAAAATTTTATATTTACCCCACTTTTTATTTTAAAAGTTTTTCCTATCCTATAAACAACAAAGTCATAGATGAAAATGTAAAGTTAGGGGATTCTACATGCATACAGGAGTTTTGATTAGTTATTTGTATACTTATTTTTTTACTATTATTTTTTGTGTGGTGTTTCAAATTGGATTGTATTCTAAAGCGAAAGGAAATATATCTATTCGGCATTTTCTATGGGTATATGTTTTTCTATTCTACCTTTCGTTAGTGTATAAAGTGACGCAAATTGCGACTGTATGGGATATAAGTAGATATGAAACGTGGATTCGTGTAAATCAAATTAACTTGACTCTATTTGATACGGCAGGTAGTACGACGTATCTTTTGAATATTGTACTGTTTATGCCATTAGGTTTTTTATTACCGACTATTTGGCCGCAGTTTAGAATAATGAAAAACACCATATGTGCGGGATTCTTTTTTTCATTGGCAATTGAGTTAAATCAATTACTAAATAATAGAATTACAGATATTGATGACTTATTTACGAATACCCTTGGGGCAATTATTGGGTATGTATTATATAAAGTATTATATACAGTGTTATTTAAATTGATATTGAAAAGAGAGGGGAAAAAGCTGGATACGAACGCCTCTTTAGTCATAAAATACGAGGCTGTTTTTTGTCTAGTATGTTCATTTGTAGGTGCGATGTTCATTTATTATCCTGGAGATCTGTAAGTCTCATCCTAATTCCGCTTATAAAAACAATGTGTTGAAGAGATCATTAAAGAAGGCTTTTCTCTTTTTCCCGAGAATGAAAAGAAATATATAATCTAATTTTCGTGAATGTAATGGGGAGGCAGTAAAATTTGAACAGGAAAATTTGGTTTGTATTTACTTTTTTTGCTCTTTTAGTATCTGGTTATGTTGTTATCCAATATTTTATTATGGATGGATTTCAAACAGGGCTTGTAAAAGTGAAGCTTATGTTTGGATCTAAATTAAGTGCGTTCTGGTATATGATGCTATTTATACATATTACAACTAGTATAGTAGCATTAGTAATTGGTCCTTTTACATTATCCACTAGATTTAGAGAAAGGAATATCAACCGTCATCGAATAGTTGGGAGAATCTATATGGTTGGTATATTATTAGGAGGCGTTTCTGGACTATATTTATCCTTTTATGCCACGGGAGGATTGGTAGCGAAGCTAGGTTTCGGTTTGTTATCTGTATTTTGGCTAACATCAGCATATCAAGCGTTACATAGAGTTAAGAATAAAAAAATTAAAGAGCATCGGAATTGGATGATTAGAAATTATTCTTTAACCTTTGGAGCAGTTACATTAAGAATTTGGCTACCGTTGTTTATCGTTCTATTTGGGATAGAGCGGTTTGAACTTAGTTACGCTATTATTGCTTGGTTAGCGTGGGTACCTAATTTAATTGTTGCAGAATTATTCATAAGAAAAAGACTTAATAAAGGAAAATACCAGGGAAATGAGGATTTACATTTTTAATGTAAATTTGCTGTAATATTGAGGGCAGAATTCTTGAGTAATTGAATTTTTTAATAGGTGGATTTCGTTTGTAGATTCAAAAATCCACTAATTTTATTGAATAAATAGAAAATACTTTCTTTTTTCGTCTATTTAATTTAATATCAATAAGGGCACCAAAAAAATAGATAGAGGTGCTAAAATGTACGGTATTATTAATTATGAAGTGTTTTTACTAACAGGAATTTTATTGAATTTAATTCCTGGTGCAGACACCATGTATATTGTGGGGAGAAGTATTTCACAAGGTAGAAAAGCAGGTGTGTATTCTGTTTTTGGTATTATTACTGGTTCTTTAGTTCATACGTTGTTGGTTGCTTTTGGTTTATCTATTATACTTACAAAATCCATTGTGCTATTTAACACTATTAAGGTTATAGGTGTTATCTATCTTGTATATTTAGGGATTAAAATGATACTTGATAAGACAAATGTAGCTTTCCAGGCCTCGTCCAATAAATTGAACATTAGAAAAATATATATACAAGGGCTTTTAACAAGTCTTACGAATCCAAAAGTCTCTTTATTCTTTATTGCGTTTCTTCCGCAATTTATAGATACAAAGGCTTTAGGTCCTATGCCTTTTATCATTTTAGGACTTACTTTTACAGTAACTGGACTATTATGGTGTTTATTTGTTGCTTATTTCTCTTCATATGTTACAAAAAAATTAAGAGGAAACCAAAAGGTAGGAATGATTCTAAATAAGATAACAGGAATGATTTTTATTGGTATGGGGTTAAAGTTGCTTCAAACAAAAGCTCCTCAATAAACCTGAATAACATAAAAATGCCCCCTTTCAAGAGATGTAATCTTAGGTTTAGGCTAATTTCTACATACTAAAAAGTCCCTTTAACTTTGAAGGGACTTTTTGCTTGTTATTTTGAGTTATTTAAAAATTTATTTCAAGAAACAACCTATACTTTAATTGACGTTGTGCGAGTTTAACTTGATAGCAATGGTGTAAGCACAGCGGATATTTCAAGGTGAGGGTCGGTCTGCCCGTAAAAGCCCGATTGGTGAGAGCTGATAATCAGTGGGGATGAACAAAACCCCCACTGATTAAAGTTTCACTTTATTTGTATTACCAATTAGCAGTTTCCGTACTTTCTTTCAACCACTTCACCCAATCCAAATCCTCTACCTTAAGCAAACTGAGCGAAACACCTTTCATATCTAAAGAAGTTAGCAGTGTACCAACTTTTACGAATGTAATCTGTAATCCTTCCAACTCACATAAGCGGCGAATGTCATTTGCGAAAATGTATTGTTCCATTAATGGAGTTGCGCCTAATCCGTTAATGAGGATGGCGAAGTTGTCGCCTTTTCTCCAGCGATAAATGCTTTTTAGTTTGTTCATTAGTTCGATCGCTAATATTTCAGAAGAGGATAGTGCTTCTTTACGGTAACCTTTTTCGCCATGGATACCAACGCCGTAAAAGACTTCATCGTCGTTTAATGTGAATGAAGCTTTTCCTTTCACTGGATCGTTTGCAGGTGAAAGTGCGACGCCTAATGTGTGTAAGTTTTCGGTGATAGAACGGCCGAGTGTTGTTAGTTCGTCTAAAGAGTGACCTGCAAGAGCGGCCGCACCGAGTATTTTTTGAACGAAAACAGTACCAGCGACGCCGCGTCTTCTTTTATTAAACGAAGCATCATCTTCAATTGAAACGTCATCATTTACGATGATGTGGTCAATTTTTCTTCCTTCTTCTTTGGCAATTTGCTTCGCCGCTAAAAAGTTAGCTACGTCATCTTTAAAGTTTTTGATGATGAATAAAATACTTTTATCTTTTGGCATGAGGCGAGTTGCCGCAATAATTTGTTCCACGGTAGGCGGAGTGAAAATACTTCCGTTTACGGCCGCTGTAAGCATACCTTTTCCTACATAACCAATATCAGCTGGCTCATGTCCGCTACCACCGCCACTTATGATAACAACGTTTTGCTTCAGTTTTTCAATACCTTTTACATAAATGATGTTATTTATTTCGTCGTAATTCACTTTGTCGTTATGTTCAAAATAAAAGCCATGCATCATATCTTGAACGATATTTTGTACATCATTCATAATCTTTTTCATTGCTTTTGCCACCCTTTAATTACTTTGCAGATTGCTCTAGTAATAGTAATAATTGATTGTTTATCATATTTTTCATGAGAGAAGACATAATGGACGGATCTACTTCGCATTTGCTTTCAATCCAATCTTTTATCGTTCCAACGAAGCCGTGACTATAAAAGGAGGCAATCGTATTTTTTGTCTCATTAGAAAGGCTAAATCCACAGCTCACAGATAGTTCATCAATAATCTTCATATATAAGTTTTTCGTATGCTCAAATAAATAGTGATTGAACGAATTTTGCTCAATGACTTTAAAAGCATTTCGGTAAAATTTTTGATTTTCATAAAAGTAATCAAATAATAAATCAAAAATATTTTCCCACGTTTCATAGTCGAGAAAGTCGATAATGTTTTCTTTCGTTTCTTCTCTATAAATCCAGCTTAATAGTTCAAATTTATCTTTAAAATGATAATAAAAAGTTTGCCTACGCATTTGACAGTGTAACATAATATCGCTCACTGATATTTTATGAAACGACTCTGTTTCCATTAAATACTTCAATGAATTTGCGATTATCTTTTTAGAAATTATAGAAGAGGTCATCTCAATCATCCCTAGAATGTTAGTAATATGAAAATCCTACCCATAAATGAGAGCGGTGTCTTTAGACAGATTGTCCATTTTGTCCGTTTACTATAAAACGCTTTCATTTTAACATGGATAGTAAGAAGAAGATTTCAAATATATCACAATATATTAAAGGAATTGAGGGAGAACTACAATGAAAAAGATTATAAACAAACCAGAAACATTAGTAATGGAAATGTGCAACGGAATGGTTATGGCGCACCCAGAGCTTGAGCTTTTGAAGAAATATAAAGTGATTAAGAAGAAAGAAATGAACGAAAATAAAGTAACGTTAATTAGTGGCGGCGGTAGTGGTCATGAGCCAGCGCATGCAGGACTAGTCGGAAAAGGAATGTTAGATGCGGCAGTGTGTGGAGATGTATTTGCTTCACCTTCACAAATTCAGGTATATCAAGCAATTAAAGAAACAGCGAGTAAAAAAGGTACGTTATTAATCATTAAAAATTACAGCGGCGACATTATGAATTTCAAAAATGGTGCGCATTTAGCGACTGAAGATGGAATTGAAGTTGACTATGTAAAAGTGGACGATGATATTGCGGTAGAAGATAGTTTGTATACAGTAGGACGACGCGGCGTTGCAGGTGTTATTCTCGTTCATAAAATTGCCGGCGCAGCAGCGGAAGCAGGTATGGATTTAGGAGCGGTGAAAGCTGTAGCGGAAAAAGCAGCTGCTAACGTGCGCACAATCGGTTTAGCGTTAACGTCTTGTACAGTTCCAGCGAGCGGATCCCCTACTTTCACACTTGCGGAAGATGAAATGGAATACGGCGTAGGTATTCACGGCGAGCCAGGAATTAAACGTGAAAAAATGTTGTCAGCAGATGAACTAGCGAACCGTATGACAAACGATCTTGTAAAAGATTTAGGAGTAAAAGATGGCGAAGAAATTGCGCTTTTAGTTAACGGATTTGGCGGAACACCACTGCAAGAACTTTACTTATTTAATAATGCAGTGACGAGAGAATTAGCTGCTAGAAATATTAAAATTAATAGAGTATTCGTCGGTAACTATATGACGAGTATCGATATGGCTGGTATGTCTTTAACTGTAATGAAGTTAGATGATGAGTTAAAAACATTACTATCGAAAGAATGTAATACACCAGCGTTTAAAGTTGATGGACCAGTTGAAAGTGTTGAGTACGTGAATGTACTTGAAGAGACAGAAGAGAAGGAAGTTTCCTTTGAAATAGAAACAGCGGAAGAGCACGCTGTTATTAAAAACAATGTCATTACATTAAACAACATGATTTATCTCGTTGATAAAATGAGCGACGTTATTATTAAAAACGAAGTACCGTTCTGTGAGTTAGATACGCATGCTGGTGACGGCGACTTCGGAATGAGTGTGGCAAAAGGATTTAAGCAATTAAAACGTGAGTGGCATTCGATTGTAGATCAAGAGAACGTAACGATCGGGTCATTCCTTGACGGTTGTTCGATGATTATTATGGAACATTGCGGCGGCGCATCTGGTCCAATTTGGGGCGGAGCATTCCGCGCAGCTAGTAAAGCAGCAGGTGAGAAGCGTGAGTTAACAGTGAAAGAATTCGCTGAAATGTTACAAGCAGCACTGCAAGGTATACAATCTATCGGTGAAAGATCATTCGGTAGAGGAGCGGTAGTTGGTGACAAAACACTTGTTGACGCACTTGCTCCATGTGTAGACTCTTGGTTAAATAGCGCTTCAAACGAAGAAGACATGAAAACTGCTTTTGAAAAAGGAGCAGAAGCAGCGGTTAAAGGAGCAGAGTATACGAAAGAAATCGTAGCTCGCATGGGCCGCGCCGGTACAGTTGGTGAAAGAAGCTTAGGCTATCCAGATGCAGGTGCACATGCACTTGGAGTTATCTTTACGGAAATTGCGGGTAGTTTGAAATAAGAGTTAGAAAATCCCCTCTGCCTTGTGGTGGAGGGGATTTTTATTTATTTGTTAGCCAATCTAGAAGCAGCTTCTTCAACTTCTTTATACGCATTTTGTAATACTTCATTTGGATCTAGTACTGCTGTTCCTTGTGCACGAACGATTTGATAATCTTCAATACCTAAGAAATTAAACATTGCTTTTAAATATTTATGAGAGTATTCCACTTCTGTATACCAATCATCATTTGTATAGATCCCGCCACTTGCTTGTATAACAAGCATTCTTCTTCCATCTTTAAGTAATCCAACTGATCCAGTTTCAGTATATTTAAATGTTTCACGTGCAATCATGATATTGTCCATGTAATCTTTTAACTTTGATGGAATATTAAAGTTGTGCAAAGGTAATACGATAACATACGTATTTGCACTTTTAAATTGTTGTAAAATTTCGGACATACGCTCTGTTACTTTTTGTTCTTCATCAGTTAACTTTTGTCCATTTCCTTGCTTTTCCCATGCGCTTAAAACAGTTTTATCTATCATTGGTACTACATCATCGTATAAATTAATCTGTTCAATCGTTTCATTATTAGGAATTAATTCTTTATAAGATACTAAAAAGTGGTTAAGAACCTTAATGCTGACTGATGATGGATCATCCACTTTCGGATGTGCGTTTATGATAAGTGTTTTGTTCATTTGTATTTCCCCTTTTTAAAAGTTTTTACGTTTTAATTGCCGACTAAGTTAATCGTCGATTAATTTAGTCTTTAATATAAGCTCTGAAATTATTTTTGTCAAATGAAATACATACTATTCTAAAAGAGCCTTTTTTTATTTGACTAAAATTCTAAATGGTCCTAAGATACAATTTGATAACCCTTAAAATAAAAAGCAGGTGATTTGTATATGCAATATAGTGTTGGGGTTGAATATGCCTTGCATTGCCTAGTTTATTTAATTAATACTCCTTCCAAGGAAAGTGTTGGAATAAAGGATTTGGCAGAGTTTCAAGGACTTTCTGAAACATTTCTTTCAAAAGTTTTCGGTAAATTATCTAAAGCTGGCATTGTGAATTCTGTCCCAGGTGTAAAGGGAGGGTATAGGTTAGCTAAGTCTCCAGAAGATATCTCTTTTTGGGATGTAATAGAAGCTGTCGAAGGTCCAAAACCTATTTTTCAATGTAAAAATATTGTGCAGAATGGCCTACTATATCGAGACGAGGCTTGTAATTCTTGTGAACCTAGCAATTCTTCTTGTACAATTAACTTAGTAATGCTTGAAGCAGAAGAACACATGCGTGAGTTTCTTCGTAAAAAGACTCTTGCATGGTTAGATAAAGAACTTGATATTGTCTTACCTGAAAAGACAAGGGTAGATACTCGTGAATACTTCAAACAAAAAAACTCTAACTAAATCGCCATGACGAATTAGTTAGAGTTTTTTTGTTTTTTGACATTAATTCCATCATGTGAGTACTTCATCACAAATTCCGTCTTTAAATATCACATTTAATTAACTCATAAAGTTTCAAATTGATTAACAATAAAATTCTAAACAATACAATTTTATTTTCGTAAAAAGTAAATGAATTTATGTGTTCAGATATTTTAAACATAATGAAAATTACCTTTGAAAAAGGAGCAGAGTATACGAAGGAAATCGTAGCTCGCATGGGCCGCGCTGGTACGGTTGGTGAAAGAAGTTTAGGCTATCCAGATGCAGGTGCAGGTGCATATGCACTTGGGGTTATCTTTACGGAGATTGCTGGTAGTTTGAAATAGGAATGAGAAAGTCCCTCTGTCTGAAGGCGGAGGGACTTTTATATAGTTGATATGTAGAAGACTTCTTTCGGTACTTTTTGCTTATTTAAGAGATTTCTTCAATCAAATTGTATTTTAGACTTAGTTTTTTTGTGATTGCAACTTATCGATTTTCCAGCGTGCTCCTAGAGGATCTAAAGAGCTTTCAATATAAAACATATATTCATCTGCGGTACTTGGTACTTCAAAAGCTATTTTTAATTCTACCGTTTCATTTGGTTTAACTTGTATATCAGAAGGGTTTTGGTCAAGCACCTTTCCTTCATAGGCCTTTCCGGCTTTTTCATCTTTTAAGTTATATTTTAATTCTGATAGTCCAATCGTTTGACCTCGTACATTTTTTACAGAGACATTAACAACGACGGAATCGTTACTAGCATTTAAATATGCATTTTGAACGGCGGTCAAGTAATAGCCTCCCTTAACACTCTCACCAACTAATAAAATACCTTGTTCCAAGCGGCTCATATCTTCTTTTTCTTCAAAATTTATTAATTCTTCATTTTCATTTTTCGCGGTTGGTTCTTCTATTGGACCATTTTCAACGGCACTATCTTTTTTATCTTGTGTGCAAGCAGCCGTAACACTGACTAATACTAGAATGAAAGTAAGTAATATGAATGATTTTCTCATAAAATTAATCTGTCTCCTTAAGTTTCTCAATTTTGTGCAACTATACATATAAGATTAACATAATGTCTCATTATTGGCTCAAAATAGGGAATTTTTTAGACGCCTTATTCTTTTTCCTTTTCATATACATTCAATTGGGTCTCACGATATTTGTTAATCTTTTAAATCATTGTCTTAGTAATACCGAGGATTATTATAGATATATTAATCATATAATTTGTCCCTATCAAAATGAACGTTTCTTGCATCTAATATATTGTAAATATATTTTATTTTGAAAGGATGTGATTATATGGCTCATAAATCTACTGGAGTGTTTCGAGTTCCAGTTTCTGAAAATGGGATTATTCCAACTGCTCTCAACATTATGTTAAACAATGATTCACGCTGTCATACTAGTAATGTAACGGTAACTGTTAAGAGAAGTCGAAACATTTCTTTCCCAACTCAAAATGAATTAGTTGAAATCTCGCGTACTTTTGTTTCTTTAGAACCAAACAGAACAACTAAGATTGTGTTGTTTACGCCAGAATTCCAAATAGAAGATTTTCTTGATGTCATCATTAGTGGAAATAAAGATGATGTTAAGGATGTTCTTGTATATTCTTTCTTAGCAGATTCAGCAGGTCACAATCTGCCATCTACTGTTTTTAGAAATGCAGAATACACTTTTGCTTGCTGACACCGTGATGATGTATTCTTTACTGTCATATATTTGAAGGGAAAAGTTAAATAAGAGTTGATTTAACTTTTATCTGGGTTCTCCAAAGAAGTATGCTTTAGCTAAATAAACAAGGAACCGACTAATACGTTCCTTGTTTATTTGCATTTTATATGAAATTTCGTGTCTATTATTTCGAAAGCAACTTTACAGGGGAACGGATTTTTCCTAGTGAAGTAGCACCTATAGATGAAAGTACTCAATATTCCAATTCTAAAGGTAGGCGAAATGCTTGAATGTTACCATCATTCATAACCATCTTTATAATATGTAATTAGTATTATTCTACTCTTCAAATATCTCCGGCTTCTCCACTCTAAATGATTTCACCTCGCCACATTCTAAACAAAATGTAGTTAATAGTTTGGAACGTTTCCCCACTGAAAAGAGCCTGCTAGAATCATCCTCACAAACATATGCATGATAAGCAAATCCAACTCTTCCTTCTTTAAATGTAGTAGAGCCACAATTCTCGCATTTTTTATTTTTCATGCTACTAACACCTCTTTTGCTATGTTTTTAATATAGAAGTAAAGCAACTTGGTTATACATGATGTTTTCGACAAGATACAATATACCCCTCTCTATATCCGCAAGTAAAACAACATAATACGCCTATAATTCTCTATAAAAATATGATTTTTCATATATCATTTAATGTATATCGGAAAAATAAGTATTAAAGTATTGATTTTTATTATTCTGATGATTATAATAAATGAAAATCAAACAATTCTTATGTTGAGAAGTGGAGGGACGGGCCCTATGAAACTTCGGCAACCTCGTTTTAGACGAAAGGTGCCAAATCCTGCAGGTGAAAAAACACCTGAAAGATAAGAGCGGTTCACTTAGTCAAGAAGGCTACTCTTATTTCGATAAGAGTGGCCTTTTTTTATGGCTAAAAGATAAAGGGGGAATAGGTAGTGGAGTATGGTTTTTGGTTACCGATTTTTGGGGGATGGCTTCGAAATGTAGATGATGAATCTATGCCGCCTACGTTTGAGTATGCAAAACAAACCGCACAAGCGGCAGAACAATTAGGTTTTTCAACAACACTTATTGCAGAATTAAATTTAAATGATATAAAAGGTGTGTCAGCACCAAGTTTAGAAGCGTGGACAACTGCGGCAGCACTTGCTGCAGTGACGGATAAATTAGAGATTATGACAGCTGTAAGACCTGGCTTTCATAATCCAGCAGTTACAGCGAAAATGGCAGCAAATATTGATCAATTAAGTAATGGTCGTTTTACATTGAATGTAGTTTCAGCGTGGTGGGAAGAAGAAGCGAGACAGTATGGCGGAGTATTTACCGCACATGATGAAAGATATGATCGCACAGAGGAATTTGTAACAATTTTGAAAGAGCTTTGGAAAGAAGAAGAGTTTTCTTATAAGGGGAACTTTTATGAGCTTCAGCATACACATTTAAGTCCAAAACCTGTGCAGAAACAAGGCATTAAGCTTTATGCAGGTGGTGAGAGTGAGAGAGGAAAAGAGGTCATTGTAAATCACGCGGATGCATATGTAATGCACGGGGGAACAGTGGAAGAAGTATCTGTGAAAATAGAAGATATGAAGAATCGTAGAAAGAAAGTTACAGAGGAGCCATTGCAGTCATTCGGGCTTGCGGCTTACGTCATTTGTCGTGACACAGAAGAAGAGGCGTTAGAAGAATGGAAACGCATAACGGATGTGAAAGATGATGCGTTAGGTTACGCGGGTTACCAAGACTTTGTGAGTAAATCACAGTTGGAACAGCAAGTGAAGCTGAATGATTATTCTGTATCGAATCGCGGCTTACGTCCTAATTTAATCGGAACACCAGAACAAATTGCAGAAAGAATACTTGCTTTTGAAAAAGTGGGTGTTACGTTATTACTTTTACAATTTTCACCACAGCTTGAAGAGATGAAACGATTTTCTGAAAAAGTGATGCCATTAGTTGAAGCAAAAAGAAAGGAATTGATTACAAATGAGTAAAATTTACATATTACATGAGAATAAGGAATGGACGAATCATTTAGTGAAAAGGTTGGAAGAACTGGAGTTACCGTATGAGGAATGGCTTTTAAATGAAGGAACACTTTCATTAGAACAAGAACCTCCAAAAGGTGTTTTTTATAGCCGCATGAGTGCCTCTTCACATACGAGAGGGCATCGATATGCACCTGAATTGACTGAAGGAGTTCTTGCTTGGCTAGAGGGATATGGACGAACAGTATTTAACGGGTCTCGTGCATTACGCCTTGAAGTAAGTAAATTGAATCAATATGCAGCATTAAGAAAATTTGGGATACAAGTGCCGAAAACAATTGGTGCTGTTGGCCGTGATCATATAGTAAAAGCAGCAAAGGAGTTAGGGGAAGTACCGTTCATTACAAAGCATAACCGTGCAGGTAAAGGCCTTGGTGTTCAACTGTTTCATTCCATTGATGCTTTAGAACAATATTTGGATGGTCCGGCGTTTGAAGAGCCCATTGATGGAATTACTTTAATCCAGCAATATATTGAAGCGCCCGAACCATATATTACACGTTGTGAGTTTGTAGGCGGCCAGTTTGTATATGCAGTTAAAGTAGATACATCAGAAGGATTTGAACTTTGTCCAGCAGATGCGTGCTCGATTCAAGATGCTTTTTGCCCAGTAGGAGAAGAGAGTAAGACAGAATCGCCAACAAAATTTGAAATTATATCAGACTTCCAAGAGCCAATTATTGAACAATACAAAGAATTTCTGAAAGAAAATGAAATTACCGTTGCTGGTATTGAATTTATTCGCAGTTCGGATGGAACAATTTATACGTATGATATTAATACAAATACAAACTATAATTCTGACGCAGAGTCTGTAGCGAATCAATTTGGTATGCTTGAACTTGCTACATTCCTTGGAAGAGAATTAGAGAAACAAGTAGAGTCAGTTAAATAGTATAGAAGGTTCTAGTGAAAACCTTTGTTAAAGCAATCGTTGTCGTATGACTAAGTTTAGGCTATCCAGATGCAGGTGTGTATGCGTTTGAAGTGATCTTTGCGGAGTTTGTGAGTAGTTTGATATAGGAATAAGAAGATCCTCTCTTGCTTAAACTAGAGGGGATCTTCTTATTCCTATATATATTCCAATAATTGCTCCTATTGTATTGAGAATAATGGCATCTACATCAAAAAAACGGTTTATAAAAGGACTTATCCAACGTAACATATAAATGTATCGTAAAAGTGAATAAAGTCCATATTTTGTTTTTAGATAGGTATAATTTGAGGGTATTCCGATGATATTTCCTCTAATAGAATTGGTGATAAGCTGTATATAACTGTATATTGTGAGGGTGGGAGGCTGCTATCTTTTCTCTGATTTTATATAAGAAAAAAATTATCTGAGCTTTAATGGAAATGGAGAATATATTATATGATTTTAGGAATTTCATATTTTGATATTTTTTGTATTGTAGTGATTGTCTCGTTTTTCTTGATTTTTTGGAGATTGAACGTATGGTATAACAAAAAACATAACATTCCTAAGGTTTTTCAATGGTTTCCTAGAAGATGGGGTAAAAGAAAAGTTTCAGAGCATTTATCACAATTAAATGAAAAGCTAGCGGCTGAAGGTAAAGGGATTTGGGTTACAATCTATGCTATAGATTTATACATTGTAACTATTCCTTGTACAGTCAAAAAATATAAATCTTAATAAATATATAAAAAGAAAGACCTTTTAATTAAAATAAAAGGTCTTTCTTTGCGGGACAAAATGGTCCCAAATTCTTTTAGTTAAAACCTCATGTCTTAAATCGATTTATATTTGAGGTGTGACGAATGCGAAAAATGAAAAAAACGAATCCAATCGTGATAAAAATTTGGAATCAGATAATGAATAAGGCACATAAAGAAAAGGTACCTATATATAGGTACCTTTTCTAATAGTTTTTTAGCAGAAACAACTGCATCCGATAATGATTAATAGAATAAATAATACAACTAGTAAAGCAAATCCTCCAGCGAAACCGCAGCCTTCGCCGCAACTACCACCATATCCCATAACAATAGTGCCTCCTTTAGATAAGAGGGTAAAACTAGGGTTCATTCCATGGATTTTAACGGGTTCACTTTACTTTATGTTTTAAAGAATAAATGGAGCAGGTCCTTTTGAAAATAAAGAAAAGACGCCATTAGGCGCCTTTCTGTTAGGTAGATAAGACTTTAGTTTTCCAATCTAAAGAAATTTTGTATCAGCTCTTTGTGAGTATAGCATAATATCTGATTGATTTATTATGCATTGTTACATACTTGCCTAAACTCCTCTATTTTCCATTTGATAAAATAGAATCCTAATATTACCAAAAATTAAATAAATATTTCTACATATTCAATATATTTACAAAAATTACAAAAGTGATACATTTAAGTTGTAAGCTATAAAAACTATTAAAGGGGGATTTATTATGTTCAAGAAATTAGTGGTAGGGCTATTGGCAACTGGTATTGCATTAACAGGAGGAATTGGGGCAGCTTCAGCTGATACGCAAAAAGCTGTGAGCTCTCCGAAGCAAGCAACGTGCTCAATTCCTTATGAGTATTCTAATGGTAAATTCAAAAGAACTCTTTATTACTCAAATGGAGTATATGCTAATAGTTTTAATGAAAATGTTTGTGGCGGGACGATTACGTGGTATTTAAAACATGTTCAAAATGGAGTTGCTTTTTACGAAGGTAATTTAAAATAGTAGATTTTTTGAACCTCATTTATTGAGGTTCTTTTAGTTTTTAAACTGATTTTCCACAAAAAAGACACCCAAAGGTGCCTTCCTGCGACTTGAACCATCTTAATTTTAATAATATGTATTGGAATCCCATACGAATATTATTTTACCATGTTAAATATCTAAATTCATTGAGAAAAAGATATAGCTCATTATTCATTCTGTCAAAAAGGATATATC
Source organism: Bacillus sp. BC08 (assembly GCF_054326875.1). Classification (NCBI taxonomy): domain Bacteria; kingdom Bacillati; phylum Bacillota; class Bacilli; order Caryophanales; family Bacillaceae; genus Bacillus; species Bacillus sp. BC08. The sequence goes on along the minus strand of NZ_JBTGPA010000034.1, from coordinate 98,392 downwards.
AAACGTAACGTATGAATGTTCCATATTAAAATTACATAAAAACGCTATTTTAATAAAAAGCGACATTGAAAGTTAGCAAGCAATACTTAAAAGAGTAAGAGCTGCGAATCCGTAAACTAATAAGCTACTAGTAGCAAGGAATTTTATAATTTCATTTGTAGAAATAATAGTTAAACATAGTGCTATAGATGCACCTATAAAGAATTGGTACTTCGTATGTATATTTATAAGATTAATTATTACAAGTACAGTTAAGAAAAGTGAAATGAAGTTAAAATATCTTTTCATTGTCATATTTCCTTTCAATGTTTGATCTGTATTCATTATACCAGCTTGTACCAGTAATAACATACTTTGTAATGAGGCTTAATAGAAATCTTATTTTGCCATAAATAAAAAGGCGGTTGTTTCCGCAACCACCTTTCAGTAAAGCAAAGCACTTTTTTAGAAATAAAATATGGATGATTTCTGAAAAAATTATAGGATATAATTCAATTTTTATAATCCAAGTGACGGGTTTAATTTATCTCGCTACTTGCGGGCAGTAAGACCTCAGCCCGAAAATTCAGCGGAAGCAAAGAAGTTAGGTGGGGGATGAACAAAACCCCTACTGATTACAGTTTCACTTTATAAGAAAGGAATGACTACATTATATGAAAACTTGTCTAACAAGGTTACATATTAAAGAGCAGCTAGCGATGGCTAACTGCTCAATACAAGGAGATACAGAGAAAGCTAAATGAATGTTGGCATACAGCCTATCAACATTATGGACATAATATTGAGTTTTATTCGAAGGAATTCATATTTTATAAATTAGATTATGATAGTCGGTAGTCTTTTATTAAATAGCCACCAGCGCTGATTACTATAAGAATGAAAAGAATAAGTTCTAGTGTAACTGGAAGTTGTTTTATCCTAAATGCATTCATTTGTGACATTATGATTATAAGTTGTTTTTTTATAGTTAGTGGTGAAAAATTCAATAAAACTATCACTATATGAAAAGAGGTCCTGTTGTCTCCAACAGAACCTCTTCTAAAATGGCAAAGAGTAACTCTTACCTTACTCTTTGTTAATAATATTACAGGAGTGTTAATGAAAATCCAAGACTCTTTATATTGAGAAATAAAGAAGAATTATTTTAAAGAACTCCAATATAAAATTAGAGATTACCATGAGGGGAGTTATAACGAGTTACTACCTATACATATTTATAAATACAACATAATATTAACACGGGAAAATATATTAATATGAATTTTTGCATATTTTAAAATTCAATATATCCCTCAAAAACTTTTAATTGTATAATGTATTTTGTCATATTTTTAGATTTTTCGACAAAAAATAACATAAATAGAGAACGTATTGGGAGAAGGAATTATGTACACAAAACTATTAAAATCAATTACATCATTATCACTTATTGGTGGTGCTTTACTGTATACAAATGGCAGTGATGTGAAAGCTGCTGAGGCGGGTGTTTTTTCTGATGTGCCTACATCGCATTGGTCGTATCCAGCGATTAAAGATTTAGCGAGTAAAAACATTATTTCTGGTTATGGAAATGGAAAGTTTGGTTTCGGTGATGTTGCGACGAGAGAGCAAGTTGCAGCTTTAATTTATCGTGTGTTAGTACCGAATAAGCAAGGTGGTACGTTTAGTAATGACGGTGCTCGTTATGTATTACAAGATGGATCAACTTTAAATAATCCATATCGAGATATTCGCTCAGGTTCAACATTGTTTCCTGAAGAGGTTTTAACGTTAACGAAATTAGGGATTTTTAAAGGTGATGACAAAGGTGGATTTAGACCGAAAGATTCTGTTAGCCGCGCAGAAATGGCGCAAATTCTTACAAATGCTTTCCATCTTTCTGCGAAACAAAAGCATACATTTAACGATGTTTCAAGTGGTTTTTGGGGTGAAAATGCAATTAGTGCGGTGCAATCAAACGGGATTGCTTCTGGTACAGGTGAAGGGAAGTTTGAGCCATATAGTACGGTAAAACGTGAACAATATGCGCAGTTTTTATATAATACTTTGAAATATAAACAGCCTGAAGTTGCGGTGAAAAATACAGGGGATGCGGCATTATTAGCAGCATTTAAAGATGAAGTGCAAAAACGCATTAATACGTATGAAACGAATATTACACTTCCGTATAAAACGACAAATAGTAATACAAAAGAAGTGATGGATACTCTTTTTAACGCCTATAAAGAAGTTGCAAGTAAAAATGAGTATACGAATTATAATAGATCGAATGTTTCATATGGACTTTCTGGATCACCTGGAAATTATACGTTTACGTTAAAGATTACATATCGTGAAACAAAAGAACAAACAGAATATGTAATTAAGCAAGCAAAGGCAATCGTTTCTTCGATTACGCAAGTAGGAATGGATGATCATGAAAAAGTGAAGGCGATTCATGATTATGTCGTAAAGCATATTTCTTATGATACGTCTTATAAAGCTTACACAGCATATGAAGCACTCGTAAATCGTTCTGCGGTTTGCCAAGGTTATGCACTATTAACCTATCAATTATTAAAAGAAGCTGGAATTGAGAATCATTTTGTAGTAGGAACTGGAGACGGTCAGCCTCACGCTTGGAACTTGGTGAAAATCGAAAACAAATGGTATCACCTTGATACAACATTTGATGATCCGGTGCCAGATGAACAAGGGCGCGTAACGTATTCTTATTTCAACTTATCTGACGAGCAAATCGCAAGAAATCATGAGTGGAACCGCGGGGACTATCCGCAAGCTACAACAAATTATTATAGTACATTAACAAATAAAATTGCGGCAGGTGGTACGAAGATTCCTGCATATCAGCAAATATTAAAAGACACAAAGTTAAACTATTTAGGAAATGAATACATCGCAAATAACTATAATGAATTCAAAAATAAAATGCAGCAACGTTATAACGAAAAGTCACCAAAGATTGAAATCCTGTATAAACAATCAATGGATGGCGCATTGCAAGATGTGAAAAAAGCAATTGGGGAAATCGGTTATCCGCAAGGGGCAAACCGTGTTTCTTATAAAGCTGAGCCGTATAATGCGAAAGAAGGATATTCTTTAGTGACGATTACATTTATGTAAAAAAGCAACCTAGATCCCATGTTGGATCTAGGTTGTTTTTTTTTTAACTTAATTTGACATATACAGTTCAACTGTATAAAATCAAACTATACAGTTGAACTATATAGTTTAGCTATATATTTATCGTTACATTGGAGGTCTTTATGAATAGAGATAAAAATTTACCATTAACGGAAACAACGTATTACGTTCTTTTAGCTTTATTAGAGCCAGCTCATGGATATTTAATTATGCAAAAGGTGGAGGAACTGAGTAATCATCAAGTGAAAATCGCAGCGGGTACATTGTATGGTGCGGTTGAAAATTTATTAAAACAAGGGTTAATAGAATCGGTAAAAAGTGAAGATAAACGAAGAAAAGTGTATGTCATTACGGAACGTGGGAAAGAAGTATTGCACTTAGACTTTATGAGAATGCAGCACATTATTGAGGTTACAAAGAGTTTATTACACGTATAGTTAGGGGGAACGATGATGTGGAGATTGAAATTCTTTTTAGATTTTGAGAAAGAGGAAAAATGGTTAGAAGAGATGGCTTGGAAAGGCTATCAACTAGAAAGCAATACATTTGGTTATACATTTAGATATACAGAGCCGGAAGATGCGACGATTAGAATAGACCATAGAGTATTTAGTAGAAAAAGTGAATTTATTAATTACTGTACATTATTTGAAGATAGCGGCTGGGAGCATATAGCTGGTAATCGGTGGTCAGGTACGTACTATTTTAAAAAGGTAAATGAAGAAAGTGAAGATGACATTTTTTCAGATCAAATGTCACGAGCAGGGAAGTATAAACGTCTATCTAAAACATTTTTAGAATTAGCGATCTGTTATTTACCGATATTATTTTTATTTATGTATAGTAATACGATGAATTTAGGAGCATGTGTAAATCCGAAAGAACTATACTTGACGCCTGGATTATGGGATAAGCAAGGCGTATCATTTCTATGGTCATTCTTATTTGAAACACCATTTGCATTAATGAGAGGATTGTTTTTGACATTTATCCCTGTTGCGACATGTATGTTTTTCGTTTGCTCGTATAAAGCGAATCGGTTGTATGAAGAGAGAAGATGATAGGATGGGTCCCCTTAAAGCTGATGCTTTGAGGGGATTTTTTGCATTTATAAATTGTATTTTTTAAAAATGGATAAAGGAAATGAGTGCGTATTGGAAGCAAGTTAGTACGGTTTTAATTTAGTTTTATAAACATTATATGCTGGAATAATCTTCTTTAAATATTCCATAATTAACCTACAAAAGGCATCTTTATATGTTAATATTAAAAAGTATGTGTACGGTATTTTTTTAAATATATTATTTTAAGAATAAGGGGATTCAATTATGAATTTTAAACAATTAATTTTAGCAGGGGCAGTTATTGCATCAACAACACTAACTCCTCTAACAAATGTGCAAGCAGAAAATACACTAGGATTTAAAGATGTTCCTGAAAATCACTGGTCTTATCAAGCAATTATGGATTTAAAAGAGAAAAATATTGTGGCTGGTTATGGAAACGGAATGTTTGGTTTTGGTGATAATATTACACGAGGACAAGTAGCTAGACTAATATATGCCTACTTGAAGCCAGTAGATGAACTTAATGCACAAAACTCTTTCACAGATATAGAAGGTCATATGTTTGAAAAAGAAATCTTAGCTCTTAATAAAGCTGGTATTATGAACGGATTTGGTAATGGGAAATTTGGTCCAGATAATGTTTTAACACGTGAACAATTAGCTGTTGTATTAACAAAGGCTTTTAACTTCAAAGCAACATCTACTACCACTTTCAAAGATGTAGATAAAAATTACTGGGCAACAAATGCTATCAGTGCATTACAAGAATATAAAATTGCTGCTGGTACGGGCGATAATAAGTTTGAACCACAAAGTCTCGTGACTCGTGAGCAGTATGCACTATTCTTATACAATGCAATTAATAAATCGGAAAAAGGGCATGAGTCAAAGCCTACTGCTATCCCACAAGATTTAGCAGACGAGCTCATTTATTATCATGAAGGTTGGATGGATAGCTCTTCGGTATTAAAAAAATCTATATCTAAGGAAGCACAAAATCTTATTACTGAAATTAACGCAAAACATAATGCGGAGCTAAAATATATAGGGATAGGCGGTCCACGTTCAGAGGTCGTGTTATTCTCTCCGGTATTAGAAGGGATTCCAGAATTTAATGGGAATTTCACTGTAGAAGGCGATAATGAAAGTAACTTTACCGTTAATTTTGTAATTGATAGAGGTCAAGGTAAGAAGGTGTTAGTAGAGTTAGGGAAAAAGTGGATCACTATGATAAATCCAAACTTAGATTTGAGTACAGAGATTGATAATATAGTGGCTTCTAATACACGCACAGGTAATTTTGATATAAATAAAAACAATCTTAAAATAGAGATAAGCTTAGAGAAGCAAAATTCTAGTAGCGATCTAATGAGTGTTAAAATCCACAAGTAAAAAAGAGGAGTGAAATTTCACTCCTCTTTTAATTATATTATTTCTACTGTTATCTCTCATCTGCCCGTAAATGCTCGATAGGTTCAATTAATAATCAGTGGGGAAGGAAACTCATCGCTGATTATAGTTTCACTTTATGTTTGGTGACGCTGTATAATTGGAATTCATAATGGTGTATTTAGGGTTAATTGTTATTTGTATCCTTTTTTGTTTGGGTGTGATAAAATTAATAATAATATTCCTTAGGAGGATGATCATCATTCATATACTTTTAGGTATTATTGGAGCAATTGTTTTACTCGCTTTTGTTACCCACCCCGGTGTCCCAGACAAACGTGTCCCTCTAAAAAATAAACTCGCAGTAATCCTTCCATTGATTGTTATATCCGGGTTAATTTCATTGTACATATAATTTAAAAAAGTACGTAACTTAATTTAGTACAAACCTCACTAGAACTACCACTATGGCTACTTCTTCACGATAATTACGTGCTAATTCCTTTTTCTTCTGGTTCCTACGTCATATATAAGATATACAGTATAAATTTTATTGGTATGTTACACCGGCTTAGCATGTGGTTTTACCTTTAATTAATAGCTTGTTCTCTTGTTAATCGCTGCATGGATTACCAAAATATCTAATACAGAAGACCGACATACATAAACTATTGTATTTCTCAATAAACAAAAACAACTTAACATGGTAAAATAATAGTTGGATGGGAGTCCAATACATATTATTAAAATTAAGATGGTTCAAGTCGGAGGAAGGCACCTTAGGGTGTCTTTTCTTTTTTCTAAAAGAGAGTTTTGCTTTAAAGAAGATAAATTTCCAATGGATTACTGCCATGGGTATATAGATAAACTTCATCCATATATTTGTAGAAAGGAGGAATTGAAATGAAGAGAGATGATAATAAGGTTAGTCACTTTATATCTGAAAAGGGAAAAAAAGACTTTCAAATTGCCTACGATGAATCAATGGCACTTCTTCCAACACCTAACGATACGAAAGATATAGAAACTACATATGGTACAATTCGTACGTATTACTTTACTAAAGAGGAAAATAAACATAAGGAACCAATACTCTTACTCCCTGGACGTGGTGCATCTACTCCAATGTGGGTACCAAATTTAGAAGGGTTAAGGGAGAAAAGGCCTGTTTACACAATCGATTTACTCGGTGAACCTGGAATGAGCGCGCAAACGAAGGTAATTGAAAACCAAAAACAACAAGCAGAATGGTTAAATGAAGTAATTGAAGGATTAGGTTTAGAAAAAGTACATATCGTGGGTGTCTCCATTGGAGGTTGGACAGCAATGAACTTGGCCAGATATAATCCTGAGCATATTGCTACGGCGAGTTTAATGGATCCAGTCTTTGTATTTGCGCAAATATCCATAAAGATGATTCTAGCATCTATTCCAGCTTCCGTTCCTATTGTGCCTAAGTTTATACGAGAAAAGATGTTAAGCTATGTTTCTGGAGGAGCAGAAATAAATGACGATGAACCTATCGCTAAGTTAATCGAGTCGGGTATGCGTAACTATAAACTGAAAACACCAGCACCTGATCTATTTAGTAAAGAAGACTTAAAAAATATCAATGTCCCAGTACTTGCCTTAATGGCTGAAAAAAGTACAATGCATAATTCAGTAAAAGCAGTTGAAACTGGAAAAAAGTACGTTAAAGATATAGATATAGTGAACTGGAAAAATGCATCTCACGCCATCAATGGTGAGTTCTCTAACGAAGTTAATGCGAGGATCCTTGATTTTATAGAAAAACATTCTACTGATAACTAAGTTGAAAGTGGAAGATATGTTGTAATAACAACTTTATCTATTTTCATGAATATGTATAATTACATAAAAATTTAGAGAAAAAGAGAGTATACTTTCTTATTGTGTAATAAAGATAAGGCCCGCCTACGGAAATAGGTGGGCTTTTTTTACATATAAAGAAAAGACACTCACATGAGTGTCTTTTCGATAGTTTTTTAGCAGAAGCAAGCAGCTCCAACGATGATTAATAAAATAAACAATACAACTAATAATGCAAATCCTCCGGCGAAGCCACAGCCGCCACAACTACCCCCAAAGCCCATCATAGTTCCTCCTTTTAATAGGAGGGGAAAACCAAAGGTTCACTCATGTGTTTTAACGGATTCAATTTACTTTATGCTTTTACGAATGAATGGAGCAGGTCCTTTCCAAAATAGATTTATCCCGCTTTAATGGGCAGTAAGACCCCCACCTTAAAATTCAGCGAAAGCAAAGAAGTTAGGTGGGGGTCGGGCTGCCCATTAAAGTCCGATTAGTTCAACTAATAATCAGTGGGGGATGAATAAAACCCCCACTGATTAAAGTTTCACTTTATAAAAGTTTATTTATTGGACATGATTAAAAAAGAGTAGGATGTAATCCTACTCTTTTTTAATATCAATTATATTAGAATTTTAAAAGAAATCCTTCATCATTTTCACATCTTTAATGTTCACTACCACACCATCCACTTTATCTTTCTTCTCATCTTTAGCAATCGTAATTTGCTCCTTATTATCAACCCACACAAGAAACTCTTCTTTTGCGTCATCTTTATATGTAACGGTAATAGTAGAATGTGCAGATTCTCTCTTTTTTTGATCTAGTGTGATTTGCTTAGGAGTGCCTTTTTGAACTGCTGAAACGATAGATTGTATCATTTCTTCGTTATCTGTTTGAGATTTTGAAATGTTGTTATTTTTTGTGCTAAGTATTTCGATATCTGTAATATTTGCGGAGTTTAATTGAAAGGCATTTTGTTTCTGTTCTTGTTTAGCTTGTGGAGATTTGTCTGTAGCTGAGGTACTTGCACAGCCTATTAAAGTGAAAGATAGAGCGGTTAGAGCGCATATAGATATGATTTTTTTCATAGTATCCCTCCTTATGTTTAATTATAATAATTTTCTGTTAATTTAGGTAGTTATTGTAAGTAGATTTATTCTACTAGTTTTAGGATAGAAAAAATTCACATAACTTTTTTCATATTTTATGTTTAACATTTCGAAAATGGGTGTACTACATATAATATAACAAATAATTCATTTTAAAGGAGGAAGTTAAAAATGGAAACGAAGTATAGTAAACCTTTTGTATATGAATTTATTACGGAGAAAGAGGTCATGAATGCGGCAAATGATCTAGTGAAGAAAGGAATAGACCAAAAAGATATTTACGTATTAACACATGAAAAAGAAAGGACAGATAGAATTGCAGACAATGCAGACGTGAATACAATTGGGATAAAAGAGGAAGGGCTTGGGACAAGCATTATTAACGTCTTTCAAAACACGGGAGATCAGTTAAGAAATAAGATGCAAGAGTTAGGGCTTAATGAGGAAGAAGCAAACTTCTACGAAGAAAAGCTGGATGAAGGAAAAATCTTGTTATTCGTTAAGGATTTAGAAAGAGTCGGTGAATGGTTACAAGAAAGAAGATGCATGTATACTCTTTAAATCTATAAATCTATTACGAAAAGGAGATTATAAAAATGAGTGAAAACGGGCTGAAAGAACAAATAACGGGTAAAGTTGAAAAGAAAAAAGGACAAATAAAAGAAGGAATTGGTGAAATTACAGAGGATAGAGAGTTGAAAAATGAAGGGAAGTGGGAGAAGACGAAGGGAACGATAAAAGAAAAAGTCGGAAAAGTGAAACAAAAGGTAAGTGATGGATTGGATCATAAAGAATAATACATGTTTATCAAGCTTTGGTTGTACACCAAAGCTTGATAAACCCAATATAAAAATAATATAGGAGGTTTAATTGTGGGACTTATTATTACGTGTATTGTAGGTGGACTTATTGGTGCGTTAGCTGGAATGATTACAGGAAAAGACTTTCCTTTAGGTATAGTTGGTAATGTGATTGCCGGATTAATTGGATCTTGGGTAGGTAGTGCGTTATTTGGACATTGGGGTCCTGAATGGGGAGGCATCTTTATTCTTCCAGCGTTATTAGGTGCAATCGTCTTTATTTTAATCGTTACATTCTTTTCTAGAATGCTGCGGAAAGCATAAGTATGATAATGAATAGTAATCTTAAGTTTGTTATATGTGACTATAAGGTTAATAAGCTCGTAAAAATACATAAAAAAAGCATCCAATTAAACTAATTTGGATGCTTTTTTTATGTAATCTGCATAGGAATGAGTGGAGGATGAAGAACCCCCACTCATTAACATTACACTTTCTATTATGTATTAAACCATCGTTACTTTTTCACAATTATTTATTCTTACAACCTGCCTTGGTTCTATATGAGATAAGTCCTCATCATTACCTATATCCACTACAATTGTATTCGTCAGTATGTTAATAATGGAACCAACTAATTTTGTAGCATGATCGTGTCGATAAGAAAATTGAACGAAATCTCCCTTTTTAAAGTTGTGCTCTTCCATAGATAGATCCCCCTAAAAATAATGTTTATACATTATACATACACAAATTTATAAGGTTTAAACATTTTTTAGTATTTTTTAAGCATGAAGCTGGGAAAGGTGTAGAAAATTTATTTATAATTAAAATTAAAAAATATGTTTAAAACTAATTTTTATGGGTAATTACATAGTAGAAGTTTTAGATAAGGGGGCGGAAATGATGAATTTGGCAGTAAATATTGTGCAAAATGATGTAGGCTATACGGTACAACTTAATGGTGAGATTGATGCGTATACGGCATCAGATTTAAAAAATAAGATCATGCCTATTGCAAGTGAGAAAGAGGTTCATATTGTAGTAGATTTTACTGAGGTAGAGTATATGGATAGTACAGGCTTAGGCGTGTTTATAGCTCTATTAAAAGCGGTTAAGAAAAATGATGGCAAATTAGAATTTATTGGTGTATCTAAAAGACTAAAAAGATTATTTGATATTACAGGGCTAACAGAAATATTAAATTTGAATTCCGATTTTGAAAAAGTAGAAAGAAGGTGACTAGGGATGATGGAGAGATTTGAAAAGATAGAAATGAAAATTCCTGCAAAGGCAGAATATGTGGCTATTATTCGTTTAACAATGGCTGGTGTTGCGAATCGAATGGGCTTTGCTTATGACGATATAGAAGATATGAAAATTGCTATTAGTGAAGCATGTACAAATATTGTACAACATGCATACAAAGAAGACGTTGGAGAAATTGCAATTGTCTTTGGTCTATATGAAGATCGATTAGAAATTATGGTTGCGGATAATGGGGTTAGCTTTGATTTCAGCACTTTAAAAAGTAAAGTTGGTCCGTATGATATTAATAAACCAGTAGAACATTTGCCGGAAAATGGTTTAGGCTTATATTTAATCAATACGTTAATGGATGATATACAAATTATGCATGATGAGGGCATGACAGTTTTAATGACAAAATATATACAAAGAGAGCAGGTGGAGAATGATGGAAATCCAATCTCAACCTACAAATCTTGCTAAAGAAGACGTTATTAAACTAATTGTAGACTTCCAACAAAACCAATGTGATGAAGCGCAGGAAAGGTTGGTTGTTCACTATAAAAACCTCGTACATTCCATTGCATATCGTTATTCAAAAGGTGGGCCGATGCATGAGGATATTATACAAGTAGGGATGTTAGGGCTCTTAGGTGCAATAAGAAGGTATGATTATTCGATAGGGAATGCTTTTGAGCCGTTTGCAATACCTACGATAGTAGGTGAAATAAAGAAGTATTTACGTGATAAAACTTGGGGTATTCATGTTCCGAGGCGAATTAAAGATTTAGGCGGAAAGATTAAACTTGCGATAGAGGAGCTAACAGATCGTTTGCAACGTTCACCGAAGATTATAGAGATTGCGGATCATTTAGGACTATCCGAAGAGGAAGTGCTAGAAATTATGGATGCGAAAAATAATTATAGAGTATCTTCCTTAGATGATGTAGTTGAAAATTCATCTGATGGAAGTTCGGTAGCGAGAATTGAATCTGTAGGTGAAGTAGAGCAAGGATATGAAGAGACAGAAAGACGTCTCGTTTTAAATGATATTTTTAACGTATTAAATGATACGGAAAAGAGTGTTATTCATTATATATTTGGAGAAAATTTAAATCAAAAGGATACAGGGGAACGGTTAGGTATATCACAAATGCACGTTTCTCGTATTAAAAGGCAAGCGATAAGTAAATTGAAGCAAGCAGCATTTTTAGATACATAAAAATTTAAAAGAATTATGTTTAAAACATGAGAAAAGGGGTAGTTATTAAGTATAGGAGGAGATATAAAAATGTCACACGATGTGAAAGAACTAATCAAAGGATTGAACGAAGATTTAGCAGGAGAATACTCGGCAATTATTATGTATAACCATAATGCAGCTACAGTTTCTGGTATATATAGACAAGTGTTAAAACCTTTCTTTGAATCTGAAATTAGTGATGAACAAGGACATGCCCTATATTTAGCGGAGAAAATTAAGACGCTAGGCGGTACACCTACTACAATCCCTTTACCAGTGAAACAAGTAGAAGATGTTAGAGAAATGTTAGAAGAAGCTAGACAATCAGAATATGAAACAATTAAGCGCTATGAAACGAGAAAAGAACAGGCAGCGAAATTAAATATGACAGAGTTAGTTGTAAAGTTAGAAGATATGATCGCAGATGAAACAAATCATATGGAAGAATTAGATCGTCTTTTAAGTGACAAAGCAATGGTGTTAAATTAATTTATAGAGTGAAAGAACAAACTCTCATTTCTAGGGGGTTTGTTCTTTTGCTGTATAAAAAATAGGTTTGAGTAGGAAATTTTCATTTTATAATTGAGTATGCAATACTAGAAAAATAGAAAATGATAATAGATTTACATTTTAAATAAGAAAAGGGGAAATAACTTGTGTCCATTTTAATTGTCGATGATAATCCGGTTAACATCTTTGTAATTGAAAAAATTTTAAAACAAGCCGGATATCAGGATCTTGTATCGCTTAATTCTGCACAAGAGCTTTTCGAATACATTCAATTTGGAGAAGATTCTTCCAGGCATAATGAAATTGATTTAATACTATTAGATATTATGATGCCTGAAATTGACGGACTTGAAGTTTGTAGGCGATTACAAAACGAGGAGAAGTTTAAAGATATTCCTATTATTTTTGTAACAGCTTTAGAAGATGCGAATAAATTAGCTGAAGCGCTTGATATAGGCGCAATGGATTATATTACGAAACCGATAAATAAAGTTGAATTGTTAGCGCGTATGCGTGTAGCATTACGCTTGAAATCAGAATTAAATTGGCATAAAGAACAAGAAGAAAACCTTCGTAATGAATTAGATTTAGCTACACAAGTACAAAGAAATTTATTAAGTAGCCCATTAAGAGAAGATCATATAAAAATTGAAGCAAGTTACTTACCTTCATTCAAACTAGCTGGAGATATGTATTATTGGTATAAAATCGATGAAAACCGCTACGGTATTATATTATTAGATGTGATGGGACATGGTATATCTGCTTCATTAGTTTGTATGTTTATTTCGTCTGTATTACGTGAAACAATTAAATCTTTAATCGATCCAGAACTTGTCATTAAAGACTTAAATAAATATATGACTCTTTTACATAATGAGAATGACGATATTCCATATTATTTTACAGCGATATATTTAGTAGTAGATACAGAAAAGAGAACGATTGAATATGTAAATGCAGGGCATCCTTCTGGATACGTTTTAGTTGATGAAACAAATATGGTTGAACTAAATCGCGGGAGTTGCGCGGTAGGATTTTTTGATGAAATAAAAGTTAAAAAGACAGTTATACCTTTTGAGAAGAACGCTCAAATCGTATTGTTTACAGATGGTGTTCTTGAAGCAATTGCAAATGATGAATTTGAATCTGAAGAGAAATTACGTGCTTTTACAGAAAGAAAATGGGGAGATTTAGAAGAAGAGATAGAAGGGTTTTATAAGGAAGAACAGAAGCAAGCACAATCAGATGATATGTGCCTCATTATGATACAAACGAATACGAAATAAAAAGCGTATGAAATCCAAATAAGGATTTCATACGCTTTTTAATGTATTTTTTGATAGATTTGTTCGTTCGGATTAAATTGGATATAATGCGGCATTATATGTGAGAAACGGAGAGTTTCTTTATTTCCTAAACATAGGAATCCGTTGTGACCTAAGCTTTCATAAAATAGTTGCTGTACTTGGTTTTGAAGTTTACTCGTAAAGTAAATTAAAACGTTACGGCAAAGTATAATATGAAATTCATTAAAAGATTGATCAGTTACTAAATTATGCTGAGCAAAAATAATGTTTTGTAAAAGAGATGGATTAAAATAAGCGAAACGATTATCTGTTGAATAATAGTTAGAAAATGCTTGTGTACCACCAGCTTGTAAATAGTTTTTCGTATAAGTTTGCATTTTATTTAACGGAAGGATACCCTGTTTTGCTTTCTCTAACACATCTGTATTCATATCTGTTGCGTAAATAACAGCTTTTTCACTTAATCCTTCTTCGTGAAGTAAGATGGACATGGATAATACTTCTTCACCAGTTGCGCATCCAGCGTGCCAAATTCTAATTTCAGGATACTTTTTTAATTCAGGAATCACATGCTCTCTTAGCGCTTTAAAAAAGTTAGGGTTACGGAACATTTCAGTTACGTTAATGGAGAAATCATTTAATAACTGTTCTAAAACCCCTTCCTCATGAATTACTTTTTCAATTAATTTTGAAATGGTAGGGATATTAGAGAGCTGCATTCGATTACAAATTCTTCTATAAATAGATGTGCGAGCATATTGGCGAAAATCGAAGCCAGATAGTTTAAATACTGCTTCCAATAGTAATTCAATTTCTAAGTTCGTGCGTTTATCCATATCTACAGATGGATCAAAATTATAATACTTATTTTCCACTTAAACTAAACCTCACTTATTTTATTAACCATACACTCATTACCGAATAGAGTTGATGTAAATTTAATGGTTTACTTATATAATCTGAAGCGCCAGCAGATAAACATTTTTCTTTATCATTTGGCATTGCTTTAGCAGTTAATGCGATAATAGGTATTTCATGTAATCCTAAGTTCATTCGGATATGTTCCATCGTTTCATAACCGTCCATATTTGGCATCATAATATCCATTAAAATAAGGTCAATATTTGTATTGTTTTTTAGTATGTCTAAACACTCTATGCCGTTTTGTGCAGTAATAATGTTGGCATGTTGTTTTTCTAATGCATTTTGTAATGCAAATATATTTCGATGATCATCATCAACAATTAAAATAGTTTTCTCTTGGAAGACGTTATTTGTTTCAGGCGTCACGATAGTTTCCTCCACAACTTCAGCAGGAATAACATCTTCTATCGTGGCTGCGACTTCTAGGTTGGATACTTGTATATCAATTAACCCATTTGGAAGGTTAGGAATATATACGGTAAAAGTACTGCCTTCTCCTACATGACTCTCTAACGTAATCCAACCACCTAATAATCTAGCAAACTCTTTGCAAATAGATAAGCCTAAGCCTGTACCACCATATTTCCGAATCGTTGCCCCATCTGCCTGTTGAAAGGCTTCGAAAATGAGTTGATGCTGTTCTTTTGCGATACCAATACCAGTATCTTTTACCGAAATTGTCATCCAATCATTACTTATAGACTGCATTTCAGGACTTAAATTGGCTGTTTCTATCGAATCGAAATGTAAAGAAACGGATCCTTTTTCTGTGAATTTAAATGCATTAGATAATAAGTTTTTAATAATTTGTTCAATCCGTTTTGCGTCTGTATAAAACAAATCAGGAATTGTATCACTGTCTTCAATCGTAAATTCGACATTTTTTTGTGCAGCTATATGTAAAAAGTTTTGCTGCATATTTGCTGCCATATCACTTATGTTCGTTGCTTCAAAAATGATGTCTAGTTTGCCGGCTTCTACTTTAGATAAATCTAGTATGTCATTAATTAAAGTAAGTAAATCTTTTCCTGATGAATGAATAACAGTTGCTAATTCAATTTCATCATCGGATAAATGATTATCATGATTTTCTCTTAACATTTCGGATAATAGTAAGATACTATTTAATGGTGTGCGTAATTCATGTGACATATTTGCTAGAAATTCTGATTTGTATTTTGAGCTACGTAATAACTCACTTGCTTTTTCTTCTAATTCTGATTTAGTAATTTGTAAGTCAGCTGTCTTTTGCTCCGCCTCTTCCGTTCTAGACTCTAGTTGTTCATTCGTTGTTCTTAATTCTTCGGCTTGCATTTGTAGTTCTTCAGCTTGCGTTTGCAATTCTTCTGATTGAACTTGTAACTCCTCCGTCATCGCTTGTGATTCATGTAAAAGAGTTTGAATTCGCATACGTCCCATAATACTATGGATTGTTAAACCTAGGTTATCAACAGTTTGTTGAATTAAGTCTTGATGTAAGTCTGAAATCTCAGTTACACTTACTAACTCCATTACTGCGATCACTTCATCTTCAAATAAGATAGGGATAACTAGTAGGTTTTGAGGGCGTATTTCTAATAAGCCGCTAGTGACATAACGAAATTCTTCTGGTATTTCTCGAAGAATAAAACTTTGTTTTTCTAAAGCACACTGCCCAATTAAACCTTCCCCCATTTTAATGGATTGTTTTCCAATATCAGAACTTTGATCTGCGAAAGAAGCTTTCTTCACATAGTAGACAGTGTCTTCAATTTCTTCACGTACATAAAATGCACCGCAAGAAGTTTGCGTTTTTTGTATAACGCCGCTAAGAATTTTATTCCCTAACATCTCAATAGAAGATACACCTTGATACATTAAAATTAACTCTGCAAGCTCGGTTTGTAACCACTCTCTTTTCGATATTTCGTCTAGTAGGTGGTTCGTTGTATGAGCCAAATCTTTTATTTCATCATGAGTGTTTACATGAATTCTTTCCGTAATTTTTTCTTTCGAAGAAATGGATTTAATAGCTTGAATTACATTTTTAATTGTTTTTGTAATGGAATTCGAAATATAGAGTGAAACGATAATAGAAATACAAGAAAGTAAGAACAATAAACTGTATAACCAAAGTTCTAATTTATTATTTTCGGTATCTAATTGTGCAGCTCTTTTTTTCGTTAGTTGCTCCTCTACACTACGGAAGTTAGTTACCTGCGATTGTAATGACTGAATTTGAGTTGTGTCGATTGCTTGTATGTTATTACTATTGTGATTCGTAATGAGTGGATGAATCTCTTTATTAATCCAACTAGTAATGTTTTCATTAATCTGTTTTAATTTTTCTTGCTGAGAGGGGTTATCCTCTAATAGAGCAAAAAGATCTTGATAATGTTTTTCGTAATCCTTTTCCGCGGCGTTAAGGGATTGAACGTAATTTGCATCATTAGAAGTGATAAATCCTTTCGCTTTATTTTCAATTGTTAGCAATTCTTTCTCCACTTGATTCGTTAAATTAAGAACTTTAAAATCGTGCTCAATAATAAAATTACGAGATTTTTGTAAACTGGAAATCTCATTGTTTAGCATAATGAAAGAAATAAGTAAGAACAAAATGATAACTAAATAACCAGCCATAATTTTGTAGCGAATACTAAATTTTGCTTTCGAGTTCATTAAAAATTCCTACCTTCAAGGTTATTAAAAGTTTTCAATTGTAAAGAATAAAAAACGTAATATATATTATATCAGTTTTCGTAAGGCCAAACTAGAAATCCCCCTATTGTATTAGGGGGCTCGTTTTTCATAGAGGAAATCATTTTGAAATATAAAACTATATATGAAAAGTAACAATCGAGGGAATAGGGGGATAATAAAACTTTTAAGAAGGAAAGAGTGTTCTTAAAGCTTTGTTTGCATCCATTCCTTCAAAGATAAATAATACAAGTTCTCTCTTTTTTACAGTAAGAAAAAAGGATACTAATGTGCTTAAGCTTTTAATAGAAGTAAGTGTTCCGTGTTTACTTATAAATAAATTAGTTTGAAATGTTGTCATTAAAGCGTAAAAATGATGAATCTGCGTTATTGTAGGTGTTTCATTATAAAGAATAGTAGTAGATTGGATTGCATTCATCGAAATATTCCTTTCTATATAGTAAGCATAACAATATAAACATACCCGTTTTAAAAAATGTTAAACATATAAATAAGAAAAAATATAATTATAGTATTTTACGTTTAGAAAGGGTTAAGAAGGGTATACATATACTACAAAGAGATTGACTGAAGATGAATTGTAAGATTTCTAGTCTATAAAATATACTTTTACTTTTAATAAAAAGGAGTCTGGTATACATGAATGAACTAATGATTGATATTACATTTGATTTAATTTACTTGTTAAGTAGTTCGCTTGTAATGCTTTTACTATTCGCTTTTTTCGTAAATGGTTATGTTAATAAGAAGATTAGTGTATACAGAAATGAAGAAAGATAAAGATACATGATATAAAAATTTAGGAGGTTAATAGTTATGGATGTAGATAGAAAAATAGTAGGTATTTTTAGAACAATTGATGATGCGGCGTTCGTTATTAATGAATTAAAAGATAAAGGATACTCAGGTGATAACATTTCAGCTATTGCAAAGGATCAAAAGGAAATTGAACATCTGGAAGAAAAATCGGGTGAAAAAGTGAATCATGAAACCGCACATAAAGCGGATATCTTTTCAGCGACAGGGCTTGTGGCAGGAGGAGTAGCAGGCGGACTCGGTGGTTTATTAACAGGTCTTGGTGTACTTGCCATTTCTGGAATGGGTCCAATTGTAGCAGCGGGACCTATCGCAGCAGCTATTGGGGGAGCCGGTATTGGCGGAGGAGCTGGAAGTTTAATAGGAGCATTTATCGGATTAGGCATTCCTGAAGAACATGCTAAGAAGTATGAAGAATACATTTACGATGGAAATATATTAATTTTAGTAGATGCAAAATTAGATGATAAGTTAGAAATTTATAAAATATTTGATAAGCATAATGCTTATAACTCCGATTTCTTT
Source organism: Bacillus sp. BC08 (assembly GCF_054326875.1). Classification (NCBI taxonomy): domain Bacteria; kingdom Bacillati; phylum Bacillota; class Bacilli; order Caryophanales; family Bacillaceae; genus Bacillus; species Bacillus sp. BC08. Next base: position 79,777 of record NZ_JBTGPA010000034.1, on the reverse strand, counting down.
AAATAATATGTACGTCACATATTAAACATAGTGAATATCGTTTTTGATCTTACAACTTTGGCGCGGCCGAGGAGTCGTATGACTATAAGAGAGGAAGGGCTTATAGTAAAAGATCAAGTTTAAGAGAGAAGGGGTGTCTTTTCGTGATTGTAAAAATAGTAAAGGATAGTAGTAATAGTTTCCTTTGTACGGTTCAAAACAAAAATGGAGAGAAGTATGTAAAGAAATGGTTTCGTAAACAGAAAAACAAGGAAGAATTAGGACGACCAACTTTTAAAGAAGTAGAAAAGGACTGGAGAGAAAATAGAGAATCATTTACGTATCCAAATGTTAAAGCGCTTTATTGAATAGAATAGGCGCTTCATTCTTACAAAATTGTCACACTCCTGTAAGGTAATTCAATAGATTAGATACTTTTTCCATGTCATAATAAAGATATAAGAAAGCTTATTCAAACTACAACTTATTAGGAGAGTGTCAGTCATGATTGTAACAACAACGTCTGGAATTCAAGGTAAAGAAATTATTGAGTATATCGATATTGTAAACGGTGAAGCTATTATGGGTGCAAATATTGTCCGCGATTTATTCGCTTCTGTTCGTGATGTTGTCGGTGGTCGTGCTGGTTCTTATGAAAGCAAGCTAAAAGAAGCTCGTGATATCGCAATGGATGAAATGAAAGAACTTGCAAAACAAAAAGGTGCGAACGCTATCGTTGGTATTGATGTAGATTATGAAGTTGTTCGTGATGGAATGTTAATGGTTGCTGTAAGTGGTACAGCTGTACGTATATAAATAAATGAAAAACAGGCTCCCCTTTGAAGTTGATGCTTTGAGGGGATTTTTTTGTTTCATGACTAAAGTGAAAATGAAGAAGAGTTGATGGAGTTTATAAATGAAAAAATAAGATAAGGGCGAATGTACTAGCCAGCTATAAGCTGAAAAAAACTATATTGTACATATTGTTTAAATTAGGCAAAACGTTATTGTAAAAGATGCTAGGAGTGCTCTCCTAGCATTTCGCGAGGGGGTATTGCACGGGAATTTAGATAATAAGCAGACACACTTGCTTATTTCAAATGTAGTATATATTGTTTTCAAAGGGAAAAGTAAGAAATACAACAATCTTTATATATGTTTAACGAAGGTGCTAATTATATGACAAATAATAAAATTGTTATTTAAGGTAAGAAAAGGTGTATAGGATGTGAAAGGCAAGGTGATAGCGTTGATGCAAAAATAAAGGACAGTACATATTGTATATGACTACTATGTAATGTCCTGATTATTCTTTCTGGATTATGAAAAATTATCTCCTGTCTTACTATAAGTTTCATAGGCAAAATAACCAAATAAATAGCCTATTCCAGATCCTAAACTAACTGAAAGCAGGGAGAAGTCCGGGAAAAACATGCCGAAAATCAAACCGATTATACAGCCAACAAGCATTCCTATAGGTATGAGACTGTCTAATAAGTTTTGAGCTTCTTTTGATTTTTTCTTACCTAATTTTCCGTTCTTATATTTATGTTCCAATCTTTTTATTACAAATACTACAATTCCACCGACTATTACAACAGGCACGATTGCCGAAATGAACCACATGTGAAAATCTCCTTTCACCTTTTAATAGGATTATACCAGATACTTACAAATTTTCGTTCCTAAATGTATTATCTAGTCTATTTAAAAGGTCAATCAAAAGCCCACTTCAATTGTAGTTAATAACTCGTCAAAAACACTTTTCCTTTCGTTTTCTCAGCAGACTGCACGACATCAACTGCCGCTTTCACATCCGCTAAGTCATATGTAGAATGTACCGCCATAAAGCGTAATTGCTCATTTTCCACTAAGCGAATTAAGTGACGAAACGTCTCCTGCCATTTATAGGGTGAGACTTCTTTATTCCAATGTCGTAAATGGAATATGTTCGCGTGTACTTTTGCTTTCGTGACAATCTCTGCCCAGTTTACTTGTATTCCTGATAGAAGACCGATTGTTAAAAAGTTCCCGTTTGGACGTAAGGAGAAAGCTAATGCATTTCCATCTGGTCCCCCGATAGAGTCAATCGCAGCATCTGCACCAAGCCCGTTTGTTAATTCCATAACGGTTTCATAAAGCGGGGCAGTGGAAGTATCAATTACATATGCAGCACCAAGGCGCAGTAATTCTTCTGTATGCTTATTATTTCTTGTAACAGCAATTAATCGGAAGTTTAAAATTTGTGATAACTGCGCAAAAAGATGACCAATAGCGGATCCACAAGCATTCACTAATAAAACGTCATTACGCTGTAAGTTTAACGTTTCTGTGCAAGTGACCCACGCCGTAAGAGGATTAATATACATTTGCGCCGCTGTGAAATCATCAATAGAATCCGGAATAGGGACTACAAAATCAGCTGACGTCTTCACATACTCTTGCCAAGTACCTTCTCCGCGTAACGGTAAAACACGTTTACCGATAAGGTCTCTAGTAACGCCCGCACCAACACCTTCTACAATACCAACACCTTCATAACCAGGTATGTTAGGTAACGGAATTCTATGAGCGTACGCTCCGGTAATGGGAATTAAGTCAGATGGATTAATCGGCCTAACTAACATACGGACGAAAACTTCATTCTCTTTTAGTGGTTCTATATTTTTATATTCAACTTGTAATACATCTTTTGGGTTGCCAAACTTGTGAAATTGAATGTGTTTTCCGTGCAAGATAAATGTGCCCCCTTAGTTTGATTGGGTTTATTATAGCATTTTTGGTTTTAGGGGTTAGTTTATTCTATTATATAGTTAAGACTCTAAAAGTTTGTGGTGGAGGAGTTTAAAATGGAGCTATTTAAAGGAAAAGTTGTTTGTCCAAGATGTGATGGAAATGGTCTCGTTTATAAAGCAGAAATTAAAGATATAAATAAAGTTGTATATGTTTGTGATGAATGTGACGCAACTTTGTTTCAGAATGATAGATTTGGAATGGATAATTTTGTGGATTATGAGACATTTCTTGAGGAGAATTCATTGTCTTATATGAAGGCGAATGTTATTCATTTAGGCTATGATTGGTACAAAGGGTAGTAAATTTTTCAAAAGCAAGAAGCTACTTTAAAAGTAGCTTCTTCTATTTTTTATTAAGCCGAAGCCTTCTTCATTCTCTCAAGTAAACTAGATAACACATGCGTACGATATGATTCTAGTTTTTTACCTTCGTAAGTACGAATACCTAATTTTTTAAGTTCTTTTACATACCAACCTTTGCTTCCGAAATACATGTGATCGCTCCCCTTCAACTTTGTTTTTATTTGTTCTGATTGCATATGGAGGTACAGGTAATATAATGAAGGAAATGAATTTCGCGCGAAAATGGTTAACTTTGTTGCAAAAGACATATATACTAAGGATAGTATATAACGAGGTGGGCAAGACGTGATTATAGAGAAGCACGAAATTCAAATTGACCAAATTACGAGCGGTAAAGTGAATATCTTTACTTTCTATAGAAATAGAAAGCAAGTTGATGATCATTTTTTACGATTGCAAGAACCATCGCTTACAGCAAACTACTTCTTCCATTTTCATTTTGATGCAGAGAGCTTGCATCTACTGCAGGAAGAGTTTCCAAGCGTATATCCGTACGACGGTAGTGAAACGATTCACAACTGGACGGAAAAGATGAAAGCAGAATTGCAACATCAGATCCAAACAGGAAAATGGAATAAGCGCGTACGTATCGGTAATCGCATTCTAGATGTGGTGTTTACGTGGTGTGACGAAGATATAGTAGAGTAAAAAGAAGCGGATGACGCTTCTTTTTTTAGCGCTGGAATAAAACGAGCTTACCTGCAGAAGATGTGCAGCGATGTGTTTTTTCGTACAATCCTTTTTCTTGTAAAATAGATTCACCTTTTGCTTTCGCTTCTTTTTCAGTTGCCGCCTCGAATGATTCGTCTAATGCTTTTGAACCATCTTTTTCAAAGACTGTTAGAACGTATACTCCCATGAAAATTCCCTCCAATAATAAAAATCAGAATCTTATAACTATTTTGGCATAAATCACTAGAATATGCAAAGAAATATATGACATTGCGTGTTAAAATAAAGGGGAAGTTTTATGGGCACTAGATTTACTATTCGTAGTAAAGTACGGAAAAAGAAAGGATCGTTATTTGTGAAACAAGTGAAGTTTATACATGCGGCTGATTTGCATTTGGATAGTCCGTTTAAAGGAATGGAGATGAATGTACCGCAGTCTGTTTGGGAGAGAATGAAGCAGAGTACGTTTGAATCGTTCGAGCGTATTGTTGATAAAGCAATTCAAGAGCGCGTTGATTTCGTATTACTAGCCGGGGATTTGTATGATGCGGAGACGAGAAGTTTGAGAGCGCAAGTGTTTGTGCGCGAGCAAATGAAGAGACTGTCGCAGTACGATATCCCTGTTTTTATTATTCACGGTAACCACGATCATTTAGGGGGCAGCTGGGCAGCAATTGAGTTTCCGGAAAATGTTCATGTGTTTATGGAGCCTTATGTAGAAGAGAAATCATTTTATAAAAATGGTGAGCTAGTAGCTTCTATTTACGGGTTTAGTTATTTGCAGCAAGCGGTAACGGATAATATGACAGCGCAGTATACGAAAATGAGTGATGCGCCTTTTCATATTGGTATGCTTCACGGAAGTGTGGAAGGAGATGCAGAGCATAATCGCTATGCACCGTTTCAAATTCGTGAGCTAAAAGAAAAGCAGTTTGATTATTGGGCTCTTGGTCATATACATAAACGTGAAATTTTATCAGAAGAGCCGTATATTATTTATCCAGGTAATATACAAGGGCGCCATCGTAAGGAAACGGGTGAGAAGGGTGCATACTTGATTGAACTTACGAAACAAGGATCGCACTGTTCATTTTTTCATACAGCAGATGTTGTGTGGGATGAGATAGAAGTGAGTATCGATGGACTTGAAACTGTTGATGAACTTATGACGAGCGTATCAAGTGCGATGAATGAATGCCGAAGAGAAGAAGAAGGGACGCTTTTAACTGTCGTATTTACAGGGCAAGGGCCACTTTCTCCTTATTTACGTGATGAAAAACGTGTGGAAGAGATTTTTCATATTTTAGCAGCTGGCGAAGAACGAAAAGATTTCGTATATGCGATGAAGTGGAAAAATGAGACGGTTTCTTTTGCAGAAATCGAGCGTTTGAAAGAAGAAAATCATTTCGTCGGTAGTGTGCTAAAAGAGTTAGAAGCCTTCACTAATATGGAGGAAGTATTGCGCACGATTTGGACATCTCCTGTAGCGCGTAATAGTATTGAATCTTTTACAGAAGAAGAGAAGAAAGAGATTCAAAAGGAAGCAGAAAATATTATTTTAGAGCAATTATTCCAGCAAGAGAGGGATAAAAAATGAGAATTGAAAAACTCCATATTTATGGGTACGGAAAATTAGAAAATGTGGAAATGGATCTTTCATTGCTGACTGTTTTATACGGTGAAAATGAAGCGGGGAAATCGACAATTCGCTCATTTATGAAAAGTATTTTATTCGGTTTTCCGACGAGAGGACAACGCCGTTATGAGCCGAAAGAAGGCGGCAAGTATGGCGGTGCGATGACTGTGCAAACAGAGAAGTATGGCCGTTTGAAAATTGAACGATTGCCAAAGACGGCAGCTGGTGAGGTGACCGTTTATTTTGAGGACAGGAAAACGGGCGGCGAAGAAATTTTACACGATATATTAAGCGGGATGAATGAAAGTTTATTTGAATCTGTCTTTTCATTTGATATGCACGGCCTTCAAAATATTCATCAGCTCGGCGAAGCGGATATTGGTAATTATTTATTTTCAGCAAGCGCAGTCGGAAGCGATGCGTTATTACAGCTAGATAAAAAGCTAGAAAAAGAAATGGATCAGCGCTTTAAGCCGAGTGGGCGTAAACCAGAAATTAACGTGTCACTGCAAGAGATGAAGAAGCTTGAAGAGAAGATGAAAGAGTGGCAAGGAAAAATTGGCACGTATGAAAAGCAAGTGGAGCAGTTAAAAGAAAGTGAAGAGAAACTTGCTGTTGTTCGCGTTGAAAAAGAGAGTGCAGAAAAGCGAAAGCAAGATTATGAAATATTAGCAGCGCTAGAACCTCTCGTTATTGAAAAGCGTGCGCACGAGAAATTGTTAGAAAACGAGAGCGGGCAGTTTCCTGTAAACGGGATGGCACGCTATGAAGCGATTAAGGCGAAGATGGAGCCGCTTCAATTACAAGTGGATTCACTCCATAAGAAAATAGAGAATGTGCAATCGGAAATGGAATCGATTCAAATAGATGAAGCGTTTTTGCAAAAAGAAAGTTATGTAGAAGAACTTCGTATGCAGCATATGTCTTATGAAAATGCACGACAAGAAATGCGCGATATAACAGGAACGATTACGAATATAAAAGAAGAGCTGGCAGAACTAGAGCAACAAATTGGTGCTACTTTTGAAAAAGAAACAGTTCTTTCGTTTGATATGAGTTTGGCAACGAAAGAGTTAATTACGCAAGCAGTGCAAAAAGCGCGTGAATTAGAAACGCAAAAAGCACAGCTCGATGATCGTTTTAAAGTAGCGCAGGAGCAATTAGAAGAACAAGAAGAAAACATAAGACAAGTTAAGCAACAAATGTTAGCGGATGAAGAGCGAAGTGCGTTAGCTGAGAAAGAGAAGTCGTTCCAAGATGCGGCGTTTATCGGTATGGGCGCAGAGAGAATGAAGCGTAAGTACGAGGAAAAAGCAGGAGCGGCTATGCAAAAGAAAAAGCAGTGGCAAAGAGTTTGTCTTCTGTTACTTCTTATTAACACAGTCGTTTTATTTACAAGCTTATTTATAGATAACCGCCCGCTTTTATTTATTAGTGTCATTATTTTTGTAGGGATTGTTCTTGCCCTTGTTTTATATAAAGATCCATCAAGTGGATTACAAGAAGAACTTCTTACTCTTCAGCAAAGTGCTGGCGGGAGACAAAGTGAAGAAGCGATGTCTGTGCGCTATGAGTTAGAAAAAGATGAAGAGATTCGTAAGCTATTTGAGCGCGAGTCGTATAAGTTGCAGCAAATGGAGCGAGCGTATGATAAAGTCGTTTCATCCTATGAGGAGTGGGAGCGAGAAACGTTCCGCATTAGCGAACAAGTAAATGTGTATAAAATGCGCTATACGTTCCCTGAGTTTTATACGTATGCACACATATTGCCGGCGTTTGAGCGTATGGAAAAAATGCAGCAATTATATCGTGAGTTAGAGAAGAAAAGTGAGCGCAAATCTTCATTGTATGAAATGATTTCGCATTTTGAACATAAACTAGAAACTGTTATCGGTAGTGCGGAGTATAGTAAGCTGCACGAGGCACAAATCCGTATGCAAAATGAGAAAGAAAAGCGCCAAACTTGTAAGCAGCTAAAAGAGAAGCTAGCTGAATGGCAAGAAGAATATGGGTTCATGCAAGAGCAATTGAAACAACTGTTAGTAGAACGAGATAGTTTATGGCATATCGCACATTCTACAGATGAAGAGATGTTTTTAGAAGCAGGTAAACTGGCGGAAAAACGTGAAGATGCTGAGAAGCAAGTAGGGCGTTTGTTACCGCAAATTGATCTGTTAGAACAGCGTTTAACGAGTTTATCATTAGCTGAACATTATGAAGCTGAAGGTTATGATGAAAAATTAAAGCAAGAAATGACAGCCGCGCAAAACTGTCTTACAAAGGAAAAAGAACTAACAGAGCGCATTGCGAAACATCGTATGGAAATTGCGAATTTAGAAGAAGGCAGTACGTATGGTGATTTAATGCACGAGTGGGAAATGAAAAAAGCGCAAGTGCGTGAACAAGTGAAGAAGTGGGCTGCTTATGCGGCTGCAAAGACAGTGTTAACGAAAACGAAGCAATATTATCATGAAGTACATCTTCCTCGTATTTTACAAAAATCAGAAGAGTACTTTGTGTATTTAACAGGCGGACGATATAGTAAAATCTTTTCACCGTCAGAGGCAGAGCCGTTCATTGTCGAGCGTAACGATGGTATGCGTTTTTACAGTCATGAACTAAGCCAAGCGACAGCGGAGCAGTTATATTTATCGCTGAGATTTGCGTTAGCGAAAACATTTGAGCATGATTATCCGTTCATTATTGATGATAGTTTCGTGCATTTTGATGCGGTAAGGACGAATCGCACAATTGAGCTAATAAAGGAAATTGCGAAAGACAGACAAGTCATCTTCTTTACATGTCATGCGCATTTACTAACGTATTTTACAGAAAAACAGATTATAAAATTAGTGCGTAAGCGTAAAGAAAATGAGTTGTAGTGTGCTATACTAAAAGTAACTGATATGGTGGAGGAATTCGAATGAAAAAGAAAATTGCAGAATATGAAGTTGGTGAACAAGTCGATGTTTTCTTGTTAATTAAAACAGCGACAAAAGGTCTAGCAAGCAATGGAAAGCCGTTTTTAACAGTAATCTTACAAGATCCAAGTGGAGATATTGAAGCGAAGCTATGGGACGTATCACCAGAAGTTGAGAAACAATATGTAGCGGAAACAATCGTTAAAGTAGCTGGTGACATTCTAAACTACAAAGGACGTATTCAATTACGTGTGAAACAAATCCGAGTTGCGAATGAAAATGAAGTAACGGACATCTCAGACTTTGTAGAAAAAGCGCCAGTGAAAAAAGAAGATATGGTCGAGAAAATTACGCAATACATATTTGAAATGAGAAATCCGAACATTCAACGTCTAACAAGACATTTATTAAATAAGCATCAAAACGAATTTTTAGAATATCCAGCAGCGACAAAGAATCATCACGAATTCGTATCTGGATTAGCTTATCACGTCGTATCGATGCTTGATTTAGCGAAAGCTATCTCAAATCTATACCCATCTTTAGATAAAGACTTACTATATGCAGGGGTTATTTTACATGACCTTGGTAAAGTAATCGAATTATCTGGCCCGATTTCTACAACGTATACGTTAGAAGGAAATTTACTAGGCCATATTTCTATTATGGTGAACGAAATTGGTAAAGCAGCAGATGAGCTGAACATCGATGCAGAAGAAGTATTAATTCTTCAACACATCGTCCTTTCTCACCACGGAAAAGCAGAATGGGGTAGCCCAAAACCACCATTAGTAAAAGAAGCAGAAATTCTGCACTACATCGATAACTTAGATGCAAAAATGAACATGATGGACCGTGCATTAGGACGCACAAAACCAGGCGAATACACTGAGCGTGTCTTTGCACTTGATAATCGTTCGTTCTATAAACCGACGTTCCATAATTAATAATGTGAATCAAATGGCCTCATTAAGTGTTAAAAGCTTAGTGGGGCTGTTGTATAATGATAATAAAGTTATTGAATTTTGATTATTAAAAAGCTAAGAGCCTTACTACATTCTACGTAGCAAGGCTCTTTAAAGTTGTTTCAAATTACATCCATCTGTTCGTTCGAGTGTAACTATTCGCAATTATTTGATATTATACAGGTGAATAGAAAGATACATTAAAATTTAGTTTCGTAGTTGTAAAAGGAGGTTATTTATCCAACATTAACGGGCAGTAAAACTCCGACCTCAAAATTTGGCTGGAGCAAAGAAGTTAGGTGGGGGTCGGGCTGCCCGTAAACGTCCGATTGGTGAGGGCTGATTATAGGTTCACTTTATATTATTCTCTTATAATTTTCCAAAAAGGAGAGTTTATGAAAAAGATTATTGTTTTTGTATTAACAATATTTATATTATTCTCAGGATTTGCAACAAAAAGTTATGCGTTGTCAGGTTCGCAATCTGCGGCAATACAAACGTTGCTAGATGATGCCTGTCGTATATCAGGTGTGCCGGGAATGTCAATCTCAATACTTGCTGATGATGAAGTGTTCTACTTTTCTTCAGGGTATGCAGACCGTGAAAAGGGGTTGTCTGCAAGTGAAAATACACTCTATGAGTTAGCCTCGGTCAGTAAAGCTTTTACCGGTATGGGTATTATGCTATTGGAAGAGCAAGGGCTGCTTTCAATGACTGACCCTGTCCAAAAATATTTACCTTGGTTTACATTAAAATATCAAGGGAAACCTGTTGATATGCAAAGTCTTACACTAAATAACTTTCTTCACCATACCAGTGGTCTAACAAATATTAGGCATCTTCAAAATATTCCACAAGGCAATACACCGGATATGTTGCAAAAGACTGTGGAAATGCTCGTGGATGCTGAATTGGCGTTCCCTCCCGGTGAACAGTATAACTATGGAACCGTTAATTATGACGTATTGGGTTTGGTTATTGAGATTGTGTCGCGACAGAGCTATGAAGACTTTATGAAGGAACAGGTATTTCAGCCGTTAGGTCTTCACCAGACGTATGTTTATAAAGAAGCTGCTCAAGCCACTGGACAGTTGGCACAGGGCTACCGTTCTTCCTTTTTTATGACAACTCCATTTAAAGCTCCGGATTATGCTGGGAATAAACCAGCAGGCTACATCATTTCTAATACAAAAGATATGGCGCGTTGGATGGGCATACAGATGGGGATCGTGCAGGACATACCCGAAATATTTCACATGGTTATCGAAAAATCACATAGGGGTGATATGTCTGTTTCGGCTGTCAACGGTATGTATTATGCGGCAGGCTGGTCCGTAAACGCCGAACAAACGATTATAGAACACACTGGGGGCAATCCAAATTTCAGAACCGAAGTAGTCATACTGCCAAATGAACGAACAGCCGTCTCCTTGCTGAGCAACGGCGCAAATACCAATACAAACATGGTACTAAAAGTTAAAGATATATTAGAAGGCAATCTAACTCAGTCATATGAAATAAGCGGCACACAGCTTTTGGATATCATTTTGTCGTCTATCACAATTATTCTTTGCCTATTGGCCGTTTTGCTATTTCTCTTAGGATTACGCAGAAGGAGAACGAATGAGCGGCAGCCAATGACAAAAAAGAGAATAACCGTAACAGTTATTTTCCTGACCGCTACGATTGCCCTGGGTATACTGTGCTGTGCTTTCGATTGGTCAACAATACTTATGTGGCAAACATATAGTGTTCTTACAGCTTTGATTTCGTCAGCATTATTAACAGCAAGCATTACATGGTTTGTATACACTCACCGATAAAATACCTTGCTCCCAAGATAAGCATAATGTTAAGTAATTAAATTTTAATTTATCCCGCTTTAATGGGCAGTAAGAACCCCAACTCAAAATTCAGCGAAAGCAAAGAATTTAGGTGGGGGGCGGGCTGCCCATAAAAGTCCGATTGGTGAGGGCTGATAATCAGTGGGGGGTGAAGAAAACCCCCACTGATTAAAGTTTCACTTTATTAAAAATGAAATAAAATAGTTAAGAAGTACGCATGGGTGTAACGAAGAACTAATAAAACATATCTCGCCACTAGAATGGGAGCATATCAACTTTTTAGTTGAGTAACGCCAGTTTCAGAAAAAATATGCTAAGCAAAAAATACAATAAGCTGTCCATATGGGCAGCTTATTTACATAATTCTCGATTATTGGCAGTTGATTAATATCAGTTCATTTGTTTTTCGAAAGGAGTTATTTTGTTCGTTCAAAGATAATATCAAAGTAATTCGCGTACCCCATAGTTGGTGGCGCAAATAGTTGATTTTATAGGGGGGAAACCTGTAACTAAATCCTAATATAGGTGTTTTTGTTTAAATTTTGCTTAATTCTCACTGGTAATTAACTAAAAATTTAGAAATCGTTATATAATGAATTTAATTTAAAATTAGGAGTGATTAAATTGCTAGATATGATAAACCTCGTTCTTTTCATCATTATAGCGAGGTGTTAAAACTTCTAATAGAAAGCATATTCGATTAAGAAAGAAGGGGTAGTTATGAAAACTAGTGAAGAAACGCATTGGCAAAGGTTTAAACGTAAGAGTAAATCCCCGAAAGAGTGGTTAAAGAAAGTATACGAATTTTTTATTAATGAACACGTATGGGATGCTATCTTTAAAGTGTTCCTTAAACTAGTATGGGCAGTAAAAGGTATGGGGAAGAGCTTGAAACGGGTAATAGAAAACATATTCAATTAAATTCTATTCTTTCATACTTTCCTCATACGATCGATAATTTCTAATAAATTTGTTTTATATAATGGAGTGTGAATATGACGGTTGATACAGCAATGGCTATAATACCTATATGTGCGTAAAAATTGAAGTAATCATATTTCTGGAAGAAAAATTCAAGGACAGGAAATAAAAGAGTAAGACTAGCAATTAATATTAATTGTTCTTTTTTCATTATCATGCCTCCTTCTTTGTATAATTCAGCATTGATAGAAACAATTCCTATATGAATATCCTATACATGATCAGTTAACATAACGTCCTATTATCGGTAGCAAGGACAAGGAGGAACCCTGCTCTCACAAGGGAACCTCCTTTTTACGTTCTATGGATCTATGCAATTTTTTATACATTCCTATTCTGGTGCGGTTTTAGGGTGCTTGTCTGTTATTGGATTAACGGAAAAACTGTAAAAAATCTCGCATACTCGTAGCGTGTTTTTTTCAAAAATGCTGGCGATATCTCACATCCATCAACTTATGAATTTTATAATGTTCTCAAACCAAGAATTTCTCGTGTTTTTAGTCCAAAATGTTATTTAATAAAAAAATATCTCGAATTTGAGATAAATTACTTGCTTTTTAATCACTTGAGATGTAAAGTGATAGTAACGAAAGCGATTGAGTCATATGAAAAACATACACTCACTTGCTTTCGATTAAAAAAACGAAGTAACTTATTCAGTAAAAACTAAGATGAATTTACAAAAACATAATAAGAATAAATTGAAAAGCTAAGAAGCATATTATTTTTTAGGTATCACTTGACTAGTAAAATGAAACGGAGGAATTATCAATGTATGAAATTAAAGGGCATCATCACATTTCAATGGTTACAAAAAACGGAAGTGAGAATAACCATTTTTATAAAAACGTGCTTGGTTTACGCCGTGTGAAAATGACGGTAAACCAAGATGATCCATCTATGTATCACTTATTTTACGGAGATAGAACAGGGAGCCCAGGTACGGAACTATCATTTTTTGAAATGCCTTTAGTAGGAAAAACGTACCGTGGTACGAATGCAATTACGCGAATCGGATTACTCGTTCCTTCAGAGGAAAGCTTACATTACTGGAAAGAACGATTTGAGAAATTTGATATAAAACATAGTGAAATAACAACATATGCAAATCGTCCTGCTTTGCAATTTGAGGATGCGGAAGGCCTTCGCCTCGTGCTACTCGTTTCAAACGGAGAAAAAGTGGAGCACTGGGAAACGTGGGAGAAATCAGAAGTTCCTGCTGAACATCAAATTCAAGGAATGGGTTCTGTGGAAATGACAGTGCGTAGACTTGATAAACTGGCGAGTACACTTACAGACATATTTGGTTATACAGAAGTTAGCCGAAATGACGAAGAAGCGATTTTCCAATCTATTAAAGGAGAAGCCTTCGGAGAAATCGTTGTGAAATATTTAGAGGGTCCTACTGAAAAGCCAGGCCGCGGTAGCATTCATCATTTAGCAATTCGTGTAAAAAATGATGCAGAGCTTGCTTACTGGGAAGAACAGGTAATACAAAAAGGTTTCCATTCTTCAGGCATTATCGACCGTTTCTACTTTAAAAGCTTATACTTCCGCGAATCAAACGGAATCCTATTTGAAATTGCGACAGATGGACCAGGATTTACAGTTGATGGCGATGTAGAGCATTTAGGAGAAAAACTTGATTTACCGCCGTTCTTAGAAGATCAGCGAGCAGAAATTGAAGCGAAATTAGCACCTATTGAAGAAAAATAATAGAAGAGAAAATATAAATTTAAAAACCCATTGGAGGAATATAAAATGAACCAATTAAAAGGAATTCACCACGTTACAGCAATTACAAGTAGTGCAGAAAAGAACTATGAGTTTTTCACTCACGTTTTAGGAATGCGTTTAGTTAAAAAGACAGTAAACCAAGATGATATTCAAACGTACCATTTATTCTTTGCAGATGATAAAGGTAGTGCAGGAACAGATATGACATTCTTTGACTTCCCAGGTATTCCAAAAGGGGTCCACGGTACAAATGAAATTTCAAAAACTTCATTCCGAGTGCCAACTGATGCAGCACTAGCGTATTGGGTGAAACGTTTTGACCGTCTTGAAGTAGAACATACAGGCATTAAAGAGCAATTTGGTAAGAAAACTCTTTCGTTCGTTGACTTTGATGATCAACACTATCAATTAATCTCAGATGAATTAGATAACGGGATAGAGTCAGGTACACCGTGGCAAAACGGTCCAGTTCCATTAGAATATGCAATTACTGGCTTAGGACCTGTATTTATTCGTATCGCAAACTTTAGTTTCTTCAAAGAAGTGTTAGAAAAAGTTTTATTATTTAAAGAGATTGCGCAAGAAGGAGAATTCTATTTATTTGAAGTAAACGAAGGCGGAAACGGTGCTTCTGTTATTGTAGAACATAATACGGTTCTTCCTGAAGCACAACAAGGCTTTGGTACAGTGCACCATGCTGCATTCCGCGTAGAAGATCGCGCTGTATTAGAAGAGTGGATTGAGAGAATCGGTAGCGTAGGGCTTCCGTCATCTGGATATGTAAATCGTCACTTCTTCGAGTCATTATATGCAAGAGTTGCACCGCAAATATTATTTGAATTCGCAACAGACGGCCCAGGATTTATGGGAGATGAGCCATACGAAACACTTGGCGAAAAGTTATCATTACCTCCATTCCTAGAGCCAAAACGTGAAGAAATTGAAAAATTAGTTCGTCCAATTGATACAGTAAGAAGCACGAAGGAATTTATTAAAGAGTAACAATAGAGATAGTAAGTTGGAGAGCAAGTAGTTTTAGCGGATCGCTGGAACTGCTTGCTTTTTTTATTTTCGCTTTATAAATATTTTGCTAAAATGAATGTAAAACTGATGGAGGAATAGAATGACGAAAATGAATGGGTATACTTGTAGGTGCTGCGGTACATATCATGAAGAAATTCCAACGAGCTATGGATCAGCAGCTCCTATTTATTATTATGATGCTGAACCTGAAGAGCGAGAAGATAGATTTGAATATGCGTGATGGATGGAGAACACTTCTTTATGCGGGGGAGTATTGAAACCCCTATCATTGGTACAGATGAACATTTCATATGGGGTGTATGGGTTTCATTAAGTGAAGCGAATTTTGATAAGGTGAATGAATGCTGGGATAAACAAGAACTGTTAGAGCCGATGTTTGGGTGGCTTTCAACGGATTTACCATATGAGTTGGAAACAGTAAGTTTAAAAACGATGGTTCATCCGAGAGCCGATGGCATTCGTCCTTATATTGAATTAGAGCCGACAGACCATCCTCTAGCAGTGGAGTTTAGAGAAGGAATAACGATGGAACGGGTACAAGAAATAGCGGAACAACTGTGTGTAAATAGTGATGATGCGTGCTGATATTTGTTCAGCGCTCTTTTTATTATATGGAATAAAATAATTGACTTACTTTTCGTTTGTAACTATAATAGTTACAAAATAACCATCACTAATGGCAGTGAGTAATATTTTTTTAGTATAATTGTAACTGTTTTAGTTACAATTAAAAATAATCATAAAACAACCAAATAATGTAAAAACTTTAAATAGCAACAAGAGAAAGGAGACGGGAATTTTGAAACGGTTTAAATTTTATTTCATTAGCGGTATTGTGCTCGTTTTGTTAATCGTATGTAACTTTGTTGATAAGCCGATTGCGAAGGTTGGAGAAGTGAAAAATACTGTTATGATGAAGCTGAATACGAAAGAGAGTATGGCGCAGATTGATGGACAGACGATTTATTTTAAGCAAATTGGTGAGGGGAAGCCGCCTTTACTTATGCTTCACGGGTTTGGTGGTTCATCTGATGGGTTTAGTGATATTTACCCGGAACTTGTAAAGGACCACACGATTATAGCGGTTGATATTTTAGGATTTGGACGTTCTTCGAAGCCAGTTGATTTTCAGTATTCGTTTCCTGCGCAAGTGAATTTATATTATAAACTAATGAAGAAACTTGGATACGATCAATTCGCAGTACTTGGTCATTCGATGGGCGGAGAGATGTCTCTAAATTTAGCGTATTTATATCCAGATGCAGTAACGCATCTCATTTTAGCGGATTCTACAGGGATAGAGTCTTTCCAGCAAAAAGAAAGCTATGAAGTGCCGCCGCTATCAACGGACTTGCAAACTGTAACAGAGATTACGGATTATAATAAAAATGCAGTAAAAAATGGTCGTGACGATAAAGAGCATTATGATCAGCTTACGAAAATGAGAGAGCGCCGCATCGCGATGGAAGCCGATAAAATTAAGGTGCCGACTTTAATTATATGGGGACGACACGATAAGAGCGTTTCTTGGAAAAATGGTGAACTGTATCATCAGCTATTTACGGATAGTACGTTCCATATCATTGAAAAAGGCTACCACGCACCGTTTCGTCAGGAACCAATAGAGTTTATGGAATATGTACAAGCGTTCTTCGCGAAGAATCCACAATAAATTTTAAGCATAAATCCACTTCTTTCCTCATACAGTGAAACTAATAAGGCTTGTCTAAGGAAAGGAATGAAGTACAGTGGAAACTTTACCATGGTGGGTGTATCTTGTAATCGTCGGGATCGTATTAAGTGGCTACATGGTTTTATATACTTCGAAAAAAGAGCAAGAGATGGATAATGAGTTTATCGAAAAAGAAGGCGAAGTATATATGAAGCGTTTAGAAGAAGAGCGAGAGAAACGGAATCAGGATAGTGATAAAGATTCGGTATTGCTTTAATAGAAATTTTGAAAGGCTACAACCTAGTAGAACTTTACATCTAGGTGGTAGCCTTTTTTCTTTTTGGGAGCAGGTTATATTTAATATTACATGTATACGATATTCATCATGAACTTTTATTGATGGTATTTATATATTTTTTTTCTCATAAGAATGGAACTAGCGTGATATTTACTGGGGGGGATTAACAATGCATAGGGATGAAACATCATTACATCCTGATACAGGTGTTACGTCTGTAATGTTTGTTGAGCGTTCATTAAATGAAATTCGTTTTTGGTCTAGAATCATGAAGGAGCATTCTTTTTTTCTTCGCTTAGGGTTTAGATGCGAGGATACCCAGCTAATCGAAGAGGCGAATCAATTTTATCGATTGTTTGAACATATTGAACAAATAGCGCATTCCTATACAAATGAAACAGATCCTGAGCAAATAAAAAGATTTAATTCAGAAGTACAACAAGCCGCGACTAATATTTGGGGATTTAAACGGAAAATTTTAGGATTGATTCTCACATGTAAATTGCCAGGACAAAATAACTTTCCACTTTTAGTTGACCATACAAGTAGGGAAGCTGATTATTTTAGAAAACGTTTAATACAATTAAACGAAGGTAAATTAGATGCTCTTCCTGATGCTATTATTAAAGAAAATGTTTTCTTTTTAAGGATTATGGCAGACCACGCTAAATTTATTGGTCATCTTCTTGATCCATCGGAAAGAAAGCTTGTAGATACAGCTCGGAATTTTAGTAATGATTTTGATGAATTGATGTATCAAGCAATTGACTTAGAATCTATGAAACCACAATCTCAAACAGTCCCACTTTTAGATCAATTTTTAGATCAAAATCGTGTGTCGGTTGCATCTCTTCGGGATTTTAAGAAAACAGCACGTGATTTAATTGAGCAATGTAAAATAAAGAGTATTATCCACCCATTATTGGCGGACCATGTTTTCCGTGAAGCTGATAGATTTCTTGAAATCATTGATATGTATGACGTTCACCTTACAAATATTCAATCACAACCTAGATATTAGAAGATAAGAAAAGACAATACTTTATTTTCAGCTGAGAAGTTCATAATTTATTTATTATTTAAAAAATGAAACTTTACGTTATTCTTTCTGGAGAATGATAAGAAAGGATGGCGTATTTTTTATGCTTAATCTAGTCATCTGTTCATTGTATTATTGTTCGGGAAATTATTATAGAAGAAAAGTATATAAAACCAGCGTGATATAAAGTATGAAATAGCGCCATTTCAATATGTAACGCACAAGTTGCACCACCTACGCAACGACAACTCGCTTTACTCTTCGTGAGTTATTTGACCATACTAGACGTAGAGAGGTGATAAACACAGTATGATTTTTAGTGAACGTTTAAAAGAAGAACGAGAAAAACGAAATTGGTCGCAATATGATTTGGCTGAAAAAATTCATGTAAGTAGGCAGTCTGTTTCAAAATGGGAGACGGGAAAGAACTATCCGAGCATTGAAATTATTATTCATTTAAGCGATCTGTTCGGTATTACGATTGATGAGTTGTTAAGGAGTGATGAAGAGTTGACGCAAAAAGTAATTGAAGATAGTAAACAGTTAGCATATCCAAAATGGAAGGTGTTTTTTGATAGTTTATTTATGGTGGGTGTGTTTTTATTTCTTACAAAAATCGTTGTATGGATGTTAAATAAGTTTGCAGGAGCGAGCATTACATTTGTAGCAGATGCACCATATGTAATGAATTTTTTACCCCTCATCCTAATGGTTGTAGGTGGCATGGCTTCTGATAAGTTGAAGAAAATATATAGATAGAGGAAATAATTCCCCGGACTAGCTGTTCTTTCTACTCAAATTGTGTACTATAAAGGATAGGATGACATAAAGAAGGGGACATTTAGAATGGAATTTCATGAACAGAAGATTTTGCCGGCAGTGAGGCAAATTAAAGATTTGGAAAAGTTATTACATAGTTCGTATGAGTATATCGTTATTTTAGATATTCATGTCGGTCAATTGAAGAGTGTCGTGTCACTTGCGAAGCAATATTGTAAAAAGGTGTTTTTACATGTGGATTTAATTCATGGCTTGCAGAGTGATGGGCATGCGACGGAGTATTTATGCCAAGAGTTTAGACCGTACGGGTTACTTTCGACAAAGGCGAGTGTCATTATGAAGGCGAAGCAAAAGGGTGTTGTTTCAATTCAACGCATCTTTTTAATTGATTCTAGCGCGATGGAAAAGAGCTGTAATTTGCTAGAAAAGACGAAACCGGATTATATAGAGGTGCTTCCTGGTGCGCTAACGGATGTGATTGCTGAAGTGAAAGAGCGTACTGGTGTCCCGATTTTAGCGGGTGGTTTCATTCGTACTGTGGAAGATGTTGAAAGAGCTTTAAATGCTGGTGCGACAGCGATTACGACATCAAAACGCGAACTATGGAAACATTACCAAAAAAAGTGACGAAAATGTGAATATTTACGTTGACACCGCTTTCATAAGAGGTTAACATTATAGACAAGTTAATAAACGTGACGGAGAAAAGTAGAGATCCACATTTCATTGTTTCTATATAAATTTATATAGAAGCGTGCGAAGCTGTGGGTCTTTTTCTTTTGAAAAAAACGAATGGCCATTCATTTTACCTCTATCACATTTAAAAGCGTTTAAATTGATTGTGGAGGGATACTATGTCAGCATTTTTAGGAGAGTTAATAGGGACTGCGTTGTTAATCTTACTTGGTGGCGGCGTTTGCGCTGGTGTAAGTTTAAAGAAGTCGTTTGCGAAAGATTCTGGTTGGATTGTTATTACAATGGGCTGGGGCTTAGCAGTAGCAGTTGCAGCATATGCAGTTGGATCAATTAGTGGGGCACATTTGAATCCGGCTTTAACGATAGGGCTAGCATTTAAGGGAGCGTTCCCATGGAGTGACGTACCAGGTTATATCGCAGCACAAATGATTGGGGCAATTATCGGGGCAGTTCTTGTATATTTACATTACTTACCACACTGGAAAGAAACAGAAGATCCAGGAACAAAATTAGGTGTATTTGCAACAGGTCCAGCAATTCCGAACACATTTGCAAACCTTTTAAGTGAAATGATTGGAACATTCGTTTTAGTATTTGGTATATTAGCAATTGGAGCAAATAAATTTGCAGATGGTTTAAATCCATTTATCGTAGGTTTCTTAATCGTAAGTATTGGTTTATCATTAGGTGGAACAACAGGATACGCGATTAACCCGGCTCGTGATTTAGGTCCGCGTATCGCACACTTCTTCCTTCCGATTGCAGGAAAAGGCGGTTCAAACTGGAAGTATGCATGGATTCCAGTAGTTGGTCCAATTTTAGGTGGATCACTTGCAGGTTTATTCCATCAAGTTGTATTTGAAGGAAAACAAAATGTAGCACTTATTTATGTGATTATTACAACTGTGATTGTACTAGCAATCTCTTATATGACAAGTAAAAAAAGTGAAAGTAATACAAATAGTAGAAAAGTAGCATAGGGGGAAACCAATATGAAAAAATATATTCTTTCTTTAGACCAAGGAACAACTAGCTCACGCGCAATTCTGTTCAATAAAAAAGGTGAAATTGTTCATTCAGCTCAAAAAGAGTTTACACAGCATTTTCCAAAGCCAGGTTGGGTAGAGCATAACGCACAAGAAATTTGGGGATCTATTTTAGCAGTTATCGCAACTTGCTTAAGCGAAGCAGATGTAAAACCAGAACAAATCGCTGGTATCGGTATTACGAACCAACGTGAAACAACGGTTGTATGGGATAAAACAACTAGTAAACCAATTTATAACGCAATCGTATGGCAATCTCGCCAAACAGCTGAAATTTGTGATGAGTTAAAAGAAAAAGGTTATGGCGAAATGGTTCGCGAAAAAACAGGTCTTTTAATTGACGCATACTTCTCTGGTACGAAAGTAAAATGGATTTTAGATAACGTTGAAGGTGCAAGAGAGAAAGCAGAAAATGGCGATCTATTATTCGGAACAATTGATTCGTGGCTTGTATGGAAACTATCTGGTGGTAAAGCACACGTAACAGATTACTCAAATGCAGCACGTACGTTAATGTTTAACATCCACGACTTACAGTGGGATGATGAGCTTCTAGATATGTTAACAGTACCAAAGAGCATGCTTCCAGAAGTACGTCCATCATCTGAAGTTTATGGAGAAACAATTGACTATCACTTCTTCGGTCAAAATGTACCGATTGCAGGTGTAGCTGGTGACCAACAAGCAGCATTATTTGGACAAGCTTGTTTCGGTGAAGGTATGGCGAAAAATACTTACGGAACTGGTTGCTTCATGTTAATGAACACAGGTGAAAAAGCAGTAGCTTCTGAACATGGCCTATTAACAACAATTGCATGGGGAATAGATGGTAAAGTAAACTACGCATTAGAAGGAAGTATTTTCGTAGCAGGTTCTGCAATTCAATGGTTACGTGACGGAATGCGCATGTTTAAAGATGCAAGTGAGAGTGAAGTGTACGCATCACGCGTTGCATCAACTGAAGGTGTATACGTTGTACCAGCATTCGTAGGTTTAGGTACACCGTACTGGGATAGTGAAGTACGCGGCGCTATGTTTGGTGTAACGCGCGGTACGACGAAAGAGCACTTCATTCGTGCAACACTAGAATCTTTAGCGTACCAAACGAAAGATGTATTATGTGCAATGGAAGCAGATTCAGGTATTGAACTAAAAACATTACGCGTTGATGGTGGAGCGGTTAAGAATAACTTCTTAATGAAGTTCCAAAGTGATATTTTAGACGTTCCTGTAGAGCGTCCAGTAATCAATGAAACGACAGCTTTAGGTGCAGCGTACTTAGCTGGTCTTGCGGTTGGATATTGGAAAAACCAAGATGAAATTAAAGAACAGTGGCATATGGACAAACGCTTTGAACCGACGATGGAAGCGGCAACAAGCGAAGAGCTATATGCTGGATGGAAAAAAGCAATTGAAGCAACAAAAGCTTTCAAATAATCATAAACAGTGTTATAATGGTGACAAGTTAATAATTCGGTAGGAGATTTGGAGAGACCACAACGCGCTATAGAGGCGAAATCTATAGCGGAGTTTGTGGTCTCTTTTTTCGTTATCAAAGGGAGGAATTACCATGAAATTTTCAAGTAAACAACGTAAAGACGTATTAAATGGAGTAAATAAACAAGAGTTAGATGTGATCGTAATTGGTGGAGGTATTACTGGTTCTGGTATTGCATTAGATGGAGCAACACGCGGGTTATCAACAATTGTGTTTGAAATGCAGGACTTTGCAGCAGGTACATCAAGTCGTTCAACGAAGCTTGTACACGGTGGTCTACGTTATTTAAAACAACTTGAAGTGAAAATGGTAGCAGAGGTGGGGAAAGAGCGTGCGATCGTATATGAGAACGGTCCCCATGTAACAACACCAGAGTGGATGTTACTTCCGTTCCATACAGGCGGTACGTTCGGATCATTCAGTACATCAATTGGTCTTCGTGTATATGACTTCTTAGCAGGCGTAAAACGAAGCGAGCGCAGAAAAATGTTTAACCGTGAAGAAACGCTAAACAAAGAGCCTCTTGTAAAACAAGAAGGATTAAAAGGCGGCGGTTACTACGTAGAATATCGTACAGACGATGCGCGTCTTACAATTGAAGTAATGAAAGAAGCAATTGAACGCGGTGCAAAAGCTGTTAACTACGCAAAAGTAGACAGTTTCTTATATAAAGATGGAAAAGTATGCGGTGTACGTGTAATCGATTTACTAGATGGAGAAGTATATGAAGTGTACGGTAAGAAAATTGTAAACGCAGCTGGTCCTTGGGTGGATACACTTCGTGAAAAAGATAACTCGAAAAAAGGAAAAGTACTTCAGTTATCAAAAGGTGTTCACTTAGTAATTGATCAAAAACGTTTCCCATTAGGGCAAGCGATTTACTTCGATACACCAGATAAACGTATGGTGTTCGCGATTCCTCGCGGCGGAAAAACATATGTAGGTACAACAGATACGTTCTATGATAAAGACGCAGCTGTACCGCACATGACAACAGAAGATCGCACATACATCATTAATGCGATTAACTATATGTTCCCAAGCGTAAAAATTACGGAGAAAGACATTGAGTC
Organism: Bacillus sp. BC08; assembly: GCF_054326875.1. Classification (NCBI taxonomy): domain Bacteria; kingdom Bacillati; phylum Bacillota; class Bacilli; order Caryophanales; family Bacillaceae; genus Bacillus; species Bacillus sp. BC08. The sequence continues at coordinate 56,738 of NZ_JBTGPA010000034.1, read as the reverse complement.
AAGCTGGGCTGGTGTACGTCCGTTAATTTATGAAGAAGGTAAGAATGCATCTGAAATTTCTCGTAAAGATGAAATTTGGACTTCTGAATCTGGTTTAATTACAATCGCAGGTGGTAAATTAACAGGATACCGCAAAATGGCTGAAATGGTAGTAGACTACGTAACGAATCTATTACAAAAAGAAGGTCATAGTGCATATCCGAAGAGCGACACGAAACATATGCCAATCTCTGGTGGACATGTAAGTGGTTCACACGGATTCCCAGCATTCGTTGCGAAAAAAGCAGATGAGGGTACGAAATACGGTTTAACAAAAGCACAAGCAGAAGAATTCGCGAAATTCTACGGCTCTAACGTTGACGTACTGTTCGACTTAGCGAAAAAACATAAAGACGAAGCGAAAGAATACAACATGCCGCTAGACGTTCTAATCCCACTTGTATACGCAATGGATTACGAAATGACAGCAAAACCAGTTGACTTCTTCGTACGCCGCAGAGGCGCTGTATTCTTCAACATCCACTGGGTATACGAGTGGAAAGAAGCAGTAATCAACTACATGGCTGCGAAACTAGGCTGGAGCAAAGAAGAGCAAATGAAATACACAGCTGAACTAGAAAAAGCATTAACAGACGCTGTAATTCCTGTAGATCAACAAGAACAGGCAGCTGCGTTAGCATAAAATAGAAAACCACCTGAAGGGGAGCCTTTAGGTGGTTTTTTGTATGTTATGTACCGGATCAGAAGTGTGAAGAATTTGTTGGTTTCTATATCATTACCTTTTATTAGTTACGGATTAACGCCAACTGTATTTCATGCGCTTTTAATGGGAATCGTACTAAGTGTATATCGGCGTAAAGATATTTCATTTAGAACGAGAAAAACACCTTAATATTTATATAGATTGTATATAAAAGAATTCATTATTATGATCAAGTGTAAACGTAAATAGATAGTAGAAGAGGGTTATCATAAATAACCCTCTTTTCGTGTTTAAATAAGTGCACTCTCTTTAATAGAAATACATAATTCAGAACGAGATATCGATTCAGCTAGTTGTTGTAAATAAGTGTATTCTTCCGCATCTTTTTCGGGAGTGTTAGGATCTAATAAAGGTGAAGATAGAAGTACATCAAGTGTAAGTATGTCTGCATCATGAGAAGTGATGTGATAACCTGCAAATACTGGGCGTTTTAAGTCTTTTACTTTTTGAATCATCTTATGGAATTTCGTAATACTTATATTAATTTTGGCTAATGGAAAGCATTTTTCAGTAGGGTTGTCGATAGTCTTTCTAATTTTATAATCGTATACGTAATAGTACTTTTCTTGTTCTTCTAGTTTTTGCAATTCTTTCGTTAATAAATGGTATGTATCTGTAAGACCAGTTGTGAGTGCATCGTGTTCTGCGCCAACTAATAATGTGAAAGGTCTTGGTGATGAGATTTCGAGAGGACGGACGTTTAGGTCGGTAAAAGTAGGGTTAGATTGTAAAATGTTATGTAATTTTTCGTTAGGAAACACGCCGTCATAAATAGCAATAAAATAATGGTTCATTTTGTCACTCCTTAGCTTTTTCTAAACTGATATATTCTACTTTTAAGGTGTAACTCCTGCATAAAAAAGAAACACCTTGAATCATCAAGGTGTTTTCGTTATAAGCTCAAAACTTTCCGAATTAGCCCCGAGTATAAAAGGGCTAACCTCGCCAACGCTATAAAGTTGCAATTCATGCATTGCGCGCGTGCAAGCAGTGTAGAACAATCTACGAACGCTCTCATCGCTGTACACATCTTTAGAAGCATCGTAAATAATAACGGCATCAAATTCAATACCTTTCGCTAAGTAAGCAGGGATCACGACAATGCCTTGCTCATACTCGGCGGAGTTACTTTTCACAAGTTTAATATTCTCGATATGACGAAGTGCTTCGTAGGCAGCGGCGCTTTCAGCTGCAGATTTACATATAATTGCGATCGTATTATGCTGCTCTTTTTGTAGGTCAGCAACTTTTGCGGTAATATGCTCGTGCAGTTCGCTGTCAGTCGATACTTTCGTCACTGTAGGTTTCTCGCCATCACGTTCAAATGCGTGAATGTTCTCTCCTTCTGGCACGAGAGCACGTGTAAATTCAATAATCGGTTTTGTTGAGCGATAGCTACGGGTTAAGTTGATGCCGTTCGTTTCGTCTGGTCCGTATAAGCTAGTAAGTGTATTGAAATTCACTGCTTCACTCGCATGGGCAAATATCGCTTGGTTAAAGTCCCCGAGTACAGTCATTCTTGCAGCAGGGAAGAGACGTTTTAAAAACTCGAACTGAAACGGCGAATAATCTTGCGCTTCGTCTACGAGTACGTGTTTAATCGATCTATTCGTTTGGAAGCCTTCAATTAATTCTTTTAAAAGTAAGAATGGAGTCGCATCCTCATAATATAGCTTTCCTTCATCAAGCATGTTTACTGTTAAGGAGCAAATGTCATCCCATTCTTTCGGTTTTTCCCCAGTAACCCATGATGCATCTGTGAAGAGCTGTTTATATATGCCTGTGAAATTGATGAAACGTAATGTTTGAACGCCTTTACGAAGTGGCTTCAATTTTTTACGGATAATCATACGCCCAAGTACTTTCGTTTCTTTCTCATAATCATGAAAGGAGTTGTCGTCAAACTCGCCTTTTTTCTGTAAATATTTATAAGCCTTTTGGTATTCATCTTTACTCAGTAATTCAATTTCTTCTTCTACCCAAGGCTTTTTCAGTTCTGCTTTTTCAATTGCATCTATTTGTTTATTTAGCCAATCTGTTAACTGTTCAATTCGATTATGGAAGCGGAGGGAGGAGTCAGTGTTGTAAAATTGCTCTGTAATTTCTTTAGCAGAAACAATTAACTTTCCTCTAAACTTCATTCCTCTAAATAGCATGCCTGAAGATTCAAGAGATTGTCTGTACGCTCTAATCATCTCGAAAAATTGAGTAGATGCTTTAAAGCGAATGCTCGCATTTCTCGTTTTATAGGTAGGGCTATTCGTTTCAGTTAACATATATTCTAATTGTTCATAAGGATCTTCAACGTCAAATGACTTACTGAGTCTATGGTTTAAATATTCTTGGAATGTCACTTGCTGCATATTTTCTTCACCGAGTTCAGGCAGTACGTTAGATACGTAGCTGTTGAACATAGAGTTAGGGGAGAAGAGAATAATTTGATCAGCTTTTAGCCATTCACGATATTTATATAGTAAGTAGGCGATTCGTTGCAGGGCAGCTGACGTTTTACCACTACCAGCAGCTCCTTGCACGATAAGGAGTCGGCCTTCATCATGACGGATAATTTCATTTTGCTCGCGCTGAATTGTAGCAACGATACTTTGCATATGTTTGTTCGTACCTTTTCCGAGCGCTTGTTGCAAGATTTCATCACCAATTGTAAGGCTCGTATCGAACATAGAATCAATCTCGCCATTTTGGATAATGTATTGTAATTTTTTCTCCACATTACCGTGGATTACGCCGCCTGGTGTACTGTATTCAGCCGGTCCTGGTGGATAATCGTAGTACACACTCGAAATGGGTGCGCGCCAGTCATATATAAGAAAGTTTTCTCCGCTTGCATCAGTAAGTGTAGCTACGCCGATATAAATTTTCTCCGCAGCAGATTCTCCTTCTTCTTTGAAATCAATTCGCCCGAAGTAAGGTGCTTTATGCATACGTCTTAATGCAGCAAGTCGATTAAAGGTGTGCTTATGGGTAATTTGTGTGACAGCTAGTGACTGAGCTTGTTGTCTTAAGTTGATAACTGTTTCAAGATAATCATCGAAAGTATCAGTATTCACTTTCACGTCATCCCAAAAGTGTTTACGAATATGGATTACTTCTGCCCGGCGTCTGCCAGTTTCGTTTTCCAGTTTATCAATTTGCTCCGTAATCGTTTCAATTACGGTATCCAATCGTTTTTGCTCTAAATCAAGTTTTTTGTTCATACGTAAGCACTCCTTTAAAAGTGAAAAATAGAGGTTGACTGAAGATGTGTTTTGGTGTACAATTAAGATACGGATAAATACGTTCTGTATATTTTCGGAAACGTGTTTCTGTACTAATTTAACATAGTTTCTTAATTTAATCAATGATAATAAGATAAACCTTGGTTCCGTGTGTGATGGAATCAAGGTTTTTTGTTGTAGATTATAGTCTGTTTCAGTTCGATTTTTAGCATCTATTAGTTAAAAGGGGAGAACAAAAAATCAATTTTGCGGTGGAATATATTCTCCGGTTGTTACATGAAAACCAGCAGCTTTCATTTTTGTCTGTTCTTTATTCCAGCCTATTACTAACATTAGGGGAATGTTCATCTTAGTGTCTTTTTTTAGCATGAAATTATAACCTTTTGCCCAATCTTTACCGGGATGGATATTACTTATTTTTAATGCTTTTTTTAGTAAATGGGGAGAATCGTAGTGAATATCCTCTAACTTTATAAACTCTTCTCTAGAATAAGGCGAATCGCCATCTCGGGTGATATCCTGCGCTTCAACAATTTTTCCTTCAAAGATTGTGATTAAAAATATTTTGTTTGTATCTGGCACTCCGAAATCAATATTCCAGTACTTTCTTTTGCCGTTGCTCCCAATGGACTTCTCGGGTTTATCTTTGTCTATATTAACTGCCTGTAATAATTGAGCATGTTTATTCCATTTAAGTGCAGAGGGACATGCCAACTCAATCGCTTGTTTTACTGATAATTCTTGATGCGCAGAGACTTCTAATGTACCTTTAACTGATTTTGTAGAATGAGCAGATGTTTGCTCGGCGGTTCCAATAGAAAATAGTATAAGTAAGAGGAGAAAGATTATTTTTTTCATTTTCGTACACCTTTTTTAGATATATTCTTACCAAACCTTTTTCATTTATCCCGCTTTAATGGGCAGAAAGGTCCCCACCTCAAAATTCAGCGAAAGCAAAGAATTTAGGTGGGGGATCAACTGCCCATAAAAGTCCGATTGGTGAGGGCTAATAACCAGTGGGGGATGAAGAAAACCCCCACTGATTAAAGTTTCACTTTATCCTGTTGCTCGCAAATAGGAGGATAAAAATTGCAAAATAAAAAAGCTCGGACCGAAGCCCGAGCTTTTTTCACTTCATTATTTCTTTTCGTCTTTCTTATCGTCAGCTTTTTGCTCTTTGAAAAGATCTTTTAAATCTTTATCGTCAACTTTTACGTCAGCTTTTTTGATTTCTTTCATCATAAGGTCGTTCATGAATTCGCCGTCTTGTGCTTTCTTCGCAACTAACTCTTTTTTCAGGTCAGCTTTTGATTGCTCGAATGATTTTTCTGGCTCTTTAATGTCTGTAACTTTAATGATGTGGTAACCGAATTGTGTTTTTACAGGTTCGCTTACTTCATCTTTTTTCAGTTTATAAGCAGCATCTTCGAATTCTTTAACCATTTTACCAGGTCCGAAGAATCCTAAGTCTCCACCTTTTTCTTTTGAAGAATCTTCAGAGTATTGTTTTGCTAACTCTTCGAAAGATTTACCTTGTCCAAGTTCTTCTTTAACCTTTTTAGCAGTCGCTTCATCTTTTACAAGAATGTGGCTTGCTTTAATTTCAGGCTTGTAGTTATCTTTTAATTCTTTATCAGTGATTGTTTTCTCGATAGCTTTTTCTTGCGCTAATTGAGCACGCACACCAGTTTTTAAAGTTTCTTCTTTAATACCTTGTTGTTTTAATAGTGTATCGAATTGATCACCGTATTGTTTTTTCATTTCATCGTACTTTTTGTCTACTTCTTTGTCTTCAACTTTGTAGTTTTTAATAAGTACTTTTTCCATAACCATGCTGTTTAATACTTGTTTACCAGCTTGTGTCTTCATTTGATTGTAGAACTCGTCTTTTGTAATGTCACCAGCTTTAGATGTAACAATTTTGTCTGATGATGATCCTGTTCCACATGCTGATAATGCGATTACACTTGTTGCGGCTAAGGCAAGCATAGCTTTCTTCATTCGATAAACACTCCTACTATTATGTATTTTTAATTTATCCTACACCAATGAATTTTGGTTCATAAGAGCCCGATTAAGTCTCACTGATACTTTTGCTTTTTCTATTGGTAAAGCGCGCTTAACAGGGCTTACCGAGGCTTTAGGATAAAGTTAAGATGCGTGTCATTTATTTCATAGTATAAGCAATATGTACAAAATTTAATATATCATATTTCGACCCGATTTCATATTGATAAAGAAAATTTAACCAGTATGTGTCAGATTTTGAAGGTGTTCCATATTGGGCGCATGCCGCATATACAGAAAAGAGGAGGGGATGGGGATGAATTCTCAACTTATTTTATTACTTGTACTGTTTATTTTATTGGTTATAGTAGGTATAATTTGCTTATAGAGGAAAAAAGTGAGGAAGGGGCTTCCTTCCTCACTTTCCATGAAATATAATTTCTATATAACTAGAAATTAATAAAATTGTTATACATACATTAATAACCCGAAAGACACCGGGTTGGCGGCTCGCAGCTATTTGTTTTCGTTCACACAGTGTATGTGTCATAAAATTCGTGTAAAATATAACAAGAAGTGCGAATGCGACAAAAACAACTGTTATAAGTGTCATGAGGCGAGACCTCCTTTTGGCTAAAATACATATACTTTATATATTGTATCATACGATATTTTGTTCGTGTTATAAAATTCAGAAATAGAAGACTTTGTGTTAGAAAGTGAGGGAGAAAATGGACGTTGTTAGAAGATTAGAACAAGCTGAATACTACGTAGACCTACTATTTAAAATGATTGATGAAGAAAAGTGTCCATTTTATTCTTTAATCATAAAGAAAAAAGCTCGCAAAAAAGATATTGAACGTATACTACAACTTTGTGAAATACTGAACGAGCAATATGTAGTGGAAAAAGCAGAAGGGCTTCTTTTGTTCGATGCGCTGTTAGATCAATTTGAAAAAGCGCTTCCACATCAGCTCGAAGTACACGAAACTGCGGAAGCGCTAGCAAAACAAGGTTTATTTAACCCGCTTATGAATGAATTCTTAAGCATGATTGCGAAAAAATAAATAGATTACTTCTTAACTAACTTCTGATCGGATTCCGTAAAATTCTCCTCAATATTCTCTAATGATTTCTCAAAAATATCGATGAAGTCTTGTCCGTAAATGTTGCGCAAGATAGCGATAAGTTCGATATTTTCTGGGAACTTACCGTAAAAATTACGAAGTGCAAGAGCCCCATTAAATACAGAGTTATTTTCAGGATCATACTCCTCCATTAAGCGAAGTAGTAATTCTTCCCCTTTGTCTGTAATCTCAATGTACGTATTTCGTTTATCATCTTCTTTTTTCGAGAATACAAGATAGCCGCGTTCTTCCAGCTTTTTCGAGAAGTTAAACGCCGTTGATACGTGCATAACTCCAAACTTAGCAATCTCAGAAATAGAAGCCCCTTTTAAATGATAAGCGATTGATAAAATATGATGCTCATTAATGTTTAAATCGTAAGGCTTAATCCACTGTTGCCAATCTTTCTCTACACATTTCCATAACGCTTTCGATAATTGAGCAATGCGTTGGCTGAAAATCATCGCTTCTTTTACCGAGTAATCTTTTTCTCCACTTTTCATTTACTCACCCACTTTAACATTCTTTTTCATTACTATCTATTATGCCAGTAAAATAAAAATTAATAAAGTCTTTTTGTGAGAATTGTGAAAATTTTTTGGAAAAATGACATTCTATACAAATCATGCATAACTATGGAAGCGTTTTATGAGTCGTGAATACATGCGTTGTCCATACATGTTAAGTGATAACATATATTGTAAATGCATAAAAACACGGCATATCTGTGTGATATGCCGTGTTAAGGTCAATTTATATAAAAAATATTTGTTATATGCAAAAAACTAAGCAGGAATTTGTTTACGCTTTTTCCGGAACAGCTTCTTGTAGTTTCTCAATTGATTTTTGGATGTCCAAAATCTCTTGCTCAATATGTCGTTTGTTTTGAGAAATGTCTTGCTTCCAGTTCGAAAGTGTATCTTGCATATCGTCTTTTAATTCTTGAAATACTTCTTTACCTTCTGAAGCAGTTTCAACGATTTGACGTTTTAATAATTTTGTATCAGCTGTAATATCAGCTAAAGTCTTTTTAATATCATTTCCTTTTTCTTTTAACTTACCGCGCATAGCTTTGCCAGAAGAAGGAGTAGAGAAAAGAACGGCTAGTCCAGCAACTGCTCCGCCGCAAATGACACCTGTAATAAAGGATTTAGCTTTTGACATAAAAGGAAACCTCCTTATTTTTTGTTCGTATTCATGATGTGAAAAAATATGCATATCTTTAAGACAAGGGAAAGAAAAGTGTGCAGTGCACAGTCCCCGGCATCTTGAATGGAGAAACAAGCCGTGCAATATTTAATCACTTTAGGAAAGTGGCTTGTTATGTATTACTTCTTATTATAGTGTCACTATTTCACACTATTTGCAATTGTACTTGCGATGTTTTGTAAATTTTCCATTGTGTATTCATTTTGATGTGATTTCCAAACAGCACCGAAACCATCGTTTTCACCGTAGCGTGGAATTAAATGAAGGTGGAAGTGGAACACAGTTTGTCCAGCTTTTTCACCGTTATTGTTAAGTAGGTTAAAGCCAACTGGATTAAACTCTGCTTTAATCGCATTTGCGATTTTCGGAACGACAGAAAAAATATGTGATGCGATTTCTGGCGTTAACGCAAAAATGTCTTGTTTGTGAACTTTTGGAATAACAAGGGTATGTCCTTTTGTTACTTGACTAATATCTAAAAATGCAAGCACATGTTCATCTTCGTATACTTTTGAGCAAGGGATTTGCCCATCAATAATTTTACAAAAAATACAATTGTCCGCTGTATGATTCATTGATCTCATCCTTTCAAATATCCTTAGCCGTATTTTACCATAATTACATAAGAGAACAAACACGAAAAACAGGAAGCTGACTCAGCTTCCTGTTTTCTGAAGAGGGATTGAAAAAGCATTATCGTAATTTACGTTTCGCAGACACCTCATTTATTTAAGAAATGCACGGTAAATCGGCTAAAGTTTCTGCCGTAGACACCCCATTTTCAAGTGAAATGAATTGCAATCTTTATAAAGGGAAATTGTTTATTTTTTAAAACAGTATATGCTCTTTCGGAGACACCCCGTTTCTAAAATGAAACAAATAATCTGGTTATGTGTAAATTTCTTTGTCCAACATGGACACCCCATTTCATGATGACTTCACTATGTTGTTGTACTCATCAATTGGTGGTCGCTTTTTCAATGTGTTCCTTCTTCACTAATTATGATGTCCGCTTTCGTAAAAATATATGCTAACAAATTTAAATTTTTTTTGAGGGCATCGATACTATGTAGTACAGCGCTATTTTTGGTAAGATGAATATAGAATGAATACTAATGAAGAAAGTGGTGTCGTATGAGCGAGTTATTGCGTGTAGAAAATGTTACAGGAGGATATACGAAACGACCTGTACTAAAAGATGTTTCGTTCTCTGTTAATAAAGGCGAACTTGTCGGCTTAATCGGTTTAAATGGAGCGGGTAAAAGTACGACGATTAAACATATTATCGGTTTAATGGAACCGAAAAAAGGAACTGTCACAATTAATGGGAAAACAATTCGTGATGATATGACAGCGTACCGTTCTAGTTTTTCGTTCATCCCAGAAACACCAGTATTATATGATGAGCTAACGCTAGAAGAACATTTGAAGTTAACAGCGATGGCGTACGGTGTCGATGAAAAACAATACGAAGAACGTGTAGGACAACTATTACAAGAATTTCGCATGAAAAATCGTTTAAAATGGTTTCCATCTCATTTTTCAAAAGGGATGAAACAAAAAGTAATGATTATGAGTGCGTTTTTAGTGGAGCCATCTCTTTACATTGTGGACGAACCATTCGTTGGACTTGATCCGTTAGCGATTCAATCACTCCTTCAAATGATGGATCAAATGAAAAAGAGTGGTGCAGGTATTTTAATGAGTACACATATTTTAGCGACGGCAGAGCGTTATTGTGATTCGTTCATTATTTTGCATCAAGGTGAAGTAAGAGCGATGGGAACATTATCTGAACTGCAATCACAGTTTAATATGCCAGGTGCAACGCTAGATGATATTTATATTGCATTAACGAAGGAAGAAGATTATGAATAGCACAGCATTATGGAAAGAACGATTTCGTCACTTTCTAAAAGAAGTTCGTACATATAGTAAATACGTATTTAATGATCATTTGAAATTTATTTTCGTATTCATCATCGGCGCAGGAGCGTATTATTACCAGCAATGGTTACAAACGTTAACACCTTCGTTTGAGGCGGCGCTCGTTATGGCAGTGTTGCTTGGACTCGTATTAACGGCCGGATCGATACAAACGTTATTAAAAGAAGCGGATCTCGTTTACTTGCTGCCAGTTGAACAAAAATTAAAACCATACTTTACAAAGGCATTTCTCTTTACGTTTATGATTCAGCTATACATAATCGCAATCGTAGCGGCAGCGCTTGCTCCGTTATACTTCCAGCAAATGAAGCAAACAGGAGCGGCTTACATATGGATTGTACTCGCGTTTGTCATCGTAAAAGCGTGGAACTTATTCGTAGTGTGGGAAAAGTCATTTTTAACAGATCAAAATATACAAAGAGCTGATTGGTTCATTCGTTTTATTTTAAACGGCTTATTTGTGTACTTCCTTGTAGAACGTACTTCCGTTATATTTATTGGCGGAATCATCCTTCTCATGATGTTATACCTCGTAGTACTGCATCAAATGGTGAAGGGGAAGCCGCTAAACTGGGAGTATTTAATTTCTGAAGAAGGTAAGAAGATGATGCTGTTGTACCGCATCGCGAACATGTTCGTTGATGTACCAGCATTAAAAGAAAGAGTAGCACGTAGAAAATGGCTTGATTTCATTCTTTCGATGATTGGCGAGAAGCGTACCTATTTATACTTATATACGAGAACGTTTTTACGATCTGGTAACTATTTCGGCTTGTATGTGCGCCTGCTCGCTCTTGGAGGAGTTATTCTTTACTTCATTCCGTTTTTATATGGACGATTTATCGTAAGCTTTATTTTCCTATACTTAATCGGTTATCAGCTCTTAACTTTATGGAAGCATCACCGCATGAAAATTTGGCTTGATTTGTATCCGGTTGGGGGAGAAGAGAAGAAGAAAGATTTTCTCGTGTTATTAAATGCAATTCTTATTATCGGTAGCGTGATATTTACAGTTATATTCGCCCTTGCGACGAAAGATTTCATGATGACGGGCATTTTATTAGTCGCAAGCATAGTATTTAGTATCGGTTTCGTTTATCAATACGGGGCGAAACGTATTGAGCGTTTAAATTGAAGGGAATGAACCTATGATTACATACGAAGAGAAGGTTATAAAAGAATTGGAGCAGTGGAAAGCTACATTCATGAAAGATTCTTCTATGATGACACGGTTCTCTAAGAAAGTGCAAACGAAAGTACAACAGCTTATTCCGGCGAAAGTGCAAAAAGTATTAACAGAAACGATTCGGATGATGGTGCAAACGATTAGTGCTGGATCAAACTTTATAAAGCCGAAATTAAAAGAGACGAACTGGTCATTGCAAAGGCGAGACGACGAAGTACGTAAAAAAATGGATGAGTACAAAAAAATAGCAGCAGCAGAAGGAGCAGGGACCGGAGCTGGCGGTATTCTCCTTGGCCTTGCTGACTTTCCGCTTTTACTCGGCATTAAAATTAAATTTTTATTTGATGCAGCAACGTTGTACGGGTTTGATACGAGTAATAAAGAAGAGCGCCTTTTTATTCTTCACGTTTTTCAGCTTGCCTTTTCAAGTGACGACCACCGAAAAGAAATATGGAAAGCAATCGAAACGTGGGATACAGAAAAAGAAAATCATATGGACTGGGAAAAGTTTCAAACAGAGTACCGAGACTATATCGATTTAGCTAAAATGCTTCAGCTCGTACCAATAATCGGTGCCCCAGTCGGCGCATATGCGAACTATCAACTACTGCAAAGACTCGGGGAAGTGACGATGAATTGTTATCGTATGCGATTGTTGAATAGGGATTAAAAAGAAAGCATCCTAAATTGTGATTTAGGATGCTTTTTTTAGAAGTTAATGCCGATATAGCTAACTCCGGCAATAATCAATACGATGAAGAGTACAACGATGAATGGAAATCCGCTTTTACCAGCTTGTCCAGCTTCACTGCCGCCAGTGCCACCACTACCGCCTTTACCACCAAGTCCCATAGGAATATCCTCCTTATTGTTATATATTGCTTTTACTTTATATTTTTCTATATTTACCAATAAATACCTTCTGGAGATACTAACTAACTTGCAAATCATTTCGTTTCATTTTACAATTTACTTACCGACCGATAAGTAAAAATAAGTGAGGTACAGTATGACAAAGAATTTACAAACATCGCAAAAAATTGTCGAGGCATCATTTAAACTCATGGCAGAGCACGGTATTGAGAAGATGAGCCTTTCCATGATTGCGAAAGAGGTAGGTATTTCAAAACCGGCTATTTATTATCATTTTTCTTCTAAAGAAGCGCTGGTTGATTTTTTATTTGAAGAAATTTTTTCTGGGTATCATTTCGTGAGTTATTTCGATAAAGAGCAATATACGAAAGAAAACTTTGCAGAAAAGTTAATTTCAGATGGTTTACATATGCTCTCTGAATATGAAGGACAAGAAGGAATATTACGCGTTATAAATGAATTCATCGTAACTGCATCGCGAAATGAAAAGTATCAGAAACGCTTATTTGAAATACAAGAAGATTTCTTAAATGGTTTCCACGATTTATTGAAGAAAGGTGTGGAACTTGACGTTGTGTCACAACAGGAAACGGAAGAAAATGCTCATACGTTAGCGCTCGTGATCGATAATATGAGTAATTACATGCTCATGGGATTCCAGTTAAAGTATAAAGACATTTGGATTCGAAATGTGAAAAACGTAATGAGGGAGGAATAAAAGTGAAAATGCAAAAAAACTGGTGGCTCGGTTTTCTTGGATTCATTGGGATTTATCCCGCATTAACGGGCAGTAAGACCCCCACCTCAAAATTCAGCGAAAGCAAAGAAGTTAGGTTGGGGGTCAACTGCCCGTAAAAGCCCGATTGGTTCAACTAATAATCAGTGGGGGATGAACAAAACCCCCCACTGATTAAAGTTTCACTTTATAAAATACCCGGTATGATTGAAGCTTTTCAAGCGGATGGAAGTTGGCTTAAGTTAATTGGTTTCATTTGGTTACTTTGGTTCGGATATTTTATTCCGGAGAAGAAAGATAATTAAATTACAATTTTCTGTAAAGTTATGTAAAATATAGATTGAGAGTATTCATATATTAGATTACTAGATTTGGAGTGGTTACATGGATCCATTGAAAAATGAAATTCATCCTGACATGGTCAAGGTGTGGAAAGTTAGGGCTGTAATTGAAGAAGGAATCGGTATTCTCGTCATGTTAGCTTACTTTTTCCTCATGATAAAGTTTGATTGGTGGACGTGGATTTTGTATGTGATGATTGGGCTAACAGTTGCGTTCGCACCATTTTCGTACTTTTTATTCCCAAAACTACGTCAACGTTATTACAGTTATCAATTAAATGAAGAAGAGCTTGAAATTCAGCACGGTCTTTTCGTCGTAAAGCGCGTATTAGTACCGATGATTCGTGTACAGCATGTGACGATTGAACAAGGGCCAATTATGAGGAAATATGGCTTAGCAGAATTACACATTTCAACAGCGGCAACTTCTCACAGCATCCCGGGTTTAACGATGTATGAAGCAGAAATGTTGAAAACAAAAATTGCAGAATTAGCGAAAGTGAGTGATGAGGATGTATAAGAGGCAGCATCCCATTACGATGTTATTAGAATTAAAAATAACAGACTTTATACCACTCATTATTTTCATGTTTAGTTTAAACGGAAAGTTCCCGTTTTGGTATTTAATTCCCGCTGCATTCGGTTTACTCACCGTCTTTTCAGCGTTTGAAAAGTGGTATTACACAACATATTGGGTTGAAAATAACGTATTACATGTGAAGCAAGGGCTCTTTGTGAAGAAGGAGAGCTACTTAAATAAAGAACGTGTGCAAACAATTAATACAAGTTCTAACGTGTTATATCAAATGCTTGGCTTAAAGAAAATTCAAATCGAAACAGCTGGCGGAGGCGACGATGCAGAAGTAAGCTTAGCTGGAATTACAGTAGAAGAAGCAACAGAGCTTATTGCAATGCTAAATGAGCCAACACCAGAAGTGAAAGCAGAAGAAACGTTAGGCGAAGCAACGGAAAATGCAGTAGAAAAAGAAATTGTAACAGAGGAAAAGCAAGCGACTGAATATAAATTAACTTGGAAAGAAATTTTGCTAGCGTCTGTTACATCTGGTCAGTTTGGACTATTATTCTCATTAATCTTTTTCGTGTATCACCAAGTAGATGAGTACATTCCGAAATGGATAGAGAATGGCGTAAAGTCTTATGTAATGGAACATGATATATATGGCTGGATTTTTATGATAGCTATTTTGCTCGTCCTTTCGTGGGTTATATCGACAATTGGTTACGCGTTAAAACATGGAGATTTCACAGTGAATCGAAGAAATGATGAAATCCGCATTTCGCAAGGATTACTTGAAAAAAAAGAACTCGTCCTAAAATTACATCGTATTCAAGGTATTACGATAAAAGAAAGTATGTTACGTCAGCCATTCGGTTATTGTGCTGTGCAAGTAGAAGTCATTCAAAGTAAAGGGATGGGTGATGAGAAAGAAAAAGTTACACTGCACCCAATCATTCGAAAAGATCGCGTACAACAGTTACTCGCGCATTTACAATTACCATACGAACTGAATACAAACATTATTTCATTACCAAAAGCAGCATTACGCCGTTATCTCATTGATAGTTTCATCTTTTTCGCAATGCTAGCAATCCCGCTTATTGGAATAAGTATATACTCTGAAAAGCACTTTATCATGTGGGCATTAATTCCGCTCGCGATTCTCATCTTTGCACTTGGATACGCAACATTTAAAACAAATGGTTACAGTGTAAACGGGGAGCAAATTACGCTTGTATATCGCAGCGTTGGCAAGTATACAGGACTTGTTAGAAGAAGACACGTCCAATCAATGGAAAAGACACAATCCTATTTCCAGCGCCGTGCAAATCTATGTACGTATAAGTTCTCTAATGCATCATCGAATTATAAATTAGAGCATACGAGAGTAGAAGATGCGGAGAGAATGCAGGATTGGTATAAGAAGAAATTAAGTGAGAATTAAATAGAATGGCTCGTCTTTTGCGGAAGACGGGCTATTTTTTTATGTGAAAATAATGAATAATATATGTAGAAGGAAAAGCGAGGTGAATGAGAGTGAGCAAATTTTTAATACCGTATTCATTTTCTATATTAAGTTTCTTTATTTCAGTAACGGCACTTGATTTATTTGATAGGATGGGAAGAAATGATGAGATGACTTCGCCGAACATAATTGGAAAGATAATTCAATCTACAGCGCAAATGGGAGTCCTTACATTGTATTTCGGAGTACCTATTATTTTAGGTGGCTGTCTACTTGGTGAGTTATTGTTTAGAGGTATCATTTTACGATTTAAACTAAGCTATATTCTATCTTTATTATTATATTTACTTTTAGCTTGTAGTATTGTTTCCGTAACGGTTGGAATTCCAACTACATATGAAGATTCTAATACTACTTTCATGGTAATAACTATGATTTGTGCTGTTACATTCTTTATGGGGCGGAATATATGTGAGAAAAAACAAGTTAACAATGGAGTGAAATAATGAAATACACATGTCCATGCTGCGGGTATAAAACATTAGAAGAAGAATCAACAGGTACATATGAAATTTGTAATATACGTTATTGGGAAGATGATGAGGTCCAGTTTAACGAACCTGACTTTGAAGGCGGAGCAAATGAAGTCTCGTTAAGACAAGCACAGAAAAACTTCATTGCATTTGGTGCTTGCGAGGAATGTTTTGTGAAATCAGTTAGAAAACCGACTAGTGAAGATGTGAAGGATGCTAGTTGGAAGCAAGTTTGATAAGTAAAATGTCATTGATATTTTAAAATGGATTGATCCAGGGGAAAATTCTGTTATTATTCAAACTCCTGAAAATGAACTAACAAATTATTAATTTGATAATCTAAAAAAATATAATTTATACGGCATTATTTTAAGTCTACTTTCATTAGTAGGCTTTTTTATTTAGTTTTGCATAGCGTGAAGGATTTTTGTTTCAGAGTACTGTTTATTTTTCAACTTGATGATAATGAGGAGGGATACCTGTATGCTTTTATGAAGAATCCTTATTTACACTAAGGATTGGAAGTTTATTGTTTTCCGAAAATATAGATAGGGGAAAATAATGTAAAAAAAACTCTTGTATATTCAAAACCCTTATGTTACATTTGTGTTACAAGGAAGTTACAAACGGTAACTTATGTTACGGTTTGTTTTCTTTTGTTTTTCGGTATGTTACAAACTGAGAATATGTAAAGCTAAAAAAATAGCAACCTAAAAATAGTTTTTCTATGTGTATAAGAGTGTGTGTAGTAAAGAGCCTGGTGAGAGCTTTACGCACATTATTAAAATTCCTTTCTGTCTTTAAAAGAAGAAGAAAACCAACTACCAACTATTTAGGAGTTTTAAGTAATGATAGTAAATGAAATGTACTTCCTTTCCCACACACAAAGTACATCTTTATTTTCAGTCTAATTACTACACAGACTTTTATACATATGCTGTTACCTCGCCTTAACGGGCAGTAAGACCCCCACCTAAAAATTTAGCGAAAGCAAAGAAGTTAGGTGGGAATCAACTGCCCGTAAAGGCCCGATTGGTTAGGGCTAATAATCAGTGGGGGAGGAACAAAACGCCCCACTGATTAAAGTTTCACTTTATCGTTTTAGGGATATATAGGAGGAGAAAAAATGAAAAAGTTATTAATGGTAATGGGACTTACGTTTTTAATGTTAGCTGGATGTAGTAATGGGAATTTTGACAAAGCAATGGATGAAGGAAAGACCGCGTTAACGAATAAAGAATATAAAAATGCATTATCATCATTTGAAAAAGCGTTAGATGAGAAAAAAGATGATTCAGATGCAAAGATGCTTGTAGAACAAACGAAAGTAATGATTGAAGCAGTGAAGTTAAAAGAAGAAACAAAGGTAGAAGAATCAATCAAGTCATTTGAAAAAGTAGAGAACATGAAGAATGGAAATGCTACGCTTGTAAAACAAGCGAAGGAAGAGCGAACAGCATTACTAGCCATCTTAGAGCAAAAAAAGAAGTATAGTGAGCAACTGACGAAGAGTGAAGAGTTAATAAGTAAGAAAAATTATGCAGAAGCGAAAGAAATATTAAATAAGCTAGTTACAGAAACAAAAGATAACAAGAATCTTGAAGAATATAATAAAAAAGCGGTAGGATTAGTTACTAAAATAAATGAAGAAGAAAAAACTGCAAAGAATGAAGCAGCGAAGGCACAAAAAACAAATGCAGTAACGAATCAAAAGGTAGCAACAGAAAAGACTCAAAAAACTGAGGCAGAAAAAAATCAAAAGGTAGCAACAGAAAAGAACCAAAAAACTGAGACAGAAAAGAATCAGAAGGTAGTAACAGAAAAGAACCAAAAAACTGAGACAGAAAAGAATCAAAAGGTAGAAGCAGAAAAGAACCAAAAAGTAGAAACAGGAAAGAATCAAAATGCATTTACTTTTGAGAAAGCAAAAGAATATATCAAAAATGAATATAAAGAAGACTATGATTACACGCTAGAGAATACGCAAGTAGAGAATGGAAAGAAATATTATCAAATAAGAGTGCATACGACATATAAAATAGAAGGTGCAGGTGGACCAGGATTTACTGGTGTATATAAAGTATTCGAAGATGGTACAATCGTTGAAGTGCACTAAATTGATGACAAAGGTATCCTCAAAGTATATGAGGGTACCTTTTTTAGCATAAAAAAAGGCATCTAGCAAAAGTACTAGATGCAAATAAAAACACAAGGGAAGATAAATATCTTCCCGTTTCCCGTAAGTAATTATATCAAAAAATTTATAAAAAACTAGCTTTATTTTTTACATAATTGATGTGTAAAGCTATGAAATGATAAGATTACACTGTTTTTATAGTGTTTTATTGAAAAAAGGAGCTGCATATATGATTAATTTTAAACCAGAAAATTTGAACCAACTATTAAAAGTAATGTTAATTAGTGCGAATAAATCTTATGATGCAATTAAAGATTATGAATTTACGGGAGAAGCAGTAGTATTCCGTATAGATTTCGAATATATTGACGTTTCTCTAATGATTGTAGATATGTTAGGAAGATCAGCGTCTAAATTTAACATTTTGCCATATGCCCGTCCGAATACGAATGAAATAGATTATATTCAGTTTCATGTGTATGCGATTAATGAGGGGAATTTTAAAGAAATGATGGATGCGATGTAAAAACTATAATTTTACAAAATTGTATATAAAACCTTAATTTCTGCTAATATATAATTAATAAATTCATATAATTGGAGTGATGAGATGCAGCCGTTAGAAAGGGAGATTCATTCTAATATGCTGAAAGTGTGGAGAATTCATGCTTTAATTGGGGCGGCAGTTATACTAGCAGTCGTAATTGCATATTTCTTTTTTATGATCAATTTTAATTGGTGGGGTTGGTTGTTTGGTTTGTTAGTAACAGGCGCTATTCTATTTATCCCGCTTGATTATTTCGTGTTTCCAAATTTACGTCAACGTTATTATAGTTACAGATTAAATGAAGAAGAGATTGAGATTCAAAAGGGGATGTTCGTTGTAAAACGCGTACTTATTCCGATGATTCGTGTGCAGCACGTAACGATTGAACAGGGCCCGATTATGAGAAAGTATAATTTAGCAGAATTACATATTTCAACAGCGGCAACTTCTCATAGTATTCCAGGCTTAACGAAGGAAGAAGCAGAGCAGCTGAAAAGACAAATTGGAGAACTTGCGAAAGTGAGTGATGAGGATGTATAAGAGGCAACATCCGATCACGATTTTATTAGGTATTCGAGTTGCGACTTTGTTACCTTTTATTTTTCTTGTTTTATTTCGATCTGATGGTCAAGTGAAACCTTGGTATCTCTTACATCTTGTTCTTTTATTTGTATTATTTATTATGGCAATTTTCTCAGCGATAAAATGGTATTTCAAAGTGTACTGGGTTGAAAATAATATTTTACATATTAAACACGGCGTTTTTGTAAAGAAAGAAAGTTACTTAAATAAAGAACGTGTACAAAATATTAGTACATCTTCTAACATCATTTATCAAATACTTGGGCTTACGAAGTTAAACATAGAAGTAGCGGGTGGCGGTAGTGATCCAGAAGTGATGTTAGCTGGCATTAGAGAAGAGGAAGCGAAGGAACTGATTGCCTTATTACATAAAGAAAGAAGTGTTGTGACTGAAGAGACTCCTGCGGTAGAAGAAAGTGAGACGGTGTATCAGTTAACAGCGAAAGAAATTTTATTAGCATCCATTACATCTGGTAGATTTGGATTAGTGTTTTCTGGATTACTTCTTATTTACTCAGAGTTTAATCAATTTCTACCCGAATGGCTCATCGATAAAGTAGAAGCGTATGTGATGGATAACGGTGTATATGAATTAATTGTTATGGCTGTGATTTTAATGGCGGTTTCGTGGGTCATTTCAACAGCTGGTTATGCGTTAAAATATGCGAACTTTAAAATTGAGCGAAACAGAAATGAAATTCGCATCGTGCAAGGGTTATTTGATAAGAAAGAGTTTGTTTTAAAATTACACCGTATTCAAGCAATTACGGTGAAAGAAGGAATTCTTCGCCAGCCTTTCGGTTATTGCTCTGTCGAAGTGGAAGTTATTCAAAGTATAGAAGCAGCAGGGCATGAAGTAATGTTACATCCTTTTATGAAAAAGAAAGATGTCCAGCAGTTACTTACATATTTGCAGTTGCCGTATGAAACGGAAGAGAAAATCGTTCATTTACCGAAGGCTGCATTACGTCGTTACGTAATAATGGGCTGGATTACAGGTGCTATACTTGCTGTGCCGATCGTCGGTGCGAGTATATATTTTAAGCAAAATATGGCGTTATTCACGTTAATACCACCATTTATCATATTTACGCTACTTGCATACGCCCGGTATAAAAGTGGTGGATATATGATACGAGACAATCAGTTAGTCATGGTATTCCGAGGCTTTGCAAAATATACAGGAATCATGCGAAGAAGGCATGTTCAAGCAGTAGGATACAATCAATCGTATTTTCAAAAGAAAGACGAGCTATGTACAGCTGTCGTATCAGTGGCGGGGCATAGATATGAAGTGAAGCATATGCGAAAAGAAGATGCACTTTGTATATATAATTGGTACAAAGAAAAAGGAAACACCGGTGAGTAATGGTGTTTCCTTTTTTCTGTCGTGATTTGTCGATAAGTCGATATATTGAAAAAATCGTTGATATATTCGAAAAATCGCCGATATGATTTCATGTACCGAATCCCTGGAGGAACTACAGTACAAAAAAACTTAAACTAACACATCAAAAGTAGTCACAAATGACGGACGAGAGAAGATACTTTTCTGCTGTTCCGCATGTGGATGTGCCTGAGATGGAGTTTGTCCTTCTGCTTGTGCAGGGCGTTTTTTGTGAGCGTTTTCGAATGAACGTGATTCTGTCCAGTCTTTAAAGTTTTGCTCCGTTTCCCACATCGTTAAGATGACATATGTATCGTTACTTAATGGGCGTAGAACGCGAATTGCTTGGAATCCTGGTTCGTTTTCAATAAGGCCTGCGCGGTTTTTAAAACGGTTTTCAAATACTGGGCGACCTTCGTCTGTGACAGAAATGTTGTTACAAACGATGTAGCCAGGTTGTCCTTTAAATTCGCCAACAGCGTCTAGTACGTCATACTGAAGAGAACCTTCTACTGATTCTTCTGTATTTTCTTTATAAAACATATCTTTTTCATTATTTTTTGCAGTGAAATGTGCTTGTTCTAGAGGTGTTTCGTATGAAATAATAGCCTTCATTTTAATGCCCCCTTAATTGTTTGTTTCTATTATATCAACTCTCTTAAAAAACTTCGAAGATTATATACATAAAGATACTTCTTTTTCAAATAATAAATGTACCATCATTTGGAAAGAAGGCCGATGTATGAAGAAAGTAAAGTGGACTTTATTAGGTGGATTAGCAACGCTTGTATTAGCGGTTGTACTTTATAAACTTATTGTGTTAGCTGGTGGCTATATGATGGATGAAAAGCAGCTCGTTTTCCACTCTTCATCACGTATCGTTGACCAGAAAGGGAAAGAAATTACGAAATTATATGTAGAAAATAGAGACCTCGTACCAGTCGAGCAAATTCCAAAGCATGTCCAGCAGGCGTTTGTTGCGGTGGAAGATTCTCGCTTTTATGAGCATCAAGGGATTGATTATCCGTCTATATTCCGGGCTCTTTATAAAGATACGTTAGCTGGAGAAAAGGTAGAGGGCGGTAGTACGATTACGCAGCAACTAGCGAAAAACGTCTTTTTAACTCGTGAAAAAACAGTTACGCGTAAATTGAAGGAAGTCGCAATTTCCCTTCAATTAGAGCAAAAATATACGAAGCAACAAATTCTTGAAATGTATATGAATCATATTTATTTTGGGCATGGTGCTTACGGTATTCAAGCAGCAGCAAAGTTGTATTTTAATAAAAATGTAGAAGATGTAACAGTAGAAGAAGGCGCAATGCTTGCAGGTCTTCCAAAGTCGCCAAACGGATATTCACCTTATTTCTCTCCAGAGAAGAGTAAGGAGCGCCGCGATCTCGTATTGTCACTTATGCATAAACAAGGCTATTTGACTGCCGAAGAAAGTGTTCGTTATCAGGGAAAGACGATTGCGCTATATAAAAACTTAGATGAGAATGAGCTCGCATATATGCCGTATATTGATATGGTTATAGATGAAGCAGCTCGTTTATACGGATTGTCTCATCAAGAAGTACTTCGCGGAGGATATACGTTTGTTGTTCCGATGGATGAAAAGATTCAAAAGGTAGCGTATAACCAGTTTCAAGATGCGAGGAATTTCCCTGGTAAAGAAGAGGGCGCGCAAGGTGCTTTTTTATTAATGGATAATCGTACGGGCGGAATTAAAGCGGCGATTGGCGGAAGAAAGTACGTCCCGAGAGGCTTTAATCGTGTTTTTGCAAAAAGACAGCCCGGTTCTGTGCTAAAACCACTTATCGTCTATGCGCCAGCACTTGAAACGAAAAAGTATAATCCGTATTCTTTATTAACGAATGAAAGAAATTCGTTTGAAGGCTACGAACCTCGAAATTACAACCATGCGTATTCAAAAGAAATGACGATGTACGATGCGATTTTAGAGTCAGCAAATGTACCGGCAGTTTCTTTATTAAATGAATTAGGGGTAGAAGAAGGAAAGCAATATTTAGAGAAAGGCAATGTTCATATTGCCGATGCTGGTTTAAGTACAGCGCTTGGCGGATTGAAAAATGGTGTTTCAACATTTGATCTTGTGAAAATGTACCGTTCGTTTTTAGCAAATGGCGCTATTATTGAGCCGCACGTGATTGATAAAGTGTTCAATAGACACGACGCGGTTATTGGAGAATCTCCAAAAGTAGAAACGAAAATTTTCTCGAAACAAACGGCATGGTATATGACGAAAATGTTAGAAGGAGTTGTGAAGGAAGGGACAGCGAAAGCCGGTGTATATAACGGGGCGTTAGCTGGGAAAACAGGCACAACGTCCTTACCAAATGACGATAATGGAGCGAGAGATATGTGGTTCGTTGGCTATACGCCAAATTTAGTAGGCGCTGTTTGGATTGGTTATGACCGTACGGATAAAGAGCATCAGCTGCAAGGAGAAAGTGCATCGGCAACGAAATTGTTTAAAAAAATTTTAACGAAGGCAAATGTAGAACAGAAAGAGCAGTTTATGAAACCAGAAGGTGTGGAAACAATCGGTGCTCCGATTCGGCTGCGCAAGATTGAAGATGTGAAAATGAAATTAGCGTTTAGCCCTTTCGGTTTATTTAAAGCGAAATTAAGCTGGACACCACTTCCAGATGATAGAATTATGTATCGCATTTATAGAGTGGAAAACGGAGTCCATACGCATGTAGCAACTGTAAATGGTGCCGGAGAATATGAAGAAAAGTTCGTTAACATCTTTTCAAAACCGAGTTTTTACGTTGTACCATATAACACACAAACGAATCGCGAAGGAGAAAAGTCAAAAGTAGCTAAACCATAGTTTTTCTCTGTGTTATAATAAGAATGTTGTGAAAATAGTAAGCGTTTTTAAGAATGTTTGTGTCAATTTAATGAACAACGTACATAATATTATGCATTTTGTTTTTACAAGCTGTATAGTAAAAAAAGATAAATATCGGAATAGAACGTATTTAGAGCAAAAGCATTGGTAAGGAAGGGAGCAAGGGTCTTGGTAAGAAATATAAATGAGACATTTTTAAAAGCATGTAGGGGGGAGCGTACTGATTATGTACCAGCATGGTATATGCGTCAAGCAGGTCGTTCACAGCCGGAATATAGAAAGATAAAAGAAAAGTATTCTTTATTTGAAATTACACATAATCCAGAGTTATGTGCTTACGTTACAAAGTTGCCAGTTGATCAATATAACGTAGACGCAGCAATTCTTTATAAAGATATTATGTCACCATTACCTGCAATTGGTGTGGATGTAGAAATTAAATCAGGTATTGGTCCAGTTATTGATAATCCAATCCGTTCTTTACAAGACGTAGAAAAGCTAGGGGAAATCAATCCAGAAGATGACGTGCCGTACATATTAGATACGATTCGTTTATTAACGACAGAAATGCTAGACGTACCGTTAATCGGTTTTTCAGGAGCTCCATTTACATTAGCGAGCTATATGATTGAAGGCGGTCCATCTCGTAATTATCATAATACGAAAGCGTTCATGTATGCAGAGCCGAAAGCTTGGTTCGCTTTAATGGATAAGCTAGCCGATATGGTTATTACATATTTAAAAGCGCAAATTAACGCAGGAGCAAAAGCAGTTCAAATTTTCGATTCTTGGGTTGGAACTGTAAATGTAGCAGATTACCGCGTATTTATTAAACCAGCAATGGAGCGTATTTTTGCAGAAGTTCGTACGATGGGTGTGCCAATGATTATGCACGGCGTAGGAGCTGCACATTTAGTAAATGAATGGCACGACTTACCGCTTGATGTAGTAGGCTTAGATTGGCGCTTACCGATCGAAGAGGCACGCGCATGCGGCGTCCATAAGGCGGTACAAGGTAATATGGATCCTTCATTCTTACTTGCGCCATGGTCTGTTATTGAAGAACATGTAAAAGGTATTTTAGATCAAGGGATGAAGCAGCCAGGTTATATCTTTAACTTAGGACACGGTGTATTCCCAGAAGTAAATCCAGATACATTAAAACGTTTAACTACATTTATTCATGAATACTCTAAAGGACAGTTAGCGAAGTAAAGGAGCATTGCTGTATGAAAAAGAAAATTGGTTTGCTTGTAATGGCATACGGAACGCCATATAAAGAAGAAGATATTGAACGTTACTATACACATATTCGCAGAGGAAGAAAGCCAAGTCCTGAAATGCTAGAAGATTTAACAGAGCGTTACCGTGCAATTGGTGGTATTTCTCCTTTAGCTACTATTACATTAGAGCAAGCTAAAAAGTTAGAGAAGCGTTTAAATGAAGTACAAGATGAAGTAGAGTACCATATGTATCTTGGCTTAAAACATATCGAACCGTTCATTGAAGATGCAGTGAAAGATATGCATAACGACGGTATACAAGATGCAATCGCACTTGTTCTTGCGCCGCACTATTCTACATTTAGCGTGAAATCGTATGTAGGACGAGCACAAGAAGAAGCTGAGAAACTTGGAAACTTAACAATTCACGGCATTGATAGCTGGTATAAAGAACCGAAATTCATCCAGTACTGGGTCGATGCAGTGAAAGGTATATATAACGGTATGTCAGAAGCAGAACGTGAAAAAGCAGTATTAATCGTATCTGCACATAGCTTACCAGAAAAAATTATTGCAATGGGCGATCCATATCCAAATCAATTAAATGAAACAGCTGATTATATTGCAAGAGGTGCTGAAGTAGCAAACTATGCAGTAGGTTGGCAAAGTGCAGGAAACACGCCAGATCCTTGGATTGGTCCAGATGTACAAGATTTAACGAGAGAATTAAATGAAAAGTACGGTTATACTTCATTCGTATATGCACCAGTTGGATTTGTTGCGGAACATTTAGAAGTTCTATATGACAACGACTTTGAGTGTAAAGTTGTAACAGATGAAATTGGCGCGAAATATTATCGTCCAGAAATGCCAAATGCATCGGCTGCATTTGTTGATTGCTTAACAGACGTTGTATTAAAGAAAAAAGAATCTGTATTGTAAAAAGAAAGGGGGAGCCTGCTTGAGGAAAAAAGTTGTAATCATCGGCGGTGGCATCACAGGATTAACAACAATGTATAACTTGCAAAAAGAAATTCATAACAACAACTTGCCGATCGATACATTACTGATAGAAGCATCAGGCAAACTTGGCGGGAAAATTCAAACCGTTCGAAAAGGTGGATTTACAATTGAACGCGGTCCTGATTCTTTCTTAGCACGAAAAGAAAGTGCAGCAAGATTAGCGAGAGAATTGGGTCTTGGCGATGAAATTGTAAATAATAAGGCCGGGCAATCATTTATCCTCGTAAACAATCGGTTACATAAAATGCCGAGCGGATCAATGATGGGAATTCCAACGCAAATTACGCCGTTTCTATTTTCCAGGCTGTTCTCTCCAATTGGTAAACTAAGAGCTGGTTTTGATCTGCTAATGCCGAGATCAAAGCCAGTATCTGATCAATCACTCGGGCAGTTTTTCAGACATCGCCTCGGCAACGAAGTGGTTGAAAATTTAATTGAACCATTACTATCCGGTATTTATGCAGGGGATATTGATGAAATGAGCTTAATGTCAACATTCCCGCAAATGTATCAAATCGAGCAGAAACATCGCAGTATTTCACTCGGTATGCGTACACTTGCCCCGAAAGAAGAGAAAGCAGCACCGAAAAAGGGAATCTTCCAAACAGTGAAAAACGGTTTAGAATCTATCGTAGAATCTCTCGAAATGAAGATGCATGAAGGTACGATAATAAAGGGAACTCGGATTGAAAAAATTGCAAAACTTGGTGATGGTTATACGATTACCCTTAGTAACGGAAAAGAAATAGAAGCGGACGCGGTCGTAGTGGCAACATCACATAAAGTATTGCCATCTATGTTTGCGCAGTACAAGCAGTTTCGTTTCTTCCGCAATATTCCGTCCACGTCAGTTGCGAATGTGGCAATGGCTTTCCCGCAATCAGCCATTCAGCGCGATATTGATGGTACAGGATTCGTCGTATCTCGAAATAACGATTACACAATTACAGCATGTACGTGGACACATAAAAAATGGCCACATACAACGCCAGAAGGAAAAATGCTTCTTAGGTGTTACGTTGGACGACCTGGTGATGAAGCAGTTGTAGAACAAACAGAAGAGGAACTTGTTAGGCTTGTACTAGAGGACTTACGAAAGACGATGGATATTACAGAGGATCCAGAATTTACAGTCGTAAGTCGCTGGAAAGAAGCAATGCCCCAATATACAGTAGGCCACAACGAGCGAATGAAGAAACTCACAACATTTATGGAGAAAGAGTTGCCAGGTATATACTTGGCAGGTAGTTCTTACGCTGGTTCTGGTCTTCCGGACTGTATTGCTCAAGGTGAGAAAGCCGCAAAGTGTGTACTCTCTCATTTGGAGAAAGTAATGGATCCAGAATTAATCACGCAATAAAGTGAAACGCCTTCAATCGTATTGAAGGCGTTTTGTTACTTATTCACCAATAAACATATATAAGTTATTTGGCTTTATGACGGCATCTCCTGCATAAATAATCCACTCTGTTAAGTTATCAAAATCTAACTGATAACTATTTCCTTCACTCATATCTTCTATAAAGTATGGTTCATTAATGAGTATTCCTTGAATGAAATCTTCTGTAATGTTTTGCATTTCAAACCACATATGCTCACTTTTTCCTTCTTCGTAGGAGACACCAAACTTAGCGAGGAAACGAAAATCTTCATTCGATTGTTCAATGTGAAAAATGTTGCTGAAATACCCGAAAGTATTCTTCGCATTGTAAGCCATACGATCGGTTTCGCTATTTGTTTTATAGAACATGAGACCTGTAGCTTCCTCATATTCTTTGAAAAAACTTTCAATATATTCTTCTGAAGTATTAAATTTGAATAAGAGAACGGATGGGGACTGATGGTATTCATCTCGGTCATCCATTCCGCCTAAGAATATGTTTTGTGCATCTACTGGTTGCAGTTTCACTTCTTCATCCTCAATTGAAGATAATTGATCCATACTCGTTTTATGCCCAATATAAGATAATCCTTTTTCCCACGGAACAGCTACTGTATGTATAGAACCTTGCTGACTATGCGCGATAACAATAGGCTCATTCATAGGGACTTGTCCATTCTCAACGGCATTATTAGCAAATGTTTGGAAGAGGTCACCAATGCCGTAGTAGGAAGAAATACGATTTGGAATAATTAATTCTATTTCTGTTACACCTGCTCTTAAAAGACCATGTGTATGAAACCAATATTGCGTAGGCTCACCTTCTTTATCATCTTCATAAACAGAATGAATAACGTATAAGTCAGGAATGTCAGGTAATAATTCATTTTCAACGTGATATTCAATATAGCTTCTAGATATCACTTTCATTGCTGCACTTGAATCGATTACAAATAACAAATCTGGGGTGAGGTTCCATAAAAACTGTAACTGCTGGAAAAAGCAGTCCAGTACATCGCCTACAAATAGCGTACGAGTGAAAATTTCAGTTCCATAAGCAGCATCTTCAAAGTGACGATCTACGATTGTAGCATCTTGTCTATTGTACATTTTATATTCTTCTGGGTCATTCGCCTCATCGATATGCAGTTCATACGGTGTAATTTTTTCATCCATGTGTAACTCAACAATAAGGCTTGTCTCATCACTATAAACAATTTTCAATTCGTCAACTTTAGTAGCGATCGTTTCTAGCCGCTGTTTTAACTGCTCAATTGTAATTCTAGTTGGTATAACGGCAATCATATCTGAAAAATGACGTTCTAATGTTCCATTCATAGCTGCGCGGTATGTTTCTGTTTGCACTTCCATCCAATCACTCCTATTCAAATGAATCCATTTTACATGCCAATGAAATTTTGGTATTTTCTGTTTTCTCTCTCTAACATTATAGAGTGCATTCGTAGAAGGTGTAAAATTATTATTTTGTATTAAAGTTTGAAAGCTTGTAAATTAAATAAATTTTTTGTAAAACTTGTCGAAATAGCATTCTATATAACGAATCATTTGATATGATAGAAATGCTGAGAAAATATGAAATAGGGAGAGGGAAATGGCTGTGAAGAAATTGTTAAGTGTCTTTTTATCATTCATACTATTGCTTTCATTTACTGGAACTTTAGTACAAGCAGAAGAAACGACTTCTATGTCAGTAGAAAAAGCAATTCAAGTATTTAAGCAGCAAGGGAAAACGAAGGGGACAGTGGAAGGATATATCGTTGGATATACGCAAAGTCCTTCTAAATACACGAAAGATCCGGCTAAGTTTGATGATACAAACGTAGCAATTGCGGATTCGCCAAATGAGACGAATCCAGACAAAATCATGCCTGTTCAGTTGCCAAAAGGCGATGTGAGAGCAGCAGTAAATGTGAAAGATCATCCTGAAAATATCGGGAAGAAAGTTAGTTTAACAGGGACGCTTGAATTATATTTTAGTAGCCCGGGTTTAAAATCGGTCACAGCTCATAAGTTTCAAGGGGAAGGACAAAACCGTGTTAGCGATGTTGTAGCTTCACCTGGTAGCGGAGAAGTTGCGAAGGGCACAGCGATAACTTTAACAACGAATACAGAAGGAGCGACAATCTACTATACGCTAGATGGCTCTAATCCTACAAATAAAAGTGTTCGTTATAACGGACAAATTGTAGTGAATGAAAATAGTGTAATTAAAGCAATTGCAGAGAAAGAAGGGCTTACTTCTTCAGCAATTTCAACGTTTTCATTTACTATCGTAAACAATGAACAGGTCCGTATTCATGATATTCAAGGTAAATCACATATTTCTCCTTACAAAGGGAAGAAAGTATACAATGTGGAAGGCATTGTAACAGCACTTGATAAAAATGGTTTTTATATAGAAGATAATCAGCCGGATAATGATCCAGCTACTTCAGAAGGTATGTACGTATACAAAAAAGATGCGAATGTAGCGGTAGGAGATCTTATTCAAGTTGATGGAGAAGTAGAAGAATATGTTGGTCCTGGATATGCAGAAAGGTTTGACACAGATTTAACGACGACGGAAATTAAGGCAAGCCGCGTTGCTGTAATCGCAAAAGATCAACCTTTACCAGCACCGATTGTACTTGGAGAAAACGGTGTGAAAATCCCTGATCAAATTATCGATAATGATGCATTCGGTTTATTTGATCCAAATGAAGATGCAATCGACTTTTATGAAAGTATAGAAGGTATGCGCGTTACGATGCTAACGCCAAAAATTATTGCACCTCAGAAAAACGGAAATTTATATGTAACAGTAGAAAATGGCGGAGAGAAAGTCGTAACGAAATACGGCACACCTGTATTAGACGAAAATCAATTAAACCCAGAACGTCTTTCTGTAAAAGTACCTCGTGATTATGTAGCAAAAGTAGGAGATACTTTCACTGAAGATATAACTGGGGTAGTCGGATATGATTACGGTTCGTTCCGCATTTCGCCAATAACGGAAATACCATCTGTAGTGGACGGTGGATTTAAGCAAGTAGGAGCGAATATTCAGCCTCGTCTTGATAAGTTAACCGTTGCTACATATAACATTGAAAACTTCTCGGCGAATAAAAAAGAAACAACAGATGAAAAAGTAAAAGCGTTAGCGTATTCTATTAAATACAATTTAAAAATGCCAGATATTATCGGTGTAGAGGAAATGCAAGATAATAACGGAACGCTTAATGACGGTACAACAGATGCTTCATTAAGCGCAAAACGTATCATTGATGCAGTTCTAGAAATTCGTGGACCAAAGTATGAGTATGTAGAGATTGCTCCGCATAATAATTTAGACGGAGGAGCACCAAGAGCGAATATTCGCGTCGGTTTCTTCTACAACCCATCACGTGTGAAATTAGCAGCAGTACCGAAGTTACTTGATAAAAATGTTGTTCGCATTGGAGACGAAAATCCATTATTTGAAAGTACACGTAAACCACTTGCGGCAGAATTTACGTTCCAAGGACAAAACGTTGTTGTCGTTGCAAATCACTTAAACTCAAAAATAGGAGATGCAACGCCATTTGGAAAAGTACAGCCGCTCGTATTAAAGAGTGAAGAAAAACGAATTCAGTTAGCGCAAGAAGTAAATCAATTCGTACAAGGAATTCAGAAAAAGAACACGAATGCACCGGTTGTTGTGTTAGGGGATATGAACGATTTTGAGTTTGCTAAACCATTAAAAGCACTAGAAGGAACAAACTTAAAAAATATGTTAAACACAGTGCCGAAAGAGAACCGCTACACGTACATTCATGAAGGAAATGCACAAGTGCTAGATCATATTTTAGTAACAAACAATATCGCACCACACACAATTGTAGATCCAGTACACTTAAACTCAAACATTATGAAAGAACATGGACGTGTAAGTGACCACGACCCAGTACTTGCTCAAATTGACTTGAAGAAAGCTTCTTAAAGTAGGGAACGCTTAGGTAACTAAGCGTTCTTTTTTATTTTTGTAGCGTCATAGAATGGTATAAAGAGGTGATTCCTTTTTTTGTAATCTGGTGATAAAATTAATTGAATATTTAGTTTTTAGGAGGGCGACGATGCCAGCACAAATAAATGGGAAATTAATGAATCAGTTAGCGATTTTTTTTAGTACAATCGTCATGTTTCAATTTGTAGCTGAAGTAACAGGGCTTACTCAAAATTTAGATATCACGTATAACTTAATACATACAGCCTCGTCTTATGTAACGTTTAGTTTGGCAGTTATTTTTACTTTAATAGGTGCAAGAAGAGAATTAAGTAAATATGCAATTATTTTATTATGTTCAGTTGTAGGTATTAAAGCGATTTATTTTGCGGTGTTTGTTATTTTATGGGGATTGGCAGGTACGCCGTGAAGGGGGAAGATAATAATAAGAGCGTAATTCCCTAAATTAACTTAGGGAATTACGCTCTTATTCATTCAATCATTTAGTCTGAAATTACTTGAAATGATTTTCTGCACCGATCTCTTTTTTGTAGTCTTCTTCTATATTTTTTTCTATCCCGCTTTACTCCTTGTATATACAGAAGTAAGCTAACGAAAAGGAAGAAAGCACATTGCATCAATAAAATGTATGGTGACATGCCCTGCAATGGTTGCTTTGGATCATATAAATGAATAGGTGCTCCGCCTATTGAAGGGAGTATTGTATTTAGCAGGACGTACGGGATGGAGGCAGCCGCGAATGGAAAGAGAATCGCCATATAGTCCTTTTGTGACCATACAGATGCAGCAAGTCCTAAAAGGGCCATTAAACCTGCAAATAAAAAATTAATCCCGATATATACCGTAATGTAAGTGAGAGGCGCATCGAAATATAGGTTTGCGAACATCCCCTCATCATTTATAATGCCTGAACCAACCACAGGTGTTCCATCTGGAATGGTTAATTTGCAAAATAATAACGATAAAATGAATGGAAGCGTATAAAGAAATCCTCCGCAAAAAAACGTAACGATATATTTCGCTACTGAATAAGGAAAGATAGAAATCCCCTTACTCACAAATGGTTTAAAACCATCTGACTTATCCGAATTGTAACTTGTACTAAAGGGGAAACTCGCAATAACTGGCATTAATAATAAATAAACATCCATTTCATTGTCGCGAAATCCAATCCATTTTAAATCTGTTGATATAGGACCATTCGCTGCGTCTCCTAAATAACGAAGTACATAATAATAGTGATAAATGCAAATAAGAACGAATCCACTAAGCATCATAATTAAAGAAATACGACTACAAAAAGCTTGCTTTATATTTAAACGAAGCGCACGCATCATGACTGAAAAAGCCTCCACTATTTTGATAAACTTGTCTATTTTCTATATTACTATTAAATGTAAGGATTTTCTTGTTTTTTTATTTGATTATTTGAAAAAAGGGAAATTCGCTGTCGTTAAGTAAGGTTTAACGGAAATTATATTTTCTACAATATGGTTGACAATTCAGTATTACATTTGTAATCTTAATTGTAGATTACAAATGTAATACTAAGGAGTGCAATATACTATGACAAATCAATTACCTAAAATATCTGAAGCGGAATTAGAAATTATGAAAGTACTTTGGTCTAATTCTCCACAAACAGCGAATGAAATTATAGAAGCACTAGAAGATGCAATGGACTGGAAACCGAAAACAATCCGTACATTAATTAATCGGTTAGTACAAAAAGAAGCCGTTTCTTACCATCAAGATAAAGGGCGTATGTATGCTTATTATCCGTTAGTATCACAAGATAATTATTTACAAGTTGAAACGAAATCTTTGCTAAAGCGTTTTTGCGGCGCAGCGTTCAAGCCATTACTTGTTAATTTCTTAAAAGAGGAAAAATTGTCTTCAGAAGATATTAATGAACTGAAACGCATTTTAGATGAGAAGACAGAGGAGAACAAGAGGAAGGATAGATAACAATGATGGATGTGCTTATAAATGTATACCTTTCTCATTTTTTTGATTGGCTTATAGAAACATCACTTATGGCCAGCATATTAGTTGGATTTATTTTATGTATAAAAGTTCTATTTAGAAATAAGTTAACGCCCCGGTGGCAATATATGCTGTGGATCGTACTAATGATAAGACTCCTTTTACCGTGGTCACCAGATAGCTCTTATAGTATTTATTCATTACTTTCTTATAATTCTAGTGTGTCGGAAGTTATTCAAAAAAATACATCTTCACCTGAGAATATAATGAATCACGAGATGAAACAGACAGTGGAATTAGAGCCGAATTCTGAAACTGTGACAAAAAATAGTGAGCAGAAAGTAAGTACAAATGCGGAACAACAGACTACACTTTCTTTATACAAAATAGCTCTATATGTTTGGTTAGTTGGGGTGATCGTATTAGCAATCATCACGTTTATTACAAATAGACGTTTATATTCTTACATAAAGAAACAACCGGATATTACGGATGAACAGGTCGTTACAGTGTTTAATCGCTGTAAGCAGTCTATGAAAATGAAGAAGGCAGTTTCATTACGTCTAGCAGGAAAGATTGCGAGCCCAACTGTTTTTAGTTTCTTTCGCCCGAAAGTATTACTATCAAAAAAACATATAAAAGTATTAAATGAGCAACAATTACAATATGTCTTTTACCATGAGTTAGCTCATATTAAGAGGAATGACGTAGCTGTAAATTGGATTATGTATAGCTTACTCCTATTAAATTGGTTCAACCCGATTCTTTGGTACGCCTATTTTTGTATGCGAGAAGATCAAGAATTAGCCTGTGATGCATATGCGCTTACGTTTATAGATAAAGAGGAGCAAATTGCATACGGTCATACAATCATTACCCTTTTAGAACATTATTCCTATCAAGTACCAAGCCTAGCAAATTTAAGTAGAAATAAACGAACACTAAAAAGGAGAATTGTTATGATTAAAAAGTTCCAAAAGAAATCGTATCGCCTTTCTTTACTTGGAGTTATTGTCATAGTTGCTATAGCATCCCTCTCTTTATTCAACGCACGTGCAACGGAAGGAAAAGAAAAGCAAGAGGATAAGGTAGAGCAGTCAAAGGATGCTTTCCAAAATGCTGTAGATATGCTGTATGGTACAGAGGAAAATGCGAAAAAAGAATATCATTATTCAGCAAGAGTGTACGAACAAAAGACAGATTATTTATACTTAGCTGAAAAGGCTTTAACAAAAGATGAATTCCAGCAGTACATAAAATTATCTAAAGAAATTATTAATATACAGAAAAAAGGGGCTCCGAGAGATTCTGACTACGAGTCAGTATTTTTTAGAGAAGAGCGTTTATCAAAAGCCGATCATGAAAAATTATATGCACTTTATGATCAAGCAAAACCATTTGATGACAAAGTGCATGAATCTTTAAATTATACGGTGAAGGAAGCGCAGGAACATGTTGATTTTCAAATTAAGAAGCCGACGTATACAATTGAAGGATACAATCTGAAGGATGAAAAGGTATATTATTTTATTAAGAGAAGACCTGAATTAATTATTAAATTAGAATATGCGAACGGAAAAGGAAATTATATAATTTCTCAATCACAAGTTTTTGGGGAAAGTAAAGATCCGTTCCATGCTTTGTTTGGTGTAGAAGAAAACATTGAGCAGTACGAATTAGAAGGTAATCAAATATTCTATGCGACTGATAACTCGGATAGTAATTTACAAGGTATGAAGATGATTGTTCCAGCAAAAGGGAAAAATAGTGCATACCAAATCGTTATCATTAATCATAGTTTAGAGCGTCAAGGAGAAGCAGTATTTGATAAAAATGTAAGTAAGGAAGAGTTAGAGAAGATTATGCTTTCTATGTTGAAATAAAAAAAGGTGTTCTTGAGATGTATATCTTAAGAATGCCTTTTCCTTTTCTCTTTTCTTCTGATAAACTATGGACAGTATGATACACACTGACTGGAATTTTTTATACTGGAAATAATAAAAAAGAGAACTTGTATAGAATGTAAGCGTGTGGTAATATCAAAGATGTACTGATTGACTATATTATCCAATTGGTCATTTTTGGAGGTGACGATGTGGCGATAGATCGAAAACGTTCTATTATTGATGCTGCAACAAAGTCTTTTTCAGCGTTCGGTTATAAAGCGACAACGATGGATCAAGTAGCGAAATTAGCGAATGTAGGAAAAGGAACGATTTATACTTTTTTCAAAAATAAAGAAGAGCTATTTGGCGAAATTATTTCTAATTTAATTACAGAAATGAAGCAAGTTGCAGAAAATGCAATTCGTTCAGATATTTCATTTTTTGAAAATGTACATAGAGCATTATATAGCATATTAGAATTCAGAAAAGAACATCAGCTCATGATTAAGTTAATTCAAGAAGAGCGCGATATGGGAACGAAAGAAGTACAAGAAGTGATGCAACAAGTAGATGTGGAAATCGTTTCTTTCATTCAATCGTATTTAAAGATTGCGATTGAAAAAGGGGAGATTAGCAAATGTGATCCAGAAATTACAGCATTTATTATGCTTCGCTTATACGTATCGCTTATTTTTGATTGGGAAAAAAATCATGAACCGCTAGAAAAAGAAAAAATCGCAGAATTATTTGAACTTTATTTATTAAAAGGATTGTCAAACTAAGATAATCCTTTTATTATTATAAAAAAGTGACCATTTGAACAATTCGGTCATATATTTATTTTAGGGAGGGATAATAGATATATTCACTTCATATGAAGAAACAGTTGCATAGTATAAATCCGGGGATAAGGCATATGTATGAATAAGTATAGCCTTTTTATTTGGGAGAAAATGACCAAATGAACAATTTGGTCATTCAGAAAAGGGGGAGAAATGATGAAATGGAATCAGTTACTTCGTAAAGAGTTTACTGAAATTATAAAAAGTAAAAAAATATTAATTCCAATTATCGCGGTGTTGTTCGTACCAATTTTATATGCGGGTATGTTTTTATGGGCCTTTTGGGATCCGTATAAACAGTTAGATGATTTGCCAGTGGCGGTAGTCAATTTAGATAAAGGTGCAGTATTTGACGGTAAACCAATTGAGGTCGGAAAAGGACTCGTTGATAACTTAAAAGACAATACAAGTTTTAAATGGGAATTTGTAAGTGAAAAAGAAGCAAAAAAAGGAATGGAAGGTAGAAAGTATTACATGTTAGTACGCATTCCAGATGACTTCTCAAGTAATGCTACAACGCTATTAAAAGATGATCCAAAACCATTAAACTTAGAATACATTCCAAACGAAAGTTTAAACTTCTTATCTTCACAAATTGGCGGAACAGCCATTGAAAAAATTAAAGGTGAAGTATCAAGTACGTTAACGAAAACATATGCAGAGAAAATGTTTGATTCCATTCAAGACGTCTCAAAAGGATTAGCAGATGGGGCGGAAGGAGCAAATAAACTACACGACGGATCAAGTGAGCTGCATGATGGTTCAAGTAAAGTGACGGATGGCCTTCATACACTTCAAGAGAAGTCTGGAGAGATGAAGGATGGAGCTCAGAAATTAGCAGATGGATCTAATAAATTAGTAGATGGATCAGGAAAAGTAACAGCAGGTTTAAATACGTTAAATGACAAAACCGGTATAGGGAAATTACAAGATGGATCAGGAAAAGTAACAGCAGGTTTAAATACGCTAAATGGCAAAACAGGTGAAATACAGACAGGTATAGGGAAATTAGTAGACGGGTCAGGAAAAGTAACAGCAGGTTTAAATACATTAAATAACAAAACAGGTGAAATGCAGACAGGTATAGGAAAATTACAAGATGGATCAGGAAAAGTAACAGACGGTTTAAATACGTTAAATAGCAAAACAGTTGAGATGCAAGTAGGTATAGGAAAATTACAAGATGGATCACAGAAAGTAACAACAGGTTTAAATAAATTAGTAAGTAAAACAGATGAATTAAAAACAGGAACGAATGAATTATCAATGGGTATGGAAAAACTTGTTGAAGGGCAAAGTGAATTAGAGAAATTTTCCCAAGGGATTCAAAAAGGTTTGCAAGATTTAAATAGTAAAGTTGCAGGTCTAGAGGGGGGACAGTCGAACGGTCCTTCTATATTAAATAAAGTAAACCAGAAAATAAATGGAGCTGAAGAAAACGTAAATCAGTTAAATGAACTTACGCAATCAACAGCAGGGGATGCAAAAAATGCTGCGCAAGATGTAGCGAATTTACAAAAACAAATTGAGAGTTTACCAAAAGAATATCAAGAGCAGTTACAACCATATATAACAAATGCCACAGAAAGTACGGCGGCAGTTCAGCAAAAAGCTTCCGGAGTAGCAGGTGGAACAAATAAATTAAATGAAGAAGTAAAACAATTAAAAGGCGAAATCAATCAAACAACAAGTGATGCACAAAATAAAATGCCGAATACAGCGGGATTGCAACCTTTAACGAGTAGTATTGATGAATTAGCTAGTGCACAAAAGGGGTTTGTTGAAGAATTCCAAGGGTTTGGTAGGAATTTAAATGCAGCAAAAGAAGGCGTGAATAAATTTAAGAACGACTCTGGCCAATTTATTGATGGAATAAATCAATTAGCAAATGGTTCTGGTCAGGTAACAGAAGGTTTAGGTGTATTATCTGTAGGCGCAAATCAGATGGCAGGTGGTGTAAATCAATTAGCAGATGGCTCAAGCCAAGTAACAGGCGGTTTAGGTACATTATCTGCAGGAGCAAGCCAAATGACAGGCGGAATAATGCAATTAGCAGACGGTTCAAGCCAAGTAACAGGCGGTTTAGGTACGTTATCTGTAGGAGCAAATCAAATGGCAGGTGGAATAAATCAATTAGCAGATGGTTCAAGTCAAGTAACAGGTGGTTTAGGCACATTATCAGTAGGAGTAACCAAACTAGCAGATGGCTCAAATCAAGTAACAACAGGCCTGGGCGATCTAAATGGTGGTCTAAATAAAATGTCAACAGGCTCAACCCAGCTAATCGACGGCGTAAATAAACTAGCAGACGGATCAGGAAAAGTAACAGATGGTCTTGTAAAAGTAAACGATGGTTCAGGTGAACTTGCTGAGAAACTTGGCGAGGGAGCAGAGAAAACTGGTGAAGTAAAAGGGACGGATAAAACGTATGATATGTTTGCAAGTCCTGTAAAAGTGAAGACGGAGAAAATGGCGGAAGTTCCAAACTACGGAACTGGATTTACACCGTATTTCTTATCACTCGGTTTATTTGTTGGGGCATTACTATTATCTATCGTATATCCATTACGTGATACAGTTGGCGTTCCGAAATCAGGATTTAGTTGGTTTATTAGTAAGTTCGGCGTATTACTATCAGTCGGTATTATTCAAGCGATAGTAGCCGATGTGATATTACTATTCGGATTAGGTGTAGAAGTACAAAGTATTCCGTATTTCATACTCTTTAGCATCGTTACAAGTTTAGCATTTATCGCATTAATTCAATGTTTAGTAACGGCATTTGGTGATGCAGGGCGTTTCATCGCCATCATCACATTAATTATTCAGCTTACAACAAGTGCCGGAACATTCCCACTAGAATTGATTCCGAAGTTTTTACAACCATTCAATGCTTGGTTACCGATGACATACTCTGTATCAGGATTGAAAGCAGTCGTATCAAGCGGAGACTTTAATTTCATGTGGCAAAACGTAGGGGTGCTCATGATTTTCATTGTTGTATTATCACTTGGAACAATTGCATCCTTAACTTGGATGCACAAACGACAATTTAGAAATATTGCTGAAAATCAATCGATTGAAGCGTAGAAAAAAGCACCTTTTCGGTGCTTTTTTATTTTAATGTAGGGGATCTTTTCTGTAGTTTATATATGAACCTTTTTAAAAGCTATAGAGACGAAAGAAAAGGAATTACAACAATTTACAGAGAAAACTAGAATAGAGGAGTTGATATGATGAAAGGAAATCTTACTTTTTATTTTATCTTAAATCCGCTAATCATCTTTCTTGTTTACGCCCTTTCACCTATCTTGTTTCATAAAGAAAAATATATAAATATGAAAGATGCACTAGGAATACTTTTAGTTTACTATGTGCTAATTAGCGGATATTACTTTATGGATGTTATAAGTAAAAGAATGAAGAAGAATAGTAAGGACAAATAATAAAGTTTTATGGCATAAAAACCGATGGAGGACAACAAA
Source organism: Bacillus sp. BC08 (assembly GCF_054326875.1). Lineage (NCBI taxonomy): Bacteria > Bacillati > Bacillota > Bacilli > Caryophanales > Bacillaceae > Bacillus > Bacillus sp. BC08. The sequence goes on along the minus strand of NZ_JBTGPA010000034.1, from coordinate 17,432 downwards.
ATGACTGAAAGTGAAATGAAATTTCGTGATACAACCATTCGTAACTTTTTTGATAAAGAGGACCGCCTAAAATCGATTCCAGGTCAAAAGAAGAAAAAACTAGTATTGTTGGAGCATTTAATTAGCAAATTAAACGCTGAAAATCAATATACGGAAAAAGAAATTAATACATTCATAAAACAATATCATGATGATTTTTGTACGATTAGACGCGAGTTTATTGTACACGGGTTTATGGATCGAAAGGATAATATGTACCATATAAACGGGAGAGAAGTTTGGACGAAGTGGGAGGAGTAAAAATAATGAATCAGCGGGGAGATCCCCACTGATTATGAGTCTGTGTTAGTGTTGCAGTTTCTTTGTAGTAAGTCTAGGAACTCTTCAACATTTGAACTTGTAATGTATCCAAGCGTTATATATTCATCTTCATAGTAAAATATTATTTTTTTATCAAAGATTCTTCGCTTCGTTTCTATAGATTCAATTTTTTCATACTTAAATTCGGCAATGAATGTATTTTTAGATTGTCCATGAAAAAGAAGTCTTCTATTAGTAGCCAGTAGCATGCCGGGATACGGAACATTATGTGTCATAATATAGCCAGTAAGTGAACAATTTAAAGTTGATAAAATGTTTTCTTCTTTATGTAATAGTTGTTTTGCAGCTGTTAAGATTGAATTCATTGTGTACATTCCTTTTATATAGATGTAAAAATATTGTATCAAAAGTGAAAAGGTTCTCAATATGTAATATTGCATATTGAGTATTTTATAGTTTACATATTATTTTTTAAGAAAAGGGTATGAGGTGATTCAATGATACGATTAGCAAAAGAGGTTGATGCAGAATCAATTATAGATATTAGAAAAGAAATTATATTATCGGAAACTACTACAAAGTTTTTTATAGTATCTCCAAATAAGTTACCAAATGATATTGATGCAGAAAAAGAAAAGATACAGAAAAGCAATGGAAAAGGGAATCTTTATATAGTTTATGAAGTAGATAGTAAGGTAGTTGGTTTTTTACTTTTCAATCGCTACGAACTAGAACGTCTACGACATGCAGGTACAATGGGAATGGGGATTAGAGAGGCATACTGTAATCAAGGCATTGGTACGAAACTAATTGAATTTCTTATTAGTTGGGCTAAAGGACAGAAAGGTTTAGAGAAAATTTGCTTAGGCGTAGTTTCTGTTAATGATAGGGCAATTAAAGTGTATAAACGTATAGGATTTGTAGAAGAAGGAAGACAAAAAAAGCAAATTAAATATGAAGATGGAACATATGGAGATGACGTATTGATGGGGCTTTATATTGAATAAAATAAAAGAGTCGTCTATTGATAGCAAGTGAGACTTTATGAGTCATCATATAGACGGTGCATATTTTAGTGACAAGACTGCCAATATTGGCAGTCTCTTTTTAGTGGAAAGGTTTATGCTTAGCAAACCTTAAGTTCTAATCGCTCTTTCTGACGCAGATGATGTGCAAAATGCATAGAAATAAGCTGGAACCATTCTGCTGCATGTAAGTAACCAAGCCCAGGATGTTCGACTTTACAATCACTAGGGATAGAAGAAAGTGTTGGCTCAATGTCTTTAACAATTGTAATTAATTCTAGAAGCTGTTTCTGTACGTCTTCTTTATTAGCTGGGTTTTCAGGCGTATATCCAGGATGATCTGGTAATTTGATTTTTATGTCTGGGAAAGCTCCCATCATATATACCTTTTGTCCCATATCCGTTTTCTTGTTAGTTACAGAAGGCACTTCAGTTCTGCATTTCACGATTGCATCTAACTGCATGCGTGTAGCTGAAATTAAGTGATTATACATTTGACCGAGGGACCATTCCTCATTAGAAGGCTTCATCCTAAATTGTTCTATAGAGTACTTTTCTAATTCCTCTATGTAGTACGTTGCTAACTCTTCAAAATTCTTCATATCACTAACTCCTTTTTATGAAAATGTATTTGTTACTCCCTACTATAAAGAAGTAATGCTGACAACATTATGTCAGTAGTGAAATGCAACAATTAAAGTTTCAACATTTTCCTTGCTTCATCACGGATTTTCTCAGATAGAACGTTTGGCTCAAGTACTTGCACTTGGCTTCCCCAGCTTAATACCCATTGAAATACTTCGTCTATGTTTCTTGATGTCAAAAAGACGTGAAAACCATTGTCCCTATGCTCGTATGAATCTATAAAGAAGTATCGTGATTCAATAATTTTATGTGCAATATGAGATGGGAATAATAAATGCATTGTAACAGTGCGATTATTCTCAGGCTGATAGTTTTGTAAAGAAAAGTCTTCAGGTTTCGTAAAGAATGCTTGTTCTCGCTGTAATTCCTCCATTCGATCTAAGCGAAAATTACGTATTTGTTCTCGAAGTAAACAATGGGCAACGACATACCAAATTCCTGAAATATTGACTAAGCCGTAAGGATAAACGGTTCGTTTTATTTTTGTAGTTTCTCTCGGTTTTAGATAAGAAAAAGAGATAGCCTGTTCTTTTTGAATAGCTTCTTGCAATAGGAGAATTTGATTTTCTAGCTTTTCTTGTTCAGATTGCTGATGTGAAAATATAGGAGAAAGGAAACGGAAAGTCCCTCGTAACTCTCGGGCTTTCTTTTGTTGATCAGTAGGGAGAACAATTTCAAGTTTCTCTTTTGCCGATTTTGCATGTACAGAGAAAGAAGAAGTGAAAGTTTTCTCGATATAATCACCGCCTAATAAAAGAGTAACAGCCTCTTCAGACGTAAGCTGAATGGGTGGTAAGAAATAGCCATCCATTAATGAATAACCTTGGCCAGGCATGGCGAAAAGTGGGACGCCAGATTCACTAAGTGCATCCATATCTCTATAAATCGTTCTTATACTTGTTTCAAATTTTTCAGCTAAGCTTTGTGCTGTAACAATTTGTCTTCTTTGTAATTCAATTAATATAGCTAATAAACGATCCGTCCGATTCATGAAATATCCTCCTGTATCTTTTATAAATATGCCTACTGTAAACTTCTAAAATCAGTATAAACTCTCCTCCTATTAACAGACTTTTCCCTATGTATAATATTAATATAGTAAAATCATAACAACCCATATTGCAGTTTCCAATAATATACTATATAATCAATTTAAGAAAACGTTTTCATGCAAAGGGGGAGAATTTCGTGTCGACTATAGAGGACGTGGCGAAATTAGCGGGGTTATCAAGGACAACGGTTTCTAGGGTGATTAATAATCATCCATATGTTTCAGATGAGAAGAAAAAAAGGGTTCAATTAGCAATGAAGCATTTAGGCTTTGTTCCTAATTCTGCGGCGAGAAGGCTTCGTAAACAAAAGACGGAAACAATTGCGGTGCTAGTTCCAAGAATTACAAATCCTTTCTTCAGTAGATTTATCGAAGCAATCGAGATTGCTGCTTCTGAACATAAATATAAACTGATTATTTGTCAAACAAGATATTTACCGGAAAAAGAGATGGAGTATTTACAATTATTATCTACGAAGCAAGTAGATGGGATTATTCTATGTTCACTAGAAAATCCGTGGGAAGATGTAGAGCCATACTTACAGCACGGTCCAATCGTGTTATGTAATGAATATATTGAGGAAGCAAATGTTCCAACAGTGAAGTTTGATCATGCACAAGGAGCATACATAGCTGCTAAGCATGTGTTAGAACAAGGATATCGTAATCTTATTTTTTGCCGTGGAAACGAAACCAAAGTGGTTAGCCAACAGCGAAAAATGGGCTTTTTACGTGCCATAACAGAGAAGAGCCGCCAAGTAGAAGCGATCGATTTTCTTGAAAACGCTTTCTCTTGGGACGATGGAAAGAGAATATTCCATGAAGTATTAAAGGACAAAAAAAATCCTACCGCGATTTTGGCAGGAGGCGACGAGGTTGCAGCTGGAATTATTTCAGAGGCAAAACGCCATGACTGGAGCATTCCAGATGATCTCGCTGTTATCGGTTTTGATAATCAAATATTATCACAGATTACAGAGCCAGGTATTACGACAATTGAACAGCCAATCGATGAGATGGCCCGAAAGGTTGTCGACCTGATGATGGATAAAATCCATACGAAAAATTATCGACAAAAAGAATTGTATGAGTTTGAACTGGAGCTCTTGGTGAAAGGTTCAACGATGAAGAAGGATACGATGTTATTAGCCTAGTAGACTATGTCTGCTAGGTTTTTTTATGTTCATAAACTACTATTCTTCGTGAACGCAGTCATCACATTTGTTATGGTATGCTTCGTGCTGCTCATCAATTTCTTTCCCGCAGTGCGCACAAGTTTTCGTCGGTAAATTTCTGAAAAACTCCATTGGTTGATCGATCATGTCAATCCCTCCATTTCCATTTCTTACTATCATTGTATTAGTACAAAAAACAAAAGTCAACAACTGTTTTATAACAAAATTGAAAATTAATGAAAAAGTTTAGGAAATGGATTATAGTTAACAATGTAGGATGTAAGTGAAACATGCATTCCTACTCGGTTTTAGAAAGGATGGATACATATGAAAATGACTGTTGTCGGCTTTTGGGGCGGCTTTCCAGAAGCGGGAGAAGCAACGTCGGGGTATTTGTTTGAACACGATGGTTTTCGTTTACTTGTAGACTGTGGTAGTGGTGTACTAGCACAGATTCAAAAATATATAACACCATCTGATATAGATGCAGTTGTACTTTCGCATTATCATCACGATCATGTTGCAGACATTGGGGTATTGCAATATGCGAGATTAATTACGAGTGCGACAAAGGGGCAACTACCGGAATTACCAATATACGGTCATACGTTTGACGAGAATGGATTCCATTCTTTAACACATGAACCACATACGAAAGGAATCGCGTACAACCCAGAAGAAACACTTCAAGTTGGACCGTTCTCGATTTCATTCTTAAAAACTGTACATCCTGTTACATGCTTTGCGATGCGTATTACAGCTGGTAGTGACGCTGTAGTATATAGCGCGGATTCCAGTTATATTCCTGAATTTACTCCATTCACAAAAGATGCTGATCTTTTCATTTGTGAGTGTAATATGTATGCACATCAAGAAGCGGCAAAAGCAGGGCATATGAATAGTACAGAAGTAGCAAGTATTGCGAAAGATGCGAACGTAAAAGAGCTTTTATTAACGCACTTACCGCATACAGGCAACCCATCTGATTTAGTAACAGAAGCAAAACAAATTTTCAGTGGCCATATTACGCTAGCGCATAGTGGCTACGTATGGAACTCATGAGGTGATACGATGTTATTTATTGATAATAAAGGGATTACAGATCCTAGAATAAACTTAGCAATTGAAGAATATTGTGTGAAGAATTTAGATATTAACGAAACATATTTACTGTTCTACATTAACGAACCTTCTATTATCATTGGTAAAAACCAAAACACAGTAGAAGAAATTAATGCAGATTACGTAAAAGAAAAAGGGATTCATGTCGTTCGTCGTCTATCAGGCGGAGGCGCAGTATATCACGATTTAGGAAACTTAAACTTCAGCTTTATTACGAAAGATGATGGAGACAGTTTCAGCAACTTCAAAAAATTCACAGAGCCTGTAACGAAAGCGCTTGGTAAATTAGGCGTAAATGCAGAACTAAGTGGTCGTAACGACATTTTAGCTGAAGGTAGAAAAATTTCAGGTAACGCGCAGTTCTCAACGAAAGGTCGTATGTTCAGTCACGGTACGTTACTATTTGACTCTGAAATCGATCACGTCGTATCAGCGTTAAAAGTAAAAATGGATAAGATCCAATCAAAAGGAATCAAATCAATCCGTAGCCGCGTTGCGAACATTACAGAATTCTTAAACGAAAAAATGACGACAGAAGAGTTTAGACAACTTCTTCTAGAAACAATTTTCGAAGGAGAAACAGAAATTCCAACGTACGAATTAACAGAAAATGATTGGAAAGAAATCCATAAACTATCTGAAGAACGTTACCAAAATTGGGATTGGAACTACGGAAAATCTCCGAAGTTCAACTTACAACATTCACACCGCTTCCCAGTTGGACAAGTTGACGTTCGTCTTGAAGTGAAAAAAGGAACAGTAACAGAATGTAAAATTTACGGTGACTTCTTCGGTTCACTAGATGTACATGACATTGAAGAGCGTCTAACAGGTGTACAATTTGATAAAGATGCATTCACTGTAGCTTTAGAAGGCGTAGATATCGCGCGTTACTTCGGTAATATTACAACAGAAGATTTCTTACATTTGTTCTTCTAAAAATGAGGGAGGTGCCGTAACGGGCAGCCTCTTTTTTTTGTTGCGTAAATTGTCGGTAAGTCGATATAATTTCACTCACCATAAAATCACAGGACATTTGCCCCTCATAAAGGAATATATATATTCAAAAGGAGGCGGTTCGAAATGAAAAGGGTAATGTACGTTGTATTACTACTCAGCCTCGTCATCGGAATGACAGCTTGTAACGATGAAACGTCCTCAAGTCGCACACTTTTATCTATTGGAAAGCCAGCGAAGGATAATGTTATATATTTTACGCATACAGATAACAGACGACAGATAGATGATATACAAACTATGTTTCAAAATAAGAAATGGAAAAGAAATGAAACGTTTAGTACGGTGAATAAAACGCCAGATCTTGTCTTGTCGATAGATGAGGCCAATAACGGGTTACCGACATTATATGTTACATTGTTTTTTCATGAAAACGGAGCGGATGCAATCAACTTATATGGGGAGCATACGAGTTTGAATAAAGAGGAACTAGAAAAACTTAGCGAAAAGATGAGTGCATATTATCCTAAAATGATTTTAGCCTTCTTTTCATCATTTGCTAACAAATGAAATTCCCTTATCCTTCCAAAGAAAGTCAATAGGAGGTGATCGTTGTATATGCAGTTAATGGAATATCACTTGCTACTTTAATTTTCTTTTAATATAATTAATTTAGAATTTTTAAATATTCTAAATTTTATAAAGGTGGGGTTTGTGTGAATCTCGTTCAATCTTTGGCTGAAACGGCGAAAAAGAAGGGGGATAAACCGGCTTATATATTTATGGATCAGTCGGTCTCGTATGACCAATTAAACAAAATGGTCACAAGGTTTTCTAGCAATTTAGCAGCGATGGGCATTGGAAAAGGGGACAATGTCGCATTAGTTGTTGGAAACTCACCACATTTTTTGGTCGGTTTATACGGAACAATGAAAGCTGGAGCAACTGTTATTCCAGTTAATCCAATTTATACAGCAGACGAAATGCATTACATTTTACAAAATGGAGATGTAAAAACAATCATCGTACTCGACGTCCTTCTACCTGTTATACAATCTCTTACAACAAGACTTCCTTCACTTGAAAACATCATCATATGCGAAACCTCATCAGATTTTAACCATACAGAAACCGAAAAAATGAAAACGTTTACGACAATGATAAGGGCTGGAGATTTAACTTACGAAGGTCCAGAGCTAGATGAAGAAGATGTAGCCGTTATTCTATACACTTCAGGCACGACTGGAAAACCGAAAGGCGCTATGTTAACACATAAAAATTTATATAGTAATGCGAGCGATGTGGCGTCGTATTTACAATATACGGCTGATGACCGCGTCGTTGCGGCACTGCCGATGTTCCATGTATTTTGTTTAACAGTGGCGGTCAATGCACCGATTGTGAACGGGGCGACAATTTTAATGTTACCGAAATTTAGTCCGAAAGAAGTATTCCGTATTTGTCGTACGTATGAGCCAACGATTTTTGCTGGTGTACCGACGATGTACAATTATTTATATTTATTCGAAGAAGCAAGCGCAGAAGATGTGAAGACGCTTCGCCTTTGTATTTCAGGTGGTGCATCAATGCCTGTTGCTCTTCTGCAAAACTTTGAAAAACGTTTTGACGTTATCGTTTCAGAAGGATACGGTTTATCAGAAGCATCGCCAGTTACTTGTTTTAACCCGCTAGATCGTCCGCGTAAACCAGGATCGATCGGTACAAATATTTGGCATGTAGAAAATAAAATTGTGAATGAACTTGGGGAAGAAGTACCTGTTGGCGCAGTCGGTGAATTAATTGTTCGCGGACCTAACGTTATGAAAGGATACTATAATGCGCCAGAAGATACAGCAGCGACATTGAAAGACGGCTGGTTGTATACAGGAGACTTAGCGAAAATGGATGAAGAAGGTTACTTCTATATCGTTGATCGTAAAAAGGATATCGTACTAGTTGGTGGTTATAATGTATATCCTCGTGAAGTAGAGGAAGTATTGTACACACACGAATCTGTAGCGGAAGTTGTCGTAATCGGCGTTCCAGATGAAAACTTAGGAGAAGCAGTACGAGCTTACGTCGTTCTGAAACAAGATCAAGTAACAGAAGAAGAACTGATGCATTATTGCACGTTACATTTAGCAAAGTATAAAGTGCCAATGAGTATCGAATTTTTAACAGAATTGCCGAAGAATACGACGGGTAAATTGTTAAGAAGAGCGTTAAAAGAGAAAGCGATGCAAGTATAAAAATAGGGGCAACCATCTTTATGAAGATGGTTGCCTTTGTATTTTTTAGAATTGGTTAAGCTATAATCCCATATATTTAAACCGTAATATGACTAATAAGGAGGAGATATATGTGGAACAAAAGGAATTACGTTTACGGAGAGTTCAATATCTTATTTGTGACATTATGGATGAAATGAACGCAGAAAGTGAGAAAAAAAACTTAGAAATACTGCAGCAAGTCATCGATCATCTTTCAGGTACGATAGGTGATTTAGTTGATCCATCAAGCTCGTATTCTATCGATTATTTAGAACGGAAAGTTCATACGGCACATTATTTACTATTTAAAAATGAACGAAAGGCATATTTGTGCAGGAAATGACATTTTTTATTTGACATTGATAATCATTATCAATATGATGGTTATGTTGGGTATAATCATATAAAGAGAGAGGTCATGTTGATAATGATTAAGAAAAAATATATGAATGCATTCGTTATAGCAGCAACTTTAGCAGTTCCATTTAGTGGTATTATGGCACCGATTGCGAAAGCAGAAGCGGCAGTAGAAATGAAAGCAGCTAGCAAATTAGCAGATGGTACATACGATGTTATTTTAAAGACTTATAAAGATCAAACGAATGATACATCAGTTGCATCTACATATTTAAAAAATCCAAAAGTAACGATTCAAGGTGATAAAAAAATCGTTACGTTAACAGTTCAAGATAGTAGCTATTTTCAGTATCTTAGAGTAGAAGATCCAAATAAAATAGGGACATTCCATGATGTAAAAGTAATCTCCGAAGATAAAGCAAATAATGGCACGAAAGTTGTTCAATTTGAAATCGGTGAGTTCTCGAAAAAATATAATATGCAAATGCATATATTAATTCCAGCAATTAAATATGATCATAAATATCAACTACAGTTTGAAATCGATGCAAGTGCAATTGAACAGAAGCCTAAATTCTCTGATGTACCAGCTTGGGCACAAGAATCAGTTCAATATTTAGTTGATAAAGAAGCAGTGCACGGTAAGCCAGATGGTACATTTGCTCCGGCTGAAAATATCGATCGTGGCTCAGCAGCGAAAATATTAGCAACTGTGTTAGGGTTAGAAATTAAGCAAGATGCAAAGCCATCATTCCGTGATGCACAAAATCATTGGGCAACTCCATATATCGCAGCAGTTGAAAAAGCAGGTATTGTAAAAGGTGATGAGAAGGGTAACTTTAATCCAAGTGGGTTAATTAATCGTGCATCAATGGCTTCTATGCTAGTAAATGCATATAAATTAGAAAGAAATGAAAATATGAAACTACCAAAAGAATTTTCGGACTTAAACAATCATTGGGGTGCGAAATATGCCAATATTTTAATCCAAGAGAATATTTCAATTGGAACAGATAATGGCTGGGCTCCAGATAAAGCGGTAAGCCGCGCGGAAGCAGCACAATTTATTGCGAAGACGGATAAGTTGAAGAAATAAATTAAAACGTATACTAGATTTAGCATAAATAAAAAAGGGAAATTTGAAATTCAAATTTCCCTTTTTGCATTGTTATATATTCCTCTTCATTAACTCCCCAACCTGCATCGCAACGTACTCAACATCATTATCAATCTCATCCAACACGTAAGATTCCAAAATGCCCATGACAGCTGTTCCTAAAAACTTTAAGACGATGTGTGTATCAATGTTTTTATTTACTGGCGTATTTGTGTTTAATTTTTTCTCTAGTTCACCCATGATGAACGTTAGGAACTTTTTCTGAAATGATAATGTGCTATTGCTTCTAAATAACGCTGCAAAAAATGGTTTGTGTTCTTTGAAGTATTCAAACCATATGACAGTTCCTTCTATATATCCTTTTGTTTGTTTTATATCGCATATTTCTCTTAATTGATTTAAATGATCGTCCACAATTTTGTCTAATAAATTGTATTTATCTAAGTAGTGTAGGTAGAAAGTTTTTCTTCCGATGTTTGCTTTTTCTGTAATGTTTTTTACTGTAATTTCGTCAAAGCCATCTTCAATTAACATTTCGATAAACGCGGATTGAATGGCGTTTTGTGATTTTATAATTCTTCGATCAATTTTCTTCATATGGTGTTCCTCCGTTATTGATACACATATTTCGTTATGTGTGTATTATCACCCAAATGCGTAAATGTGGTCATTGAAACAAGTGGTTGCTCGCTTTATTATAAATATACACGTGAGTATTAACTCTCGAAAGTGTAAATTTATAATAAAGTAAGGGTGGTTTTATATATGGCAGTTACGAAGAGAAATGTTCATTTTTATGCAGGAGGGTTAAGAGTTGCAGGTATTTTAAATATCCCTGTAGGTGCTGAGGAAAAGAAACAAAATGCAGCGATTGTTTGTGTTCATCCAGGTAGTAGCTGTAAAGATCAAACAGCAGGATTATACGCGGAGAAATTAGCAGAACAAGGTTATGTAACGCTTGCGTTTGATGCATCGTATCAAGGTGAAAGTGAAGGGGCACCGAGATATATGGAAGAACCAGCTGCGCGCGTTGAAGATATTCGCTCAGCGGTAGATTATGTAACTACTCTTCCTTATGTAGATGAAGAACGTATCGGTGTATTAGGTGTTTGTGCAGGCGGTGGTTATGCGGTAAATGCCGCAATGATAGAGCGCCGTATTAAAGCAGTTGGCACAGTTGTTGGTGCAAATATCGGCCGATTAAATCGTGAAGCTGATCCAATTGGGGTGTTAGAGGCAATTGGTAAACAACGTACTGCTGAAGCGCGCGGAGCAGAGGCAATGATTACGAACTGGATTCCTAAAAATCAGGCGGAATTAAAGGCAGCAAGTATGACGGATATAGATATTGTAGAAGCAGTTGAGTACTATACAACACCGCGAGGGCAAAGTGTTAACTCTTCAAATAAGTTAAACTTTACGAGCATGGGGTCGGTAATTGGTTTTGATGCGTTCCATTTAGCAGATACATTATTAACACAGCCGTTGCAAATTATTGTCGGTAGTAAGCAAGGTGCATTCGGTTCTTATAAAGATGGTCATGAGCTGTATGAGAAAGCAGCTTCAGAGAAAAAAGATTTACTTGTTGTGGAAGGTGCGAGTCATTACGATTTATATGACCAACCAGAACCAGTAAAAATTGCAGTTGAAAAATTAACAAGTTTCTATAACGAAAATCTGTAAAAGTAAGTTTGTTTTGAACTGCACCTCTAATTGTTAGGTTTGCATCTAACAGTTAGAGTTTTTTTGTGAAGATTGATGTGCTTAATATTTACGTTAAACGTGCATAACAAGATATAATAGAAGAAATCAAGAAGGAGGCTATCTGTGAAGAATTTTCGTTATTTCAATATATTCACTATTTTAATTGTATACACACTACTCATGTTTTACATCGGCTGGAACGGTTGGGTTTGGCTTAGTGCGGTGTTTGGCTGGGAATCTTGGGGATATTACGCTTTCGTAGTCGGTTTTATTTCGTATGCGTATATTCTCGTGCAAGTGTTTAAGTTCTTGCCATTTCTACGAACAATAGGTTCAATTTGGTTTGCGGTTATACAATACGCGCTTATGTTGTTGCCACTTGCTGATATTACAGTTTTCCTTCTACAGTTTACAATGGAGAAAGAAGCGGCAATTATTTGGACAGGAACGGCCGTGTTACTTGCGTTCATCTTTATTTTTGCATATGGAGTATTCAACGCATATAGCCCAGTAGTAAGAAAGTACGAGGTGCACATACCGAAAAAAGTAGAGGGACGTAAAAGTTTACGTATTGCGATGGCTTCGGATATGCATTTCGGTAAGTTATCTGGCGTTTCGCATTTGAAAAGACTTGTCCGTCATGTAAATGAGATGGAGCCTGATATTATTTTACTGCCAGGTGATATTATAGATGATCATCCAGGTGTGTTCATTCAAAAAAATATGGGACCAATTATGAAACAAATGAAAGCGCCACTAGGCGTATATGGTGTGTTAGGAAACCACGAATATTACGGACGAGCGGTTCCGGAATTTTTACAAGAGATGGATAAGATTGATATTCGTATTCTGTTAGATGAAGTGATTACAATTGAAGATGATTTTTATCTCGTAGGAAGAAGAGATAAAACAGAGCGAGATCGCCAAAGTTTTGAAAATCTAATGAGTACGGTAGACAAATCTATGCCAGTTATCGCAATGGATCATCAACCATTTGAATTGAAACAAGCAGCGGATGCTGGTGTTGATTTACTATTATCAGGACACACGCACCGCGGACAAATGGCGCCGAATCATATTGTAACGAGAAGAATGTACGAATTAGACTGGGGATACGCACAAAAAGGTACATTCCACGCGATTGTTTCTTCTGGTTTCGGATTCTGGGGACCACCGCTTCGACTTGGAAGTAGATCAGAGGTTGTACAGGTGGAAGTTACGTTTGAATAGTGTTATAAAATTTTACCTATTTAGAAGTAGAATCACATACGCATTAAGCTGCAAATTTCATTCGTTACTAGAATTTGAATTGTAAAAAAAGGATTATACATGACTAATATGTATAATCCTTTTTTGTTTCGCAACCGCGCCCGTTACTTGAATAAAATTTCAATTAGTTGTAGTGGATGCGCATTAATTAGTCCATGTACAATAATAATTGCCCATACTTTGCGATAACGTGCCCACAAATATCCGAGGAATAGACCTACGATACCAAGGTTCACAATAACTGTAGCTGTATCAATATCCCAATGACCGGAGCCGTGTAATACGATATGCCAACTCGCCCATAACAATGATGTAAGAAGGATAGCCGGCCAAGTGCCTAGTAATAATTCCAAACGTGTTTGCAACCAAACCCTATAAAAAAACTCTTCCAGTACACTATTTATAAGAAATCCTACAAGTAAAATTAATATTAAAACCATGGATTCCATTTTAGCCGGAACAAATGGTGTAGAGAATGTAGAAAAGAAGTTGAAGTACCCCCATATTATAATGACAATAAGTGGTGTAAAACGATACCATTTATGATTCTCTATTGATTTCATAGGTTTTAGTCTCTCTTTTTGGGGATTACTTTTATAAAACAAAAGAAGCATGAATGGGGTGAATAATAATAAAATGATTTTAAATATCATAAACCAAAATTGTAATGCCATCCCTTCAAAGTTCGTGGTGAGAAGACTAATTGTGAAGAGGGATCCGCTCAAGAACAAGACAATAGCTTGAATCATGATGCGCTTTGGTTCAAACTGTTGAAGAGGATTATAGTTTTTTTGATGAAACGGTAAAAAACGGATAAGTAGTATACCGATCATAACAGGGACCCACTTGTTCCAAAAAGGCATCGTGCCCTTATGATCCCCACTATAACGAATATTTGTTTCACCAATCCATATAAGCCAAAGGGTTGAAAGTAAAATGACAAGTGCACATAATCCACCAACTAACTTTCCTATTTTTGGAAAATAACTGCCCATAGATTCCCAACCTTTCGTACTATAACTGTAAAACTAGTTTTTTCTAAAATCATACGTGTCCGTCTCTACATGTAATTTATGTTTATTAATTACTACTGTATGATCGTCTAACCACTGTACAGTTGCATCTTCTTCACGATAATTCCAGTATATATTTTTCTTGTTCATAAATTTTTTAGTATTTGTTACAAGCTCTCCTCTTATAGCAAAGCTAGTCGTTGCGCCGCCATTATGCCTGTATATATGTAAAGTATACGTTTTATCTGGTGAGTGTATGGATTGAATCTTTTCACCGCCTGAAACCCCAGATAACGTGAAGAATTTCCAATATCCTAAACTAATTAATACAATAATGATGAATAGAATGGTGAAGAAAATCTTTTTCATGCTCACCCTCTTTCCCTTAATAGCTATACCTGTATTAAATCAAAATAGAATAAAACTGGCAATGTTATCCTTTTTATTTCCGGAATATGTCCGTTTCTATTTCTAGCGTTCTGTTCACGATTTGGAATGAAAGTCCCCACATTTTTCAATAAAAAAAGGCTCCATATAAGGAGCGCTCAATAAAAATAAATGAATTAAAAGAAATAACAGACATGTATAATATCAATATATTTAAATCCAATATTTATATTGATGTCGATTTCATAAAAGAGGTACGATTAGAAGACGCTGCTGAAATGAAGGGGGATTATAAGTGGTTATATCAGATGTTATTTACGGTGAGTTTAAAGTGGATCAAGTAGTAGAAGAATTAATGTTAAGCAAGCCTGTGCAAAGACTAAAAGGTATTCATCAAAATGGCGCAAGCTACTTAATAAATAAGAACTGGAATGTAACGCGCTTTGATCATTCAGTTGGCGTTATGTTGTTAGTGAAGAAACTCGGTGGTTCAGTAGAAGAACAAATTGCAGGTTTACTACATGACGTATCACATACTGCTTTTTCCCACGTGGTTGATTACGTTTTTCATAATGAGGGTGAAAGTTATCATGAAGAGATATTTAGTTCTGTCGTGAAAAACTCAAAAATTCCAGCGATCCTTTCAAAGTATGGTTATAACTATGAAGATATTTTGTTAGATGATTCGAAATGGACGTTACTCGAAAGGTCAGCACCAGAATTATGCGCAGACAGAGTGGATTATACATTACGAGATATGTATACATATGGGTATATTTCGTTAGAAGAGGTTCACAGTTTTTTAGAGGATGTCATCGCTGTAGATGGGAAAATGGTCCTTCAAAGTATTGAAATGGCCGAGTGGTTTACAAAGACGTATTACAAAGAAGTAATCGATTTCTTTATGAAACCAATGAATATTTACGGAAACGATATGTTAGCGAAAACGTTAAAGTTAGCTCTTCATAAAAAGGTTATTCATGCAGATGACTTTCTTCTTGAAGATGATGAGCTTATTTCGAAATTGCAGCAATGTAGTGAGCCAGAAGTACATGCTTTATTAAGAAAAGTTCATCCGAATGTAAAAGTAAAAGAAGATAGAAACGATTATGATTTGTATCAGAAAAATAAAGTCCGTCTTATTGAGCCCCCATTACTTCGTGAAGGTGAAGTTGTTCAATCGTCTGTCGTATCGGAAAAAATAAAGCAGATGAGTGAGGTCGCTTATGAAAAAGCGGTGAGAGGGATGTATGTGAAAGTGATTTCGGATTAAAAAGGAGAGCAGCTCTTCTTGATGCTCTCCTTTTTCTCATTAGTAATCAAACCAATTCCAAACCTCAATATCTCCAAGAGTCGCATAACGAACATGCGGCGAGGTTTGTAATTTTAATAACTCTTTCGACGGGCCAGTAATGACCATGCCGTATACTTTAACGCCGTTATCTTTTACATACTGATAGCGCTTATCTAAGTTCAGATCTTTTTCACGAGTCCGAGTAGCTTCACTCACAGTTTTTTTATGTTCAGAAAGAATGCGCATCATTTCGATTACTTCATCTTCTTTTGTTTTCGGTTGTTCTGCTTCACTATCAGGAAGATCTATATGTTCTTGAAATCCGATAACTTCCCCGCTGTGCAAGATAAAGTCGTCTTCATTTATTCTTTCTTGTCCTGTGTCTAAAGCGTACCATAAAGGAGTTGGCGGCATTTCTTGTGCTTCAAATGCGCTATAGAGAATTGATTCAACTTCTTGTAACGTATAAGGTTTGTCAAAAGATATCGCTACTTCTGCAACTGTTCCCTCATGTATCTTTCCAAGTGTATCCCAAACTTTTTTAGATGATTCTTTCAAAGAAGTTTCTTCTTTAATTTTTGGATGAACAAAGGAAAGTTTTTTTGAATAGGCTCTGTTTGCCCAAGGTTGATTTGTGATAGCTACAGATGATAAAAAACTACGCGTTGTTACTGTCCCGATTGGAAATTCTTTTTTGCCGACCGTTTTAAATAAATTCATTTCATTTTCTGTACGGAAAAAGGGTTTAACCTTCATACTTCCTCCAGCGGAATGACTATTTGGCATTGTTGCTTCTAGTGCGAGTGCTGGAATCTCATCTACTTCAGCTAATTTTTTCATATTATAGAAGTAAAAAGAAGATGAAAAATGACCAACAAAATAGATTGCTATACAAACGGCAAGGACAAAACTAACGGTTTGCCAACGCTGTTTCCATTTTATTTTCCAAAACGGGACTTTAAGATTTTGTGGTGGTAGTCTTTTCTTTATCGGTTCACTCTTTGAAAGCAACGCATCTAAGTAAACTTCACACTCTTCACATATCTCAATATGACTTTCTAACTGCTCTTGTTCATCATGCGTGAGCGTTCCGTTTTCGTACTTTTCCCATAGTTTTTTAAACTCTGTACAACCCATCTTTATCACTCCTTTATGCTTTTCGTTTCTTTTCGTCCCCTGTGTAATTCAATTTTTACTTTCGCTAGTGTGAGACCAATCATTTCGGCTATTTCTTTATACGAGAATCCATAGTAATCTCGTAGTAGTAATACATTTCGTCTTTCAAGGGGAAGAGAAGATAAACTGTCTAACCAACTAGCAATCTCATGTTTTACGAAATAAGAGTGCTCTGTACTTGGCACGTTTGGTAAATGGAATTCTTCAACTGTCGTTGTTTTATATCTTTTTTCTTTTCGATACCAATCGATAAAGGCGTTGTAGGCAATTGTAAATAACCACGGCCTAATTTCTTCTCCTTTATAATAGTCAATATGGACGAGCATTCGGTAAAATGTTTCTTGCATGAGATCTTCCGCGTAGTGGGAATCTCCGGTTAGGGAGAGAAGATAGCGAAATAAAGTGAAACTTTAATCAGTGGGGGTTTTCTTCATCCCCCCACTGATTATTAGCCCTCACCAATCGGACTTTTATGGGCAGTTGATCCCCCACCTAACTTCTTTGCTTTCGCTGCATTTTGAGGTGGGGGTCTTACTGCCCATTAAAGCG
>NZ_JBTGPA010000033.1:0-449 GCF_054326875.1 Bacillus sp. BC08 | reverse complement strand
TGCCTGTCACGCAGGAGATCGCCGGTTCGACCCCGGTCGGGACCGCCATTTTTTACATAAAGGCTCGGTAGCTCAGTCGGTAGAGCAGAGGACTGAAAATCCTCGTGTCGGCGGTTCGATTCCGTCCCGAGCCACCATTTTGAAATCGCAAGCCGACTTAGCTCAATTGGTAGAGCAACTGACTTGTAATCAGTAGGTTGGGGGTTCAAGTCCTCTAGTCGGCACCACTTTCAAAATGAGCCATTAGCTCAGTTGGTAGAGCATCTGACTTTTAATCAGAGGGTCGAAGGTTCGAATCCTTCATGGCTCACCATTTACAATTTAATGCGGGTGTAGTTTAGTGGTAAAACAAGAGCCTTCCAAGCTCTGGTCGAGAGTTCGATTCTCTTCACCCGCTTTTCAATTATGGGCCTATAGCTCAGCTGGTTAGAGCGCACGCCTGATAAGCG
>NZ_JBTGPA010000032.1:0-2640 GCF_054326875.1 Bacillus sp. BC08 | reverse complement strand
ATTAGGCACGCCGCCAGCGTTCATCCTGAGCCAGGATCAAACTCTCCAATAAAGTTAGTTTGTCTAGCATCTAAAAATAAAAATTGACGTTTCACGTTGTTTGTTTCGTTCAGTTTTCAAAGAACTACTCGGTCGCTCATTTGCGACTTCCTTATGTTAACATCTTCATCTTTCAATGTCAACTAAGTTTTTCATTTCGTTTGCCGCGTTCTGCGTTATTGCATCGGCGACTTGTTCTATATTACACCTCTATTTAACAATAGTCAACAACTCTTTTTCATTTTTCACAAAAAAACATTCACTACTCATAGCCCTTCCTTATTTTTAATACATATAATTATGATAACTGAAAGGAGTGTAGAGATTGTTTGATTCTTCTATGTTACACATCATCAATGCTAATTTCAGAAAACCACACTACCACAGAAACTTCCCTCTCATTCTATTTTGGAGTCAAAAAAGTGGCTGCACTTCACTTGCTAATTGGTTTTTTTACCAGATTGATTGATTTATTACAAACAGCTTTAAACTATAATCCTTTTATTCATAATTACGAATATAACATATATAAAAGTACACCCGCCTACGATGTGCGGCTAGGCATAGCATTACGAGATAAACAAAAAGAGACTTTTAAACTTGTTCGTAATCCTTTTAAAAGAGCCGTTAGTTCTTTCGTATCCTTAATCACACCTCCCTATGTAGAAAACCCAGAATGGCAACCCCTTCACAAGTTTTTATATCAAGATGAAAATTCTCCTAAAGGAATCTCATATAAACAATTTTTATATTACCTACTCGCCAAAGGTGCTCATACAGATGATATGAATCCGCATTTTACACAACAATACATACTAGGTGAAGAAGCATATGTAACCAATTATATTTACTTAGAGGATTTTGATCAGGAAATGCAAAAGTTAGAGAGCCACTTTGAATTAAAATCCGCACCGATAATTAAATTATCAACATCCTGGCATCATCAGACTCCCGCTATGATCTATAGGTGGAATTTTAGCAAAGCAAGTATTACTGATCCTTTATTTCCTCGCTACCCCACTTTCGAAAGTTTTTATGATACGGAATGTATACAACTCGTTCAAACAATATTTCAAAATGATTTCGATACGTATAGATATAGTAAAGAATATCCATACTGATTTCAATCTATCATCTTTGCCAAATATAAAAAGATACCTAATATATTAGGTATCTTTTTAACATTTAAACTACATAAAGTATACTACTTAGCAGTCCTTACTATTTAAACTATTCCTCTTTAATAAATCACCTATTTTTTGATTATCTGCCCATCCTACTCCTATTAAAACTAAGCTTCCCCCTATCATTATCTTCCACGTTAAAGATTCATCTAATAGAACAATTGAAGTAACAATACTTATTAATGGTAATGCATTTAAATATAACCCACTTACCGATGCCGAAATCCTCTCTAACGCTTTGTTCCAAAACCAATACGCCAAAATTGTTGCACCTATAACAAGATACATTACGCTAAATACTGTCTTCCATGTTTCAATCTTTGGAAAACCATAATAAAAGATTTCCCCCATTGCAAAAGGCAATAAAATAACGGCTCCAATAATTAAAGTTGGCGTTGTAAAAACATTATTAGATAAATATCGCTCTTGCTTCGGGCGTTTTAACAATATCGTATAGAAAGCAAATAAAAAAGTGCTCAATAAAATAAGTATATCCCCTATTAAAGAGACCTCTTGATCAGTATTGTCAGAAGGAACAGTAATCAAGAGCACACCTATAGCTCCTAGCATAATTCCAACCCAATAATTCAACTGAATTTTCTCCTTTAAAAAGAATGCCGAAAAGAGAATTGTAACTAATGGCAATGCAGCATCAATGATACTAACATGCAACCCACTTGTTAAAGAAATACCGTAGGATGTGAACATAAAATACCCAGCTACACCAGTAAAAGATAGTAAACTCATTCTTTTCCACGGGACCTGTTTATGTACAACTGATCTTTTTAATTGTTTAAATGAGAATAGTAAACAGATTCCCCCCGCGAAGAAAAGGCGAATAAACAACAAAGTAAATGGCTGAATAGATTCTAATGCCCACTTTGTTGGTGCAATAGCTGTCCCCCATAATATAACGGCCACTAATAACATGCATATTTCTTTCATAATCCCCCACACCCATCAAAAAATATATGTTAACTATCTTAATTATAGATTTTTTCTCATGTGAAATCTTTTAAAAATGAAAAAGCGTTATGTAAAAAACAGCTGAATAGCTTTTTTTACATAACGTTTTCATATAAAGAGTAAAATTTTTTAGTCATTCTACAACTCAGTTAACATAAAAAGGTAATTCTTACCTTACACTAACATTTAAACATATTACTTTATCACCTTTTACGACACCTATCGCTCAAATTTCAATTTAGACAGTCCCTATTTCATCTTTAAGATTACTAAATTTATGGATTATGACATTCGGCAAATAAAAATAAATACAAAAAAACCTAAGTCGAATCGACTTAGGTTTTTGCTTGGCGACGTCCTACTCTCACAGGGACAAGGTCCCAACTACCATCGGCGCTAGAGAGCTTAACTTCCGTGTTCGGTATGGGAACGGGTGTGACCTCTCTGCCAT